>JAAYMA010000046.1 GCA_012521615.1 Clostridiaceae bacterium | reverse complement strand
CTGCAGAACCCCTAAGAGCAAATAGCAAATCCATACTTTCGCCTCCACAAACTCGTGGAGGTTTTTCATTTGCCTAGGTAAGAGGCACCAGCTGCATCATCCATTTGGTGTTGTCAAGGTGTGGAGATATTGACGCTTACGAAGAAAGGAAATATACCATTAATGAGGAAAATGTACTAAAGGAGATCAATTCTATCAGTTTGCCATACTTCGACATTACATATGATGACATAGAAATCCTATACAGATAGAACAGCAAGGCAGAAATTTTCATCACCGAGGGTTGGCTTTATGCCTTTTTCTACAAGGAGGGTTTTTTATGAACTTTCATATATTATTTTCCGAAAAATATACTTCATGGGCGGAACTCGAGTCTTCTATTGAGCTGATTGAATGCCCGAAGGAAAAAGGTACGGTCTTTGAGGAATTTGTGTTTGCCTATTTTACCTACTATAAGGACATATATCAGATCGCGGAGCTTTACATGGAATCGTCGATTCCCCCCGAACTGAGAGAGAGAGTGAGGCTTGAACGTCGTGATAGCGGAGTAGATGGTCTAATAGTAAAAGAAGATGGGACAACCGTTGCTTACCAAGCAAAATTCAGAAGTGGCCAGGCCGCTCCTTCATACGATGAGTTGACTTCTTTTTGGTCCGAATCAGAACATGCTGACGAACGATGTATAGTTGCAAATTGCTACGAACTTCCACAGCAGGCTTATAAAAAGAAAAGTCAATTCACCATTTTGCGAGATGAATTGAACTCTCTGGACCTCGATTTTTTTAAATGGCTACACATTTTTGCCACTACAGGTGTCTATGAAAAAGAAGACGAAAGGTACACTCCCTTACCCCATCAGCAGAAAATGATTGACGAAGTCTTGGAAGGTTTTCAAACTGAACGGCGGGGAAAGATGCTGGCAGCGTGTGGGACAGGCAAAACGCTTACAGCATTATGGATTAAAGAAGAGTTATCCGCCAAAAATGTACTTTTTGTTGTTCCAAATCTCGCGCTCATTAAGCAAACATTAGAAGCCTGGATGCCCCAAGCACAGGAACCATTTATTTACCTGTGTGTATGTAGCGATACATCTGTAGCTAATGTGCAACATGCCGACGATGATTCATTTCAGCCTGACGCATCTTATATCGATGTCCCTGTTACTACAGATTCAGAAAAAATCGCTCGTTTTATAAATTTTCAAACGGATAAGGACAAAGTAATCTTTTCAACTTATCACTCGTTAGATGCCATTGTTGCAGCACTAGGAAGAAATGAAGGGTTTACGTTCGATATCGCTTTTTTTGATGAAGCACACCGAACGGCAGGTACAAAAGACACTCAAATGTTCATCATGGGCATGAATGACAGTTTCATACCAGCGCAAAAAAGGCTGTTTATGACTGCAACAGAAAGAATCGTGAATCCGCGAATTGTTGGGAGAGCAAGGGAGTATAACTATGAAGTTTTTTCAATGGACAATTACGAGCAGTATGGCGTTACTTTTACCTCATTACCTTTTAGGTCTGCAATAGACAAAAAAATAATCAGTGATTACAAAATCGTTGTTTGTTGTACAAAAGAGGAAGAGTTAAAGAGCATAATCGACAATGATCTCCTCCTAAACGTAGGTAACAGAAATGTCGATTCACAAAACCTATTCAAACAGGTTCTACTCGCGAAAACAATGAATGATTTAGGGATTAAGAAAATTATTTCGTACCATCGCGATATTAGAACCGCCCAGCAGTTTATCTCACCAGAGGAAGGAACGCCCCTTGACGAAGTAATATCTGGCGTTTCAAAAGAAATTGCGACCGCCGATGTGTATTGTGATCACATTAACGGAACTATGCAAGCAGGAAAGCGCAAGCGCATTTTTGACGAATTTGTAGCTACCCCCTTTGGTGTGATCAGCAACGCTAGATGCCTCACTGAAGGTATCGATGTCCCTATAATTGACGCCGTATATTTTGCTGATCCAAAAAACTCAATTATTGACATTATTCAAGCTGTTGGACGTTCTCTGCGTACGGTAGACGATAATCCAGAAAAAGTATCTTATATAATAATACCCATTATTATTGCTGATGACGTTTCTAGTTTTGAAGACATAGAACCCGAGAACTTCAGCACATTGCATAGTGTAGTACAAGCATTGCGTGACCAGGATCGTATTTTGGCAGATTATATTGATAAGCTCAATCTAAAGCTAGCCACTGGAAAAAAAGTTGAGGATGAAGGTTCGGAAGATGTTCCTCTCATAATCGAGGTATCAGAAGAGCTCAATATCGACGACATTGCTGAGAAGATACTACTGCGAGTAGCGGAAGTAAATCGCGACCCTGCAAATATCAGCCCAGAATTTAAATTTGAAGCCGAAGCCCGTGCGTCTGGAGTCAGAAGAGGGAATTTCACAACTATTGGGGATTATACTCTTCCTTCTTATTGGTGTTCATGCATCCAAGCGACGCTAGAAAAATACGAAACCTTTGAAATTGGTTTGCCTCGCGCCGCTATTAAGGTAGATAACAATAATGTCTCTCACGCAGAGAAGATGGGTGCTCTGATACAGAGAGAAAATAAGTTCTACGTTACCGATGTGGGTCGAAGACTGTTTGATTGTTCAACATTTGATGAAGCAATTCCCATACTTCAAGAACAGTTGCTTAAGTTCCACAAGCGAGCAATAATAACGCATTTTCCGTACTTCCCATATCGTTACGCACTTAAGATATTATCCCAAGTTGAATCCTTGTCCAAATTTGAATTCGCTTACTCTTTATTTATCGCCAAGGATCTCGGAGAGCGTGGGGTCACCGACGCATGTGAACGTATCTTTTACTTGAGAGATACCTATCCCCGAATTGACAGTTTAAGCGAAACAAACAAAAAGATAGTTTTGAATGCGCTAAACGAAAAATACGACACAACCTTCAAATTTACTGACATGTGGTCTTCCAGAACTACCCTGTACAACCAGTTCAACTACCTTAAGAGACACTTGGAGGTGTGGCCAGGCATAATCACCCCAGGTACATCCAACATAGTACTTGCCGAAGGTGGAGCGAGCCTTATAGAGGATTTACTCTCTAGGACATCACTTATAGAAACATGTCCCAATGATAGACTAACACCGTATTTCACTACTTTCCAAGACTGGTTGGGACACTAGCTTTATCAAAAACATGCCGCTTAACAAAGCGGCATGTTTTCACTTTTTCTCAAACTCTACGATACTTTCTCTAAGGGTATTCTTTAAGTAGGGAAACCGATTTAATTGTTGTGCTGATGTTCTTGACTTACGGCATTCTGTAATATTTTCTACCCTAAACCCAACCTGTTCACCTAAATAGGCTAACAATAAATCTGTAGGTACTATTACTCCCACATAGGAAGATTGATCAACAACAATGTAAACCTTTCTTCCTGTCTCCAATACGAGACTACACTGCTCTAGAACCTCTTGCATATCAGAAAAATAGCCTCTTAGCATGTTAGGAACCTTTCGAGTTCTAAAATCCTTCTTTCCTGTTTCAGCTTCCTTTTTAGGAATCGAGGTTTCGATCTCTTCTGCAATTAGTTCAATGTACTTGTTTGCATCTTTTTGCGGTTTACCACTAATAAAAGAGCGTACCGCCCGCTCTCTCAACTTATTGATGCCAGAAATACTGTCTGTAAATCCTCCGAACACCAGTTCCAACTTGTATGACTCAAAATAATCAAATGAGTTCGGATATGGTGGCGAAAATATTATCGTTCCAACTCGTCTTCCTTCGGATTGAATGTGCTCTTCATAGATTCTGCGTAAATCGGTAGCTGTATCTACTATACATTTTCCTTCGCCTCTCAGCTCGTTATATGTTGTTTCCAAATCACCGATTATTTCCACAGTTTTCATTTTAAAGGCCTCTATTACATCAGGCACTTTAGTCATAACAGTCTTTAATCCGTTCCCCTCTCTTCGCCGGTTAGAACAGGGTTCAATAATGCACAAAAAAGATACTAACATTATTGATTTAACGTCATCGTCATCAATCTCATCGATGAATCCTCTCAATGCGTTAAGTTGTCTAAAGTTGGATGGCGTAAAATACCGTTCTATTTCACTAAATCTACCAACCTCCTGCGGCCGTAGAGTATGCAGATGATTTAACATTTCCTTACACGTTTGGAGCACTTTTTTTGTAAATTGCCTCATTTTCACATTAGCAATATATACAGTTAGTGGGTTTACATCTATCCCCAGACCGCTATATCCTTCGAGTGCTGCAACAACCGGAGTGGTCCCCGATCCACTAAAAGGATCCACTATGACATCATCTTTTAAAGCACCAGACTCTCTTATCAGCTCCTTAACTAGGTTTCCAGAAAACCCCTCGCGATACCTAAACCATTTGTGAAATGGAACATTTTGATTTTCCGAGAAGTTGACTGCGTTACTGTACTTACCGGATAAATCCGTAACGTTGTACCTTGTTTCCAGTTGTAGGATGAAATCCTGTAGCTCGTGATTACTGTAAATTTGCCTGTTTTGGAGTAACTCTCTCATCTAGCATTGCCCCTTTTAATCCACTCGCCGTCGTGATAATCTAGTTTCATCTTTAGCAGATTATCAACATACTCTCCAGAAAGCGTTTCTGCGTTGAGTATTTCCTCGCCAACATCGATGTGCTGAGCTATATATTGCATTAAAACTGAGGTTAGCTCGGCAAATACGTGTTGATAAAGCTCTGGAGTAGTATAACGCTCTTGTTTCTTGTAAAGTTGTTCCAATTTCAAGTCAATACTATTCTCGATTACCTGTTGAAGCGAATCTCCATTAAAATCGAACGAAACAGGTCCCTCGCCTTTAACAAATGAATAAATGAAATCCCCATGAATGTTACCGGCATATCTCAAGTGGGCCGTATTTTTGTATGACTGAATGAAGTCCTGAAATATTACGCCGTCCTCGGCTAAATAAAACCCGGCTCTGGCAACAGCTTTCATCATTGCTATCCATACCTTAATATTTTTGTTGTTAAAAGTAAACACCAGATACCTGCCATCTTTTAGAACTCTGTTGCACTCCAAAAAGACATGGTATAGAAGTTCTTCGTAATCCTCTTCAGTCTTTGCTCCCTCAACCTTTACTTTCCTATTGACGACAGCCTCTTCATCCTTGAAAATATAGTCGTCTAAGCCGCCAAATATCTCATACCAAGCATTCCATACAACTGATAACTCTGCGTACTGGACATTACTCCCGTACGGAGGATCGGTTATTATTACATCTATTGAATTATCGGGTATTGGCAATTTGGTAGAGCTTCTATTCAGTACTAAATAACCACCTTGTTGTTGAAGCTCTTTAAAGGAATGTACCTCCTTACAAGAAATTGGAAGTGTCCTTTTCGAATATTTGGCACCTGAAATTAGGCTCTTCGCTCTTCGGCGCATTACATCAACCACATTTGTTTCCACATACTGATTAGGAAACCAAAAAGCATGCTTGTCCATTGAGGTTGGCCTTCCATTTTCCCAGTTTTGGGTAACCCTTGTCATGTTATTTGTATACCGCAATGACGAACTGAACAGGAAATAAAGCATTTCGTATAAGTCCTTTGGCAACTGAGACTTCTGTGCAACTATGTCATTGAATATCAAACAGTTTATTATATAGTTCCTATCTGTAAAAAAGTGTCGGTACTCAGTGACTCCACGTTCTTGTAATTTATCCTCGTGCTGACGATCCCAATCAAGCGGAATTTCGAAGTTGGGTCGGAACTTAAGTTCATTTACTTTCTCCAGTAATTGGTCGAAATTTAGAACCTGTCCAGCTGACACTATGCTGCGTATTTCGGTCTTGTTAGTTCTATCTGATCTATACCTAACCCGCAACGGAAGGCTACCGTTAGGAATACCATTAATTCTCCTTACCCCATCTTGGCCAAGGCAAAGTTCGTTTGGACATCTATAAACTCCATTTGTAATCTTATTTTCTTCAGACAAAACTATTTCGTGACCACATTCAGGGCAACGAATTATGTAAGCCCATTCAGTCCATTCGCAAATACCACTGTCATCACCAAAATCAACCCTATACCATTTCTCATACTTCTCCTTAATCTGTAAACTGAATTCTTCATACAATCTTTCCAAAGCAGTTATGTCACCAT
>JAAYMA010000045.1 GCA_012521615.1 Clostridiaceae bacterium | reverse complement strand
GGAAACAAAAGGCCCGTTCTGTGTGCCGAAATCAGTTCCGCTGATCCAGATTACCTGAATCCTATCACCAACAGCCTGACGATATATTTCGAGATTTCTTAATATAATTTCTGATTGGAAATCAAATAATTCATAGATATAGTCGGGATACAAAACATGAGCCATCAGCCAGTCTTCCATTTTTCTGATACCCTGAGGCTTCTTTTTAACCCAGCAGGCAGGCAAGTTGAACACATCACCGAAAGAAGCACCGCCAAACATTCCCACAATTCCCAAATTGGTCTCCTCGTAAAGTCTTTTGGATTCCCTCTCAAGGTATTTGGCGGTCTCATCATCTATAATTGAAAAGTCGTCTGCAAAATCTCTTATTGGATCAAGGTCATCTTCATCAAATTCTCCACCACGGTCAATATTATCAAAAAAGTAACCGTCTGCCGGCATAACCATGCTTGGAGGAACTGATTTATCTCCTTGAGGATAAGTATAAATTGCACCCTTTTCATCGGTGGAAAATTCCATTCCTCCTGCCATCAAAGTTGGTGTGCCATCAGGCATATCCCAGCGTTTCCAGTTTTCGTTTTTCACACCAAGTGTATTAATAGGACCCCAGAGACCTATTACGTCAATTTCCAAAGCCTGAAGCAAGTCTTCATCTACTCTTCCAAGAAGCTGAGCGGGCTCTTGAATAGTGACAGGTCTTTCTTCGAGTCCCAACGCTTTTCTCAGTTGATAAAGCGTACTTGCATTTATTCCTGTCTGTGAGGTTGCGCCTAAATCTACAACTAATCTGTCGGGTTCCTGATGGTTTATGGTTCTTATCAGCCTTTCTCTTGGTGTCATTGTTCTCCCTCCATTTAAAAATCTTGCGCCGTTCATATGAATATTGTATCATCATAAGTGTGCTATTACATTAATAATGCTTGCTTTAAAATATAAAAATATTGCTACTAAAATGGGCGGAGAAAAGAATGTATATAATAGAAAAAGGTGTGTTAAACAATTCCAGTATTTATTTTCATACACCCAGCAGTATTGCCAGATCGATATTTTTCTATATTATCTGTGCGGGTGAGTTTTTTTGTGATGGTAACTACCGTGTCGAGCGTGAAACTTACCACAGTTACCTGATTATGTATATTAAAAAAGGCAGCGGGGTTGTGTCTGCAGAAAACAGAACATGGCAGGTCAATGCAAATGATGTAGTAATCCTTAATTGTCACAAACCTCACCTGTACTACACAAAGACAGGATGGGATACTTTGTGGGTCCATTTTGACGGAAACAGCAGTAAGGAATTTTTTGAGCTTATAAATAGTCGTACTGGCAACGTGCTTTCTTTGGAAGATTCTATAGTAGTCCCACACTGTCTTTCAATGATTCTTGAAGGATACAGGCATAATAAACCTTTGCCTGAAGCTGTGGTGTCCTGTCATATACATCGCATGCTCACAGAGATACTTTTACTTGCTTCAAGCGGTGCTGAAACTCAAACCAGAAGTATAAACCCGGTGTTGGATGCAATTACTTATATACATGCCAATTTCCACAGAAGAGTTACACTGAAGGAACTGGCTGAGAGTGTGAAAGTAAGTCCTTATCATTTTTCGAGGTTGTTTAAAAAGGAAACAGGGTATTCCCCGTATGAGTATGTAATAAAAACAAGAATTGACCATGCTAAAGTCCTTTTGAAGAAAACTGATTTATCGGTAAAGGAAATTGCTTACGAAGTGGGCTTTAACAGCGAGTCCAATTTCATTAATGCCTTCCATTCAAGATTGGGTCTGACCCCAAATGAGTTCCGCAATACTCCTGTATGAATTAAATGCTATAAATTTCATTGTCCGGCAAATTGTCTGAATGATATCTCTTCTGCTTAATGATTTTATTGTAATTATTTTGGGTAAATTGTCTAACAGGGGGTGCTTTTTTAATGAGTAAAAATGTTTTGCTCAGATTTAATGTAAAAAGAGTGAATAAATTTAATACAACTCTTTTGTGGTTTCTTTCATTACTTATAACTGGTCAGACTTTTCTGACTTTAGGTATTGATTATGGCATAAGAGTAATGATATGTACATTTTCAGCGGCACTTGTTTCAACTTTGGCTGTATTTATAAACCTGAAGTTTGATAAATATGAGAATGCCACCGCATTAATTATCTCTCTTTCAGTTGTTGTGGGAGCGGGAATCTATAGTATTATTCAACGGGGAACATATATAACGACAATATTTATAGTTTATATAGGTTCAGTTGCAATGATTGCTCTGTATTTCAGGGTTAAACTGGTAATTATACATACAATATTACTTAATCTGTTTCTTGTTGTATTTTATTTATTTGATCCGGAAGGGATAATGGGTCCGGGATATTCGGTTATGAATTTAATGAGAACCCTGTTGAGCATGGATTTAATTTTAATAATCATATTCTTTTTTACCAAATGGGGAAATGAATATATTATGTCTGCCTTGGATAAAGAACAAAGTTCAAACAGACTGTTGATGAAACTGGAAGATACGAAGATACCATGAAGGTTATTGATAATAATACTGCAGAATTAAATGAAAGTATATCCCAAACATTTAAATATATTAAAAACATAAAACAAATGAGTGAACAGATGAAAAATTCAGTTAATGAAATAGCAAAAGGTGTTGGGGAAAATGCCTCGAGTACTGAAATAATTCTCAGAAAAACCAATGATGCCACTGATAAAGTAGAGAAAGTCAGAATATTATCCAATGATACCAAGGAATATTCCAATAAAATGATAACCATAGTTCAGGATTATTCGCATACAATAGAACGAATGGCCCATCAGATCAATACTGTTGATGATGCCATAAGGGCGGCGTATACAACTGTATCACTTCTGAATGAGGATATGGAAAAGATCAACTCTTTTCTGTCAAACATAACCCAAATTTCAGATCAAACAAATTTATTGGCTTTAAATGCGGCTATCGAGGCGGCGAGAGCGGGGGAAACGGGCAGAGGCTTTGCAGTTGTTGCTGATGAAATAAGAAAATTATCTGAAATGAGCGCAAAAACTGTCAATGATATATCTGAAATAATAAAGTCTGTTATTTCTGCCGCCGCTATAACATTAGAAAAGGTTTCTGATGGAAAAGATGCAGTAGAGGAAGGAAATAAAGTTATTGTTGGTGTCATGGAAGGTTTCGAAAATCTTGAAAAATCAGCTGTGGCTATATCTGACAGAGTTGCAAAAGAAGATGATATGATACTTAAAATTTCATCATCTTTTTCTGCAATTATGGAACAGCTTGAAAATATATCGTCAGTCTCTGAAGAACATGCTGTTGCTACCCAGGAAATATTAGCCTCAACTGAGACACTAAATGATGAAATAAATCTTGTTACCAATGAAATGTCCTCAATTAACAATCAAAGTAATAATCTCCGGAAGATGCTTGCGGAATAAAGTGAACCATAAGACTTCAAAAACAATTTTTTTGTGGTAAAATGATGTAGCTTGAAGAATTTTGAAAGGGTAGCATGACAAATGAAGAGAGCATTAATGAGGAACAGCCTTGTGCGCACTATTTTTGAACTTCGTGGCAATTCGCGTGCTTGTGTTTACACTGAACCATTGTGGGGACTTTCCATGAATTTGTGTTTTCCCTATGCAACTGTGTACATGCTTGCTTTTGGAATGAGCGATGTGCAGGTAGGGATAGTCACTTCAATCTATATGTTTTCCCAGATGATATTTGCATTT
>JAAYMA010000044.1 GCA_012521615.1 Clostridiaceae bacterium | reverse complement strand
TTATCTGCCATTTATGGATTGCCTAAAGGAGATGTAAAGAAATTAAAAGGCTATGAGTATTATAGACTTAGAGTTGGGGATTTCAGAGTCATTTTTACTAAGAATGATAAAGAACTCGTAATACTGATTATTGATATAGGAAATAGAGGCCAGATATATGATAATTTATAAATATGTCGTACATGATGTACGACTTTTTACTTAATATTCAGGGAAAGAATATTCAGGGAAAGTCATGTATTCAGTAATAGACGGTGAGCCGTATCATAAATAGGAAAAGGCGCATTATCCTCATAACATAGCATAACATTCAGATGGATATGTGATGAAAAATTGGTATAATATATAAGGGCTCAATATGTTTATGAAAATAAGATTGGGACCCGGAGAGCCGGAATAAGAAAAGACTGTTGCAAGGATCAGACTGGTAAGTTGAAAACTGCTGTTGAATACGAACTTATTGAAGAAGATTTCTTGAATACTCGACAATAAAACAGAAATTATATAGCAGGGTGGAAGTGTATGGAGTTTGTTTTTGTGTTAAACAAGTACAATGATGAGGCTTTCAAGTCTCAAGTAAGTAAGGCGTTAGAAATGCGGACAGAATTGATTTCAAGAAGCGAATACCCTCGCATGTGGAAATATATAGACAAAATGAATTCTAAGAAAAAAGTCTCCGGGGAAGTATTGAAAAAGCGACGTAGCAGATACAAGGTGTATGGAATTTTTTTAATTTTCATGGGATTTTTTCTGTTAATTCCTTCCCTGATGAAACCTGGTGAATTGTTGATACCTTTAGTTACAGGCATATTCACAGTTGGGCTTGGAATCTTGTATTTCAGGTATGGGAGAAAATCAGGACAAGAAAAGCTTACATCATTTAATAAAGCAGCAATACAGCTGTTAAATGAATATGAAAAAATTCCTGAAGGGCAAGTTACAGTTACATTTACCGATGATAAAGTACTTTTGGCGGGAAATGGCGAAATTGGCTATGATGAAATAGATAAAATTTTTATCACAGAAGATTTTTTCATCATTATCTGGAAAGAAAGAATTACTGTTTTACAAAAAAAGGATTTACTCTCATGTAATGCAGAAGAGTTTATAGGATTTATTACATTAAAATCTCAGAGCTTCTTTGAGACAGTACATATTAATGCATAAACATAAACAGGCATGAAGCATATTCTGCAAAGGAAGCTAAAAGAACTCTTAATAAACAAGGAACTCTTATAATTCAGCAGATCGGCGGTTTAAGCCAGTGTTATAACTGGGATTAAAAAATGCAGTAAAATATTAAAAGAGTGGGCTTAAAAGTAACTGTGCAGAAGGAAGATATGGTAAAAACAATATTGGCTCCCTCGTATCTTATTTGAAAGCTATACCTTAGCATGTGCCGGACTTTACAGTAGAGAAATACCTTGAAAGAATTTAAATCAGCTGATAATATTACCCAGAAAAGGGTTGTATTTGTTTTACATGTCATAGATTTCTCGTTATAGCTAAAGAATAGTATGATGGTTTTTTACAATTAACAGACGAAAAAATGTAAGAAATTCTGTTTAAAAGTCTTCTAAACAGAATTTTTATTTATGTTAAAATACTTAAACATGACTTTTTTACACAGAAAATAAATAATATTATACTGGATTTATTTTGTACAAGGATGGTACATAATGCACAGGGGAAATAAAACAGGAGATAAGGAAAATATCCAATATATCTGTCTGTGTCTTTTTGTAGGCACAATTTTAGGTTTATTTGCAAGTTTGATCCTCACAAAAAACCTGGTCGGTTTATGCACAGGTACAGCACTCGGTCTTATAGTTGGTGCTGTCATAGATATTTACCAAAATAAGAATGAGCAGTAAAGTAAGCAAGTTTTTTTGAGTACGCCAATTTATTCATTTTAAGGATCTTCTGTACAGAAACCCGGGAGGCAATATATTTTAATATCCTCTGGATTGTGATATATTTTCCTTAGGGAGGTAGAAACATGAGAAGAGTTCGCGGCATTATTCCTAAGGAAAAGCAGCTTACCAAAGATATGCTACGTGTTATAGCCAGGGTAAGTCATATAAAAAGAGACAGACCTGCTCCAAAGCAAGTTCCCAGACATTATGAATTTATGAACACTGCTAAAATTATTTCGGGTTACAGGGCTATGGATAATATTCCAAAAGAACTGCAAGCCAGAAACCTGAGCAAGCCCCTTATTATTACCCAGCATGACAATCTTGAGAAAGGTATATTGAAATCTCTAATAAAAACTCTGGCCAATTTTGGAATTAATGCGCGAAATATTCTCTTATGCTCCAAAAATGGCATGCAGGATACAGAGGAAAAGGCTATTTCAGAATTCAGGACATTTTCGTGCGACAGCGTAATAGCTGTAGGTGGGGCTGTAGCTTTTAAACTTGCCAGAGCTGTATGTGCCTCTTATACAAATGATCAAACCGGATTTTGTTCAATTCCTTTTATAGCCGTTCCTGTTGCAAATGCAGGACTTGAAATTGCAGGTGATCCCGATATAATTGTTCTGGATCCTCGTCTTGCCAAAGACCAGCCTCCAAAGATTACTGCATTATGTCTTATAGATGCTATATGTCACGCAGTGGAAACATATATAAGCCCTTTGAGAAATCCTCTGAGCGATGCCTATGCATTTTCATCCATTGGTCTTATAAGGGATAATATACATAAGGCATTGAAATCCGGAAAAAACAAGAAGGTCAGTCTTTCAATCCTGAATGCTTTACTGCTGTCCAGTCTGGCTTACAGGAATTCCCGGCAAAGCTTAAGTCATATACTCTCCTGTGTACTGGAAGACTGCTATAAAATAAGTCACCAGGAGGTAATCGCAATAATTTTTCCCCATTTGTTAAACCAGAGCCTGTTCAGGTTTGAAGAGTATTATGGTGAACTTCTGCTGCCCCTTGCCGGTCATGAGATTTATGCCGAAACCTATCCATATGAGCGGGGAAGAAAATTTGTACAAATAATAAGGAACATGGTAAGCGATTACCAGCAGATATACGGTATTCCTTCATGTCTGTCAGAAATAGGGGTTAAAAGACAGGACTTTGGTACAATCGTTGAAAAAACACTCAACCTGGCAGAAAATCAGAGTGAAGAGATGGAAGAGGAGATAAGAAATATTCTTAATTTTGCATTTTAGCTATGAATTAATATAATAAAAACGAATAAGCATACATGCAGAATTAAATATAACCGTATGGTGTAAAGATATAATAAAACAGAATTCTTAAATATCATTAAATATCATTAAATAACTAAAGAATGGAGTAAGAAGAAAATATATATGATTCACGGTTCAACTGAAGGTTTAAAGAAAAGTACAATAGAAGCTTTAGAGAAAATTTATGAGTTGGAAATTCCACGGGACAAACTGTGGACCGAGGAATTAATAACCGCATTAGCCTCAATTTCCGGGGAAATAAACAGAGAGATATCGGTATATATTGATCGCAAGGGAAAAATCACCGATGTAAGTGTAGGAGATTACAAGACTGTAGAACTAAACGAAGTTGAAGGAAGAAGAAGCAGTCAGAGACTTTCTGGTATCAGATGTATTCATACCCATCTGAATGGTTCGGGTATGCTTTCTGCCCCCGATTTAAGTTCCTTAATATTATTAAAATTGGACATGGTGGCTGCAGTTGGAGTTGAAAATGGCCGGGCTACAGAAATATATGCAGCCCTGCCTTCAGCTGTTGAAAAAGAAGATTATGAGATTTTCGGCCCCTTCGGTAAAAATAAGCAGGATTTCAGTGTCCTTTTTGACTGTATAAAAGAAGCAGATGAATTCTTAAAACGTCAGTCCGAATTTCTTGATGATAATGTTGAAAAAGCTGTTCTGGTGGGCCTGAAGACTCAAGAAACCCGGGATATAAATGGTGTAAGCGAAGCCGAAATATCCATGCTGGAACTTAAAGAATTGGCTCAAACTGCAGGGGCTCAGGTAGTAGCTACCATGATGCAGAAACGCTCAGTACGGGATTCTGCTTATCTTATAGGAAAAGGCAAACTGGAAGAGCTAAAACTTCTGGTTCAGACAAAGCAAGCCGATCTTGTTATTTTTGATGAAGAGATTTCCCCTTCCCAGCAGCGTAATATTGAAGAAGCAGTTGGCGTAAAGATCATAGACAGAACCGGGCTTATCCTTGATATCTTTGCTCAGCGTGCCAGAAGCAGGGAAGGCAAAATCCAGGTTGAACTTGCTCAATTGGAGTATAACTTACCCAGGATTTATGGAAAAGGCAGCATACTCTCACGTCTGGGTGGAGGAATAGGCACGAGAGGTCCTGGTGAAACCAAACTGGAGACTGACAGACGGCACATTAAAAGAAAAATAACGGCTCTTAGAGAGGAATTAAAAGAGATTAAAAAGCAGCGTAGCTTGTTGAGGATTGAGCGCGAACGAAACCGTGTTCCTGTAGTTTCCCTGGTGGGTTATACCAATGCAGGTAAGTCTTCATTATTAAATGCTCTCTGTGATGCTGATGTCTATACCGAAAATAAGCTATTTGCCACCCTGGATACTACTACGCGTCAGCTCATGCTTGATGAGAATAAATTAGTTCTATTAAGCGATACGGTAGGTTTTATCAGAAAACTTCCACATAACCTTCTCGATGCGTTTAAATCTACCCTTGAAGAAGCAATATATTCGGATGCTTTAATTATTGTAGCAGATGCTTCCGACCCTTATGCCGAGGATCATTTACGGATAGTAGACAATATACTCAACGAGCTGGGTGCAGGTGCTAAACCTGCAATAATTGCGTGTAATAAAATAGACAAAGTGCAAGACAAGAACTTCCGCATTACTGATGACAGGATAGTTATTGAAACGTCTGCGATAACCGGTGAGGGTCTGGACAAGCTAAAAGCATGTCTTAAAGAGATTCTTTTTACATCACTTTTGAAACTATCCTTAAAGATACCGTTTTCAGAAGGATGGGTCTTACCCTGGTTGTATGAAAATGGCACAGTATTGTCGGTAGATTATGATGAGAATTCGTCTTTGGTCGAAGTTGAGATAGACAATTCGCTTATAGGCCGTATAAAAAAATTTATTTCTGTGGGGAACAATGAATCGTGACATAGTACATTAAGCAGAATAAGTTGAGGTGACTTTTAATGGCGAATGAACGTATATTCAAAATGGCATTTTCAAGGATTTATCCATTACTTGTCCAGAAGGCTGAGCGCAAAGGGCGTACAAAAGCTGAAGTCGATACAGTAATCTGCTGGCTGACGGGTTATGATGAAGTCGGTTTGAAGGAACAAATTGACAAAAATGTTGATTATGAAGCTTTTTTTAATCAGGCACCGCTAATAAATCCCAATGCATCCAAAATCAAAGGTGTCATCTGTGGATACCGTGTTGAGGAAATCGAAGATCCGCTCATGCAAAAAATCAGGTGGCTTGATAAATTAGTTGACGAACTGGCAAAAGGTAAGCCTATGGAGAAAATTTTGAGAAGCTGAGAGTAAAAAACCCCCTCTTTTAAGCATAATAAATCTGTGTCATGCTGTTCAGTTTAAAATCAGAATTTGTCTTATTAAGCAGAAATAAGAGGGGTTTTATGGTAAGGCACATAAAAGCAAAGCTATTATTAATAATTATTCTTATTATAACTTTAGTATCTCCTCCCATCAGTGCTTTCGCAAAAGGGTCAATATGACCTATCTTTATGCAGGCAATACCTCTCTGTATATCAATTATGTAGATCGTTCAAAGGAAAATATAAACATCGTGTGTCCCGATTATTTTGAGATATTTGAAAACGGTGATTTAAAGCTTCTTCCCAAAATAGACAGGGATTTTGTAGATGCCATGCACGAACGAGGAGTTAAAGTTGTTCCGTTTTTAAGCAACCATTGGGACAGAAGTTTAGGTCGAAAAGCACTTCAAAATCAGGTTTCATTGGTTTCGCAGCTTGTGAGTGCTGTCAGCCAGTACGGGTTTGATGGTGTCAATATAGATATTGAGAATCTGACTCATGATGACAGAGACCAATATACAAGCTTTATTCGGTTGCTGCGTCAAAGCATGCCTCCTGATAAAACCGTATCTATTGCTGTTGCAGCAAATCCTTACGGTGTTTATTACGGTTGGGCTGGTTCTTATGATTACAAAGCACTGGGTGAAATCTGTGACTATATAATGATAATGGCTTATGACGAACATTATTATGGCAGTAAACCCGGACCTGTTGCCAGTAGTTCATTCACAGAAAATTCTTTGAAATATGCCCTGAAAATGATTCCGCCAGAAAAACTTCTATTGGGTGTTCCGTTTTATGGGAGGTACTGGAAGGAGGGAGCCTCCAAAGGCGGAAGCGGTATTACTTGTTATGATGCAGAATCTCTTATCAACAAATATAAAAGCATGGTTTCATATGACAACTCAACCCAGACAGCAAAGGCCGTTGTAACTATTGGTGCCAATGACCCTAAACCTGTTGTTTGGGGAGGCGTTGTATTGGGAGCGGGAACCTATACCATTTACTATGACAGTGACCAGTCTTTAAGGTATAAATTAAGCTTGGTCCAAAAATACAATATATTAGGTACAGGAAGCTGGTGTCTTGGACAGGAAAGTCTTAAGACATGGGATTTTTATAAAAAATGGCTTAATGGCAAATACTTTTCGGATATACTACATCATTATGCTCAGGACGATATTCTTGACATGGCAAGCAAAGGCTGGATGATCGGAGTTGCGCCGGATAAATTTGCACCAAACCGTATCCTTACCAGAGCTGAAGCAGCAGTGATTTTAGTCCGGGCTTTAGGTCTTGAAAATGAAACTCCTGCGGAGCATTTTTCAGATACAAAAAATCATGGATTCAGAGATATAATTGGAATTGCGCGTAGGTATCAGATCATTCTTGGAGACGGGCAAAATCGTTTCTGGCCGGACAGCCCCCTAACTCGTGAGCAGATGGCTATGATACTTGACAGGATATTAGTACTGCCAAATCCTGTTACGAAAAATCTATTCAAAGACATAAGCCCGTCCAAGAATCCTCTGTCATATGATTCAATTCTGAGACTTGCCAATAATGGAATTGTTGTGGGGGATGACAAGGGTAATTATAATCCATTAGGCATAGTACGCAGAGGGGAGATGGCGGCCTTTATGAATCGTTCATCTGTATATGAGATGACCTATCCGGCAAAGAGGGACCCGAGTATACCTTCACCTGAAGTTATCGTATCTCCCAGGTAATAATGGGGATGTGATATAAAGTACGTTATAAATGTAAACGCAACATCGGTTTTCTGGGGATAAACGTATAGAAAAAGTTCATGGAAACATAGTAAACCGAATGCTGAGCATCATGATATTCCGTGAAATAAATAAATCCCGAAAGCTTTGAGCTTTCGGGATTTATTGGTGCTCGAGGCCGGACTCGAACCGGCACGGAGGGTTAGTCCGACGGATTTTAAGTCCGTTGTGTCTGCCTGTTCCACCACTCGAGCAAATTGAGAACAGCATAACTATTCTACAACAGCTAAGATGCTGTGTCAATACACCTTTTGTTGACAGTCCTCATTGTATTTCAGGTTATTTGCCCTGTATAGTATTAGTTTTTGTTTTATTTCTATTATAATACCATGCAAAAAATATTTAAATGAATTATATCTAAATAAGGCTATTTTGTGTTCTTTAATTTTTTATGTTAAGGATAAACGTAAATAATGTAAAAATAAAAGGGACAAGATATTTATAAAGAAGCCCGATTAGGAAACCAAATTAGGTAGAATTAGCTTCTTAGGGTTAGATAAAAGGCGAAAACAGGAGAAATTTGTCTTATTTTGTAATAACCCAATGTTTGAAATGGAATTCCTGGGTATATATAATTATATACGCAACATATAGTTGTTTTATTTTCTTTTAAACACAATATATATTAATTCTGAAACCTAAGAAAAAATAAAAAAATACGGAGGGGAAGTCCATGCCATTAACAGAAAACGCTATTAAAGTTCTTGAAAAAAGATATTTAGCCCGTGATGAAGACGGAAATCTTCTTGAAACACCTGAGGAAATGTTCAAACGTGTTGCCAAATGTGTTGCATCTGCGGACAGACAATATGTATCTGAGAAAGAGCTTAAAAAGATTGAAAAAAGCTTCTTTGACATGATGATGAACCTTGAGTTCCTGCCGAATTCTCCAACCTTAATGAATGCAGGGCGTCCCCTCGGTCAGCTTTCAGCATGTTTTGTACTCCCTATTGAAGATAGTATGGAAGGAATCTTTGACAGTGTCAAACATGCTGCTTTGATACATAAAAGCGGCGGCGGGACAGGTTTTTCATTCAGCAGGCTTCGCCCAAAAGGGTCCTGTGTCAGATCAACCGGTGGGGTTGCGAGCGGTCCCGTCAGTTTTATGAAAGTCTTTAATGCTGCTACTGAAGCCGTGAAGCAGGGCGGAACCCGTCGTGGTGCCAATATGGGCATATTGAGAGTGGATCATCCGGATATTCTTGAGTTTATAACCTGTAAACAGGATAACAACGATATAACTAATTTTAATATTAGTGTTGCTATCACAGAGAGCTTCATGAAGGCAGTTGAAGAAGGAAAAGATTATGATTTGATAGATCCACTCACGAAAAAGAAAAAGGGAAGCTTAAATGCCCGTGAAGTGTATAATAAAATGGTTCAGATGGCATGGAAAAACGGGGAGCCCGGGATTGTATTCATAGACAGGATTAACCGTGACAACGTAACTCCCGTTCTGGGTGAGATTGAAAGTACAAATCCATGCGGCGAACAGCCTCTTCTTCCGTATGAAGCATGTAATCTCGGCTCAATAAACTTAAGCGCAATGACCAAAGAAGGGAAAAACGGATATGAAGTAGACTATGACAAACTTCGTGAAACTGTACATAAAGCAGTTCACTTCCTGGACAATGTCATAGATGTAAATATTTATCCACTGCCCGAAATTGACGAAATGACCCGGGGCACCCGTAAAATCGGTCTTGGTGTTATGGGCTGGGCAGATCTTCTTTTAATGCTTAACATTCCATATGATTCGGAAGAAGCCGAAAAATTAGCTGAAGAAGTCATGGGCTTTATAAATAAAGAGTCCAAAATAAAGAGTCAGGAAATAGCGGAAATTAAAGGCTGCTTCCCTTATTTTGATAAAAGTATATATGCCGAAACTGGCCCAAGATTGAGAAATGCTACAACCACTACCATTGCTCCTACTGGCACCTTGAGTATTATTGCTGGTGTTTCCAGTGGTATAGAACCTCTCTTTGGTATATCATTCATTAAAAATGTGATGGACGGAACAGAGCTTCTGGAGGTAAATCCCCACTTTAAAAACGTTGCGATTAAAAGAGGATTCTACTCAGATGAACTAATGCGCGAAATTGCCAGACGTGGTTCCATTGCAAATATGGAAGAGATACCTGAAGATATACGAAGTGTATATGTCACATCCCATGACATATCACCTGAATGGCATGTCAGAATGCAGGCAGCATTCCAAAGGCATACTGACAACGCTGTTTCCAAGACAGTTAACCTGCGTAATGAAGCCACTTTAGATGATGTGGACCAGGTATTCCAATTTGCATATAAAACAGGCTGTAAAGGCGTTACAATTTACCGGGACGGAAGTCGTGACATGCAGGTCCTAAATATTGGCAGTGTAAAAGGTAAGGACGCTTCCGAGCCCAAAACCGGAAGTTCAGATTCCGGTCAGGTAAAGAAAGTAAATATAGTTCCCAGACCGAGACCGACTGTTACATCCGGTTTTACTGAAAAAATCAAAATTGGCTGCGGTAATCTATATGTTACAGTCAACTATGATGAAAACGGCATCTGTGAGGTGTTCACAAATACGGGCAGGGCAGGCGGATGCCCGTCCCAGTCCGAGGCAACAGCCAGGCTTGTATCCATTGCCTTAAGGGCCGGAATTGACGAGGAAGCAATAGTGGAGCAGCTTAAAGGTATTCGCTGTCCTTCAACTATAAGGCAAAGAAATATAAATGTGCTCTCTTGTCCTGATGCCATTGGACGAATGATAGAAAAGGTTATGAACCATAGAAACGGGAACGGGGATGTTTATAAAGTAGCGGCGCCTCTTAAGGCAACAATGCAGGTGCCCAGACCATATGCGAATACTTCCAGTTATGGCAGAGATGAGATTTCTGCTACATCGGAAAAGTCATTGGACGATTTTGCGCAGGGAAGTTGTCCGGAATGCGGTTATAAATTGGAACATGAAGGCGGTTGTGTTGTCTGCCGCAACTGCGGATATTCCAAATGCGGATAAATTCAGATAAAAAGAGACAGGGGGATGGGATATCGGAATCGTCCCCCTGTCTTATTTTTTAACACAACTCGTCCCATTTACATAAAATGTACCGTAATGAAAATTGGGAGGTTGTTTTGAATGAATGATTATTTAATAGACCCGAGAATGCCGTATATGCAGAGTCCGGATATTTATGATGATTACAGCCATATGCTTCTGATGCCGGAGGATCAGCTGGAAAGAATGTATCCAAAAATCTACTATATGATCAATCCGGTTATTATAAGACAATGCGATATAATGGAAGAAGCATACGGACCTGATTATACTCCTACTCGGGAAGAACTCGAACGCATGATAGACCATATTATGTACGATGTGGAAAGCAGGTTAAGTGAAGAGATGACGGAAGAAATGTCACAGGGCAACCCTTCCGGTAACCCCTCGAATAATCCCCGGGGTAATCCTGACGGAAGAGGTTTCTTAAGAGACCTGACAGGCATCTTGCTTATTCGTGAATTACTGAGAAGAAGACGCAGCCCCTTTAGAAGACGTGGATTCTTTCCGAGATATCCCTTTTTCCCAGGTTATCCGGGATTTTATCCATACTTTTAAGGCAGCTGTCTTTTAAATGATGAGATATAAAATAGAGGGTTAATTTAGATTTTATCAATAGTATGAGTTTTATATGGCAATTTATAGTTCCCAAGTGTGATTTAATATTCAGAATTAAGAATATGTTTTACTATTTCATCCAGACTTTTTTCAGGTTCCTTTGTGTGAAGCAAAGGCTGAAAAAGGTCACCTGTTTTTTTAAGGCGCTCAAGTGCATTGTTTAAAGTAAAATCTTCAGGCCGTATACCTTTTTTAACCTCGCTCCATGTCACAGGCATTGAAACTGTGGCATTTTCTTTTGCTCTTGGGGAATAAACCATGGTAATGGTCTTTCCCTTCCACATCTGAAGATAATCAAAGTATAATTTTCTGCCCCTCTTTTCTACAGTTCGTTCTATGGTAAATTTTTCAGGATATTTTTGAACAAAATAGCTGGCGAAAAATTCATTTATCTTTCTGGCTGTAGTATAGTCATATTTTCTGGCTGTAGGTATGAAAATCTGCATTCCTGTAGCACCTGAAGTTTTAATGTATGCTGTGACAGATAGTGAATCCAAAATCTCCTTGATTAAGAGTGCTGCCTCCAGAACCTCATCAAATGTCTGTCCTTCTGATGGATCCAGGTCAAATACCAGTGAGGTCGGATACTCTTCCTTATCACAGTTATTGAAGGATGTGTGGAATTCAAGAGCGGCCATATTCACAAACCAGGCAAGGGTTGGTATTGAATCCAGAATTGCATATTCTGTATTGTTCCATGTTGTTCTGCTGATCCATCCGGGAGCATAATCAGGAAGATTTTTTGAAAAGAAGGATCCTCCGTGTATACCATCAGGATATCGAATGGTTGTCAATAACCTGTTTTCAGAATGTGGCAAAAGGTAAGGTGCAAGTTCAATCATCCGGGTCAGGTAATCTATTTTTC
Organism: Clostridiaceae bacterium; assembly: GCA_012521615.1. Lineage (GTDB taxonomy): Bacteria > Bacillota > Clostridia > DSM-8532 > DSM-8532 > DTU059. Next base: position 8,869 of record JAAYMA010000044.1, on the reverse strand, counting down.
TTATCCCTTCTTCGGGCCATAAAAGTTTTTCAGGATTGGAGAGTTTTACTTTTTTATCTTCAATGTTTATAATCTCACTCATGTATTCACAACCTTGATATTGTAATTATGTAAACAAAACAATGTAAAATTAAATGAGCCAGGATGGTGCAGTAAAAAGTAACTTAAGGACTCACCGCTGCAATAATAAAACAAAGGTTTAAGTAATTCATAACCTGATCAGATTTTAGTCTATAAACTCTTTTCCATCTGCCTTATCAGGGCTTAAAGAAGTAAAACCTGCAATTTTGGGATTTCGCAAACTGCCGTCATCTGTCCATTCGAGGAAGTTTACCCAGACCGTAAGCACAGGGTATAGCCAAACTACATCTTTCAATTCTTTTAAGATTTTGCTTTCCTGTTCTTTTGAGAAATTAAAGGGATTTGCATTGGTTTTCAGCTCAGGAATATATTTTTCCAAAAGGTTCAAATTTTCCTGATTTAATCCGGCAGCAGCTTTTCCTATATAGATAAGGCCTTCTTTTTGAGAGGCATCTTTTCTTTGTATTGAAAGCACTAAGCTGTTAGGACGTCCTTCTTTCAGGGTAAGGCCGGCGATTATTGCCAGTATTCTGCGGGATAATTTTCTCTTATACCAGTGTTGATGATTTTTACCGGGAAGATAAGGACTTGTAATGTCCTTAGATACTATACCCTCCCAGCCCTTTTCCTTCATCAGGGAAAAGAGCATATTCCCATCCGTGAAATCATCTGTGATTGTAACAGCAGTACTGATATTCAAATTCTCTTTAAGCAGCAGGCTTCTTTCACCCAACGGCTTATGGGTTATTATATTATCATCGATACTTAACAAATCAAACACTATATACTGAACTGGATATTTTCTTGCATAGTAGTCTATATTGTTTAAATTCGAAACCCGTTCACGAATAAGACTCAAGTGAAAAGAAGGGCGCATTTCATCATTTAATACCATTATTTCACCGTCCAGAACAGCTTCTCTGCATTTCAGAAGTTCCGGAATCTCCAGAAGTTCAGGGTAGAACCTTGTGCGCTCCCGTCCTTTTTTGGTAAATATGCGTACTTCACCATCTTTTACGTAGCACAGCCCCCTTATGCCGTCCCATTTCACCTGGTGTACAAAATTGCTGCCATCCGGGATTTCTGATGTTAAAATAGGTTCCATAGGCTCTATCCAGTTCATTTTTATCACTGAACCACTTCAGTTTCTTCTTTATCAGGTTTTGTTTCTGATTCTTTATTAGCTGTTTTATTGGCCTGTCGCCTCATTTCCTGAGCTTTGTCAAGGCTTGCCTGCAGTGCAGCCATTAAATCTATCACATTGCGCTGAGGAGCATCGGGGGCTGAGACGATTTCTTTTCCTTCGGCTTTTTTGCGGATCATTTCAAGGAGCTCTTCACGATATTCATCCCTGTACTTTTCAGGATCAAACTCGGAAGTCAGATTTTCAATAAGCTGTTTTGCCATATCCAGCTCCCGTGCATCAGTTTCAAGATTTTGCGGTATACCCGGTACCTGAGAAATACTTCTGACCTCGTCAGGGAAAAAAATTGTCTCAAGTACAAGCACATTATTATAAACCCGGAGAACTGCCAAAGACTGTTTATCCCTGATAGTGATCCGGGAGACTGCTATTCTGCCGGTATCTTTCATGGCTTGTCTCAAAAGGTTGTATGCTTTTGAGCCTCCTGTATCCTGGGGGGCCAAATAGTACGACTTGTCAAAAAATATGGGATCTATTTCACTTAATTTTACAAAGTCCATGATTTCAATGGTTTTGGCCGAGCGGGGCTTAATAGCTTCCAGATCCTCTTTTTCTATTACTACAAATTGGCCGGGTTCATATTCATAACCCCTTACAATATCTTCAGATGTGATTTTTTCATTACAGGTGGGGCATATTCTCTGATTTTTGACAGGTGTCTTACATTTCTTATGAAGATACTTAAACCGTACATCCCTGTCTTCTGTTGCTGCAAACATATTTACAGGAATATTTACAAGACCGAAACTGATGGAACCTTTCCACATGGTACGCATAGTATCTCTCCTCGTCTGAATTCGGGGGCGGGTTCAATAGTTAAATAAATATAGTTGCGGGGCTATAAGCTATTTTTGTTTTATTTTGCCCAACTTATGCACATATATATATTATTTTTCATCCGGTCTTAAGTTCTCGCATGTTTTCAGTTTAAATTTGTCGAAATATGATATATAATGTAAAAAGCAGAGAATAAGGGATGATATTCGATGCAGATATCAAAAATTTTAATATCAATAATTGTCATCTGTTTAATAGTGTCTGCTTGCAATCCTGTTTTGAAGCATACATCAGATCTGACCTCTGATATTACTCTGCCCGGTTCTACAGTACACTCACCTGAAAAAATTAACGGGACTGATTTGAAGCCTGTAGAATATCCACAGCAAAAAGAAAATTTGCCCGGTGCAGATAAACTTACAACCTTTCCGGGAGTATTCGAAAATATGTTTCTCACACTCGAGCAGATAATATCGGTTTTGGGCAACAATTTTGAGCTGGAAGAAAATATCGCTCAGGGCTATGATACATATATCTTTAATGATTACGATTTAAAAATTGAGTTCGACAGGTTAAGGCACAGACCTTCAACTATATATCTTTCTGACACACCCTATTACTTTAATTCAGGATCATATGAAAAAGAAGACCTCAACGGTGACGGCGCATCTGAATACATCATTGTCTGCGAGGATTACAACTATTCCGGAAAAGTACTTTTAATAGATGGTCAAACCGGGGAGAAACACGAAGAGGAAATTGGTTACTTAGGTAATAAATCGAACATAAAAATAATGACAGGTTTGTGTGAACATGAAGAAACTGTCATCATTATAGAGACTCACGGTGGAAAGCGGGCGGATATTTTCAAATATGATAATAATAAATTAGTAAGGATTCTGCCTGAAAATTATTCTGAAATAGCCCGGGAAACTTTAGTTACAGTAGAAGCAGACAAGGCTGTTGTTGTAAATAAAAATGAGGATATTTTGCACATTTGTCCCCTTCCTGATCGCATTTCAAGGGCTTCAAAAACATCACATGCAAGACATAACCTGACTGTAAACCTGTTTCCTGAGATAAACGGGAATAGTCTCATACTTAAGGCAAGAACAAATGTCCAGGTAAAACTTTTTGATGTCTATGACTATATAGCCGGAACAGAAGGTATTTTCTGTGATGTGGCCGGCCTGACCCGAAATTACCGGTATATGGGCAATGGGAAATGGGAGGAAATATCACTTGATGCAACTGTTAAGTACGAAGAGTATCAAGCCAAGGTGTTGACAAGCAGGGAACTTGGTGTTGGAGCTTTTTCCTTGAATCAGAATATAAAAACCCTCGACCGCTCTTTATATAGATTGTTTGAAGAGTTTACAACCGAAGAAATTAATTCAGGTGTTTTGGTTAATCACAACGGTCTTGTGATTGGAGTTGTCGGCGGGAATATCACCTACCTTTCCCTTGAAAGTGGAAACCACTCCACAAAAACAGGTCTGAAACTGCAGGATCCAAAAGACAGGGTCCTGGAACTTTATGGACTGCCCGACAGGGGGTTTGTTACCGACCCTGTCTGGACATATTATATTTACAGAGAAGAAACAGCCGGAGATAAGATTTCTGTATTTATAGACGCTCTCAACCTTGAATTCTATGGGGATAAAGTGTGCAGAATATGGGTGACGTCTTATATAGCTGCAAGCTGAGTTTTTCAAGGTATTTATAGCATTGTACTAAAAATCATTTTGCCGTATAATAGTGTCAATGCCCATAGTAATTCGGGAGTGATGTAAATGAAATGGCTGTCCAGGCTTGAACGTCGTTATGGTCGATATGCAATCAGCAACCTTACTATGTATATTGCAGTAATGAATATTGCTGTTGTATTTTTAAGTTATATTCTGTTTGGAGGAAGTGTATACAACACAGTATATTCTTTGGCTTTGCTTCCGGATAAAGTACTACAGGGTCAGGTTTGGCGGCTTGTCACCTTTATATTTCTGCCTGACACTTACAGTCTTATATGGATTTTCTTTGCGGCATATCTGACCTATATAATAGGCGCATCTCTTGAACGTTATTGGGGTTCTTTCAGATTAAATGTTTATTTTTTTACAGGAGTAATAGGTTCAATAATTGCTGCCTTTATAACAGGTGCGGGTTATACAGGTTATTATCTCAACCTTTCACTGTTTCTGGCTTTTGCTACTTTATTCCCTGATTATGAGCTTTTGCTTTTCTTCATACTTCCTGTAAAGGTAAAATGGCTTGGTCTGATTAATGCGTTTTATCTTATATCCCTGATAATCAGATATGCCTTGAGCAAAAACTGGCAACTCGCAGCAGCCGTTTTAGTTGCTGTTATTAATTATCTCGTCTTTTTTGGAGGAGATTTTATAAATTGGGTCAAAATGAAACGCCAGGTGGCAAGAAACAGAAAGAGATTTTTTGATCAAGTGAATTCTTATCGTAACAACAGATATTATTAATAGTTGGAAAGGTGTTGAAATGGACTACAGAAGCGAAATACTAAGATTAAAAGAAGAACGTGATGCATGCATAGTGGCTCATTTATACCAGAAGGGTGAAATTCAGGACATCGCCGATAGAGTAGGCGATTCCTTTGACTTGGCAAGGTATTGTGCGACCACTGACAAAAAAACTATAGTGTTCTGTGGTGTGCATTTTATGGCTGAAAGTGCAAAAATTCTCTCACCTGAAAAGACTGTACTTTTACCGGCTATTGATGCGGGATGTCCCATGGCTGACATGGCAGATGTGGAAGGACTCAGGAAACTGAAAGAAAGGTACCCTGAGGCGGCAGTTGTCAGCTACGTGAATACTTCAGCCGCTATAAAGGCTGAAAGTGATATTTGCTGTACTTCATCCACAGCTGTAAAGATAGTACGTTCCCTTCCAAATAAACAAATAATATTTTTGCCTGACAGAAATCTGGGGCAATATGTTGCAAAGCATGTACCTGAAAAAGAGTTTATATTCTGGGCAGGTTATTGTCCGACCCACAATGCGCTTACCACAATGCATGTAGAGGAAGCAAGAGAGGCTTATCCTGACGCTCTCTTGGCCGTGCATCCTGAAACTCCGCCTGAGATAGTGGAATTGGCTGATTTTGTAGGAAGCACGAAAGAGATCATAGAATTCTGCACAGAAAGCCATAATAAAGAATTTATTATCGGAACAGAGGAAGGGATACTCCATCAGCTTGAAAAAAGAAATCCTGATAAACGTTTCCACATGCTGAAATATCGTTTCATTTGCCCCAATATGAAGAAAACCTCCATGGAAGTTTTATACGAATCCTTGCGCGATATGAAGCATGAGATTACTTTAAGCAATGAAATTATTCAGAAGGCTCGTTTGAGTTTGGAACGAATGCTGCATGTCAAATGACATTTTAGCTGGCGAAGGTGAAAATAATGACTGAGCTGAAGGAACAGACTTCTATAGCAGAAAGATATCTTTTAAACTTCAATACAGAGGAGATTCCTTTCGAATTCTATGACGTTGTTATTATTGGAAGTGGAATAGCTGGTGTTTATACAGCTTTATCGGCCCCAAAAACGAGCCGGATATTGATTATAACAAAAGAAACCATTGAGATTAATAATTCTGTTTTAGCCCAGGGGGGAATTGCTGTTCCATTGGATCAGCATGATTCCCCCGAACTTCATTTTAAGGATACTATATATGCAGGTGCAGGTCTTTGCAATGAGACTTCAGTGAAGGTGCTTGTTACTGAAGCCGCTGAAAATATAGCCACTCTTTGCCTTTATGGAGTGGATTTTGACAGGGACGAAGGAAAACGCCTTGCCCTTACCCGTGAGGGAGCCCATAGTGTGAACAGAATTATACATACTGGGGACGCGACCGGCAGAGAAGTTTGTGATACTCTTGTAAGTGCAGTATCAGTACTTGAAAATGTAACCATTAAAGAATGCACCTATGCCGTAGATCTTATAACAGAAAACAGTGAGACTAAAGGTGTGCTTGCGGTTGATGTTGAAACAATGGAGCCTAAGGCTTATTACGCCCCTGTTGTGGTCTGTGCTTCGGGAGGTTATGGAAGACTTTACAGCAGTACTACCAACCCGGAGGTTGCAACAGGAGACGGAGCGGCACTTGCCTTCAGAGCTGGTGCTGAGCTGATGGATCTGGAATTTGTCCAGTTCCACCCGACCGTGTTATATCACCCTGAAAACAAGAGTTTTTTAATATCTGAGGCCGTCAGAGGTGAAGGAGCTTTACTGCTCAATGTAGATGGCCAGAGGTTTATGCCCTCTTATCATGAAATGGCTGAACTTGCACCAAGGGATGTAGTATCAAGAGCTATTTTTCAGGAAATGCAAAAGACGGGTTCCCGGCATGTCTATCTTGATATTACCCATAAAGACAGGGCGTTTTTGGAGCGCAGGTTTCCAACCATCTTTAAGACATGTCTTTCTTATGGGATTGATATGTCCAGAGATTATATTCCGGTGGCTCCTGCTCAGCATTACAGCATGGGAGGCATAAAGACCGATGAATGGGGAAGAACAAAAATAAAAGGTTTTTATGCTGTTGGAGAAGCTGCGTGCAATGGCATACATGGCGCAAATCGCCTGGCGTCAAATTCGTTATTGGAGGGTCTTGTTTTTGGTCGCCGTATTGGAAAGCAAATAGCAGAAAATCTGGAAGAAATTAAAAAAAGTTTTGGCATAAAACCTAAAATAAAGTATTATCGCAAGTCGTCAAAAAAAATAAATGATCCTGAAAAACTAAAGCGTAAGCTCCAGATGATAATGACTGATAAAGTCGGTATCATGCGAAGCAGAGAAAGTTTGAGCCTGGCATTGAATGAAATCTCATCCATGCAGAAAGAGCTTGAAGGTGCTGAATTAACGGGTATTAATGCTATGGAACTAAAAAATATGGTCAGCCTGGCAAATCTGGTGGTAAAGGCTGCTCTTTTCAGGGAAGAAAGCCGCGGAGCTCATTATAGAAGTGATTTTCCTGTTTCAAATGACGAAGTCTGGCTTAAAAATATTGTTTTTGGAGGTCAATCTTGATGTTGGACATGGCATTAGTTGATGATATAATAATGCGCGCTTTAAAAGAGGACATGCCCATGGGGGATATTACAACCGACAGTATTGTGGATCCCCATGCAGCATGTACGGCAAGATTAATAGCCAAAGAGGCCGGTGTACTGGCAGGGCTTCAGGTCTTTGAAAGGGTATTCCGTATTTTTGATCCTCAAATATACATAGAGACATACTGTTCTGACGGGGAAAAAGTAGAAGCCGGTACCCTTATTATGCATCTTTCAGGGAATACCCGGGCAATGTTGAAGGCTGAAAGAACCGCTCTTAATCTTCTTCAGCGAATGAGCGGAATAGCTACTGAAACCAGTAAGTTTGTTGAGGCCTTAAGAGCATATTCCACAAAGATTGTGGATACAAGAAAAACTGCACCTGGTATCAGATATCTGGATAAATATGCAGTCCGTGCGGGAGGCGGGACGAACCACAGATACTGTCTTTCAGATGGTATTCTTATTAAGGATAATCATATAAAGGCAGCAGGCAGCATAAAAGAGGCTGTGGAAAGAGCCAGAGCTGCAGCGCCGCACACTATAAAGATTGAGGTTGAAACAGAGACACTTCAGCAGGTGAAAGAGGCAGTTGAAGCCGGAGCAGATATCATTATGCTGGATAATATGACTACGGATGAAATGAAGAAGGCTGTGGATTATATAAACGGACGGGCCCTTACAGAGGCTTCAGGAAATGTTACTCTGGATAAAGCTGTGGATATCGCAAAAACAGGTGTGGATTTAATCTCATCCGGAAGCCTCACGCACTCAGTAAAAGCTATGGATATAAGTCTTAAATTCGAATAAAACTTGCGAAATTCGACAAGTTTTCGCGGAAAGCTACAAATTCCCCAGATGATTTTTTTGCAAGTTTCACAAATAAGAGGCTAAAAATGGATATATTAATGGTGAAATTGGATAAGAAGTAAGGTTGTAATGACGACCTGTGGACAAAACAAAAAATAATCCACAGAAAAAATGTACAAACACCAGATATCCGGGGAAAATTATTATGAAATCCTTTGTTCATGCGGGTTTCAGGGTTATCCACACTTATCCACAAACTTGTGGATAAGTGTGGATAACATTGGTACAATACTGTGGAATAAAAATAATGCTTCGGGAAAACATATTATTGTACGCTACAATTCACCAACAAGGAGGGATAAATTCATGAGCAGACGCAGAGGCGTAATGTCAGATAGTCTGAAGTATGAGATTGCCCGTGAGCTTGGTGTTTATGAGACGGTAAGCAGAGAAGGCTGGGGATCAGTATCCTCCCGAGATTGTGGTAATATGGTAAGATTGGCAATCGAGAAAGCGAACAGGAACTCCGCAGGTCAGCCGGGATAACTGTTGCGGGGTACAGTTAACCGGCGAGGGTGAATTGGACGCGTATTAAGATAGGGGCATAGAAGAAATTCTATGCCCTTTGTCTTTGGGTATCATATTCCAGATTAAAACTGGTTGACAAAGCTGTGTACCTGTTGTAGAATATATTTCGTCACTTGGATTTTATACGGAGAGATGGTCGAGTTGGTTTAAGGCACCGGTCTTGAAAACCGGCGTAGGCGTAAGCCTACCGTGAGTTCGAATCTCACTCTCTCCGCCATTTTTTATCATGGAGAAGTACCCAAGTAGGCTGAAGGGGACGGTTTGCTAAACCGTTAGCAGGGGCAACTCTGGCCGGGGTTCGAATCCCCGCTTCTCCGCCA
>JAAYMA010000043.1 GCA_012521615.1 Clostridiaceae bacterium | reverse complement strand
TACATCTTTAAATCCAATCAATTCTTGCGTATAATCTTTATAGAGCATGGTTGAATCTCCTTTCAAAATGAGAGTCGCAATTTCATTTTACTTGAGATTTCAACTCCATGCTCTGTTTTTTTATAAATAAATGTTGGAGTACCGAAATTTTCTTCGGCACCCCAACATTTATTATAGAACCTTTTTAATCAAAAATATACCGGTCTTTTTTATGTTAAACTTCATTTTATTCCTGTTTTAAAATTTGCTTCTGCCCGGCCCGCCCTTACCTTCTTGTTATATCTTTTAGCAGTTTTTTAATTTTTTGTTATTTAACCTTTCCTTTTAGTTTGAAATGCATTAAAGTTCATTTAAGGCATTTCCAATATGTTAAATCTAATTCTTCTTTATTCTTCTGTTTATTCCTGTTTAATTAAGTTCTCAGATTTTCATGAGGCTTTATCTTCTGATTACATCAATAAACTTATGACTCTTTTCTTTCAAGTAGGCTGCGAATGTGGTAAAATGTGCAGGGGAAAAAACACGGGAGGATTTAGAATGAAAAAAACAAATTATGATGTTATTATTATAGGTTGCGGTACTGCAGGCATTTTCGCAGGCTATGAACTAAATAAACTTATGCCCGGCATGGATATATTAATGCTGGAACAGGGTCTTGACATATATCACAGAAACTGCCCCATTGTTGAAAATAAGGTGAAAACCTGTATAAACTGCAATTCATGTGGTATTATGAACGGTTTTGGCGGGGCGGGTGCTTACTCTGACGGTAAATATAATTTTACTACCCAGTTTGGCGGCTGGCTTAACGAGTATATTGACGATGAAACCGTAATGGAGCTTATTGAATATATAGACTCAATCAATATCGAATTTGGTGCTACATTAAAACGATATTCCACTAATTCCCCTGAAGCACGTGAGATAGCAAAAAAAGCCCTGTCTCATGATCTGCACCTTCTTCAGGCCCAGGTAAAACACTTGGGCACGGAGAACAACAAAAGAATTCTTTCAAAAATGTTTGATTATTTGAATGACCGGGTCGAACTTTCATGCAAGTCCCAGGTTACCTCCATTGAACCGCATGACAAAGGGTATAAAGTCACGCTCAGCAATGGTAAGGAGGCTGTATGCAAATACTTGATTGCAGCCCCAGGAAGATCCGGTGCTGAATGGTTTGCTGCCCAGTGCCGCAGACTAAAACTTGAACTGGTAAATAATCAGGTTGATATAGGTGTAAGGGTGGAACTGCCTGCCTGCGTGTTTGAAAATATAACCGATGTGCTGTACGAAGCAAAGTTCCTGTTCAGAACAAAACAGTACGGTGATTTGGTTCGTACTTTCTGTATGAACCCCTATGGACATGTTGTAAGTGAAAATGTTGATGGTATTATTACAGTTAACGGTCACAGCTATACTGATCCTGAGCTGAGAAGTGAAAATACGAATTTCGCACTTCTTGTAAGCAACAGATTCACAAAACCTTTTAACGAACCCTACCAGTACGGCAAGAGAATTGCTTCTCTCTCCAATATGCTTGGTGGCGGAATTATTGTCCAGAGATTTGGGGATCTGATAAAAGGTAAGCGTACCAATGAGCACCGGCTCTCACAGAGCTTCACAAAACCGACACTGAAAGCTACTCCCGGCGACCTTAGCCTGGTTCTTACCAAAAGACACCTGGACAATATTATTGAAATGATATATGCCCTGGATAAAGTTGCACCGGGAACCGCAAACTATGATACCCTTCTTTACGGTGTAGAAGTTAAATTCTACAGTGCAAGACTGGTATTGAATGATAAACTGGAAACAGAGCTGCCAAATTTCTTTGCCATTGGTGATGGTGCCGGAATTACCCGCGGTCTTTCCCAGGCCGCTGCCAGCGGTGTTCATGTCTCAAGAGAAATTGCGGCCAGAGCTCAACAATATAAAGAGTGTTAAACAGAAAGATTTGAGGCCAATGCAAAAGGTCTGGTTTAGATAATCTTCACCCTAAAACCAGACCTTTTTTTACTTGACTGCAAGACAAGGAACCGGTCCCTGTCCCGCCCATTTTCTATAAATGACTGAATCACTGTTCCATATGACGACCTAAGAAGCCCGAAGCTGATTGTACAAGTTTTGTTTCCACATCTCCCATCTTTGCCTTTGGATCTGTAGACAGCATGATAACTGCGCCTATTGCATCACCTTCGGATATAATTGGGGAAATTACCTGACATGTATATTTGGTACTTCCCTTTTCATCCGCAATAACCGGAATTCTTTGAGCATCTGATGACTGTGCTATAAACATTTCCCGATTCTCGATGATTTTTTCAACCTCAGGACTTAATTGTTTATTCAGTAATTCCTTCTTAGAACCGCCTGATACCGCTATAATTGAATCTCTATCTGCCACAGCTATTATGTGCCCACTTGTATTGTGAAGTGATTCAGCATATGCCTCAGCAAAATCAGCCAACTCACCTATTGGCGAGTACTTTTTCAAGATAACTTCGCCTTCCCGGTCAGTATAAATTTCCAGAGGGTCGCCCTCTCTAATTCTCAAGGTTCTTCTGATTTCCTTCGGTATTACAACTCTGCCAAGGTCATCAATTCTTCTTACAATACCGGTAGCTTTCAAAAGAATGCCTCCTTTCAAAAAACCTTATCTAAGTTGTGTTCATACATAGTATTGGATAATTTCCTTAATTTATGCAGTGAATCAAAAAGAGAGCTTATTAAAAAGCTCTCTTTTTTCCATGTATATAACTGCCGGATAATGCTTTATTTTATGCTCTGCCAAGGTATTCCCCGGTTCTTGTATCAATTTGAATCTTATCTCCTATATTAATAAACAGAGGAACTTTTACCTGTGCACCTGTTTCAACAATGGCAGGCTTTGTTGCACCAGTGGCAGTATCTCCTTTAAAACCAGGCTCTGTTTCTGTAACTTCCAGCTCAACAAACATAGGAGGTTCTACTCCAAAAACATTTCCTTTATACGACAGAACTTTACATACGGTGTTTTCCTTTACAAAAGTCAGAGCATCCTTTACCTGGGACATGTCCAGGGGCAATTGCTCATATGTCTCTGTATCCATAAAGTAAGCCAAATCCCCATCATTATAAAGGTACTCCATGTCCCTTCTGGTGATTTGTGCCCTTTCAAATTTGTCGGAAGGGCTGAAGGCACGTTCAAGGATAGTACCTGTCATAACATTTTTAATTTTTGTTCTTACAAAAGCTGCTCCTTTACCTGGCTTTACGTGTTGGAATTCAACAACCTGAAAAACTTGCCCATCCATTTCGAATGTTGTACCATTTTTAAAATCGCCAGCAACTATCATAATGAACCCTCTTTCTCTCAATTCTATTAATCTTTTAATATTACCATTTTATATTAAGCCAAATTCTGTCCTTATTCAAGACTAATTAACAACTATCAATTCTTTTGTGCTTGTTGTAAAGTTTTTAAGTTTCCCATCAACAAAGGCCACCATGTCCTCTATCCTTACTCCCCCAAGCCCTTCTACATAAATACCGGGTTCAACACTGAAAACCATCCCATCGGTAAGTATATCCTTGCTTTTTATTGATAACCTGGGGGCTTCATGTATTTCAATCCCCACACCATGTCCCAGACCATGACCGAAGTTATCGCCATAACCCGCTTTTTTGATAATGTCGCGGGCTATTTTATCAGCTTCATAGCCCGATATTCCCGGCTTTATTGTATCCAGTACGGCCTGCTGTGCTTCTTTTACTGTTTGATAAATCTCTTTCGGTTCTTTTTCAGGCTCTCCTATAAATATTGTTCTCGTCATATCCGAACAATAATTGCGGTAAATAACTCCAAAATCCAGGACCAAAGCGTCACCCTTTTTAAGTACATAATCCGAGGCAGTTCCATGGCACATGGCAGATCTTGCCCCTGCTGCAACTATACTCTGGAAGGAAGGTCCTTCTGCACCCAGCTTTCTCATTATATATTCCAACTCTGCAGCTATTTCAGTCTCCTTCATTCCGGGTTTTATAAAGTTGACAATTCTATCAAAAACCTTATCTCCTAATAGTACCGCTTCCTGTATCCTGCCTATTTCATCCCTGTCTTTTATTATTCTCAGTTTCTCAATTGTGTCCCCTATATTTTCAAGACTTTTTGCATTTGTCAACTTTTCTTTAAGGTCGAGATACTCCTTGTATGACACAATATTTCCTTCAAAGCCAATATTTTTTATATTGTCCTGGCTAATTAAAGTATTTAACGTAGTAAAAAAACTGTCCTCATATTGAATTACTTCTATACCCTTGAATACCTGCTGTTTTGCCTGGATTGTATAGCGAAAATCTACAATCAGGTAGGATTTGTTAAGACCTATCAGCAAATAGGAAGTGCTGCCTGTAAAACCTGATAGCCAGAGCGTATTTGGCCGGCCGGTAACAATTGCTGCATCCAGATTGTTTTCCTTTAATTTATCCCTGAGTTTTTGAATTCTGTATTCCATTTAAATGCTACACCTTTCTTTCAAGTTTAATTGATATATTCTCAACTTTTCTTATTTAATCTCCTGTATAGAACATAAAGGGCGGCAATATAAGAGTCACTTCCAAAGCCGCTTATTTGTCCTGTGCATACCGGTGCAACCACCGAATTTTTTCTGAATTCATCCCTGACATAGATATTTGACAAATGAACCTCTATACATGGTATTTTAACAGAGCTGACAGCATCCCTTATAGCATAGCTGTAATGGGTGTAAGCACCCGGATTTATTATCAGCCCATCGAAATTCTCCATGTATGCCCCATGAATGCTGTCAATTATTTCACCTTCATGGTTTGATTGAAAAAAGTCAAGTTGAATATCAAGAGCCTGTGCTTCTATTCTCAATAAATCCTCAATATCATTCAAAGTCTGCTTTCCGTATATTTCAGGTTCTCTGACACCAAGCATATTAAGGTTTGGACCATTAATTACTCTGATTTTCAACATATATATGCCTCTTTTTTATATTTATTATGCAATAATTTTATCGGATTTTACTGCAAGTATCAAGAAAGGTCAATTGAAAAAGTAAACTCCGGTTTGCAAAAGTAATTTCCACACTAACCTTCTTAGGGGTGGAATTTACTTTTTCGAATGAGGAAGTATCAAGAAAATGCGTTTTGTGCGATAAAAATATGATATATTTATCATTATACAGGTATAATATTGTTAAAACTGAAGCTCCATATAATGAAAAGGAGTAATGCTCTGTGCATCTTAAAAGTTTTTTGAAACTTGTTGAAATCCAGACCAAAATTGCAAGCTTTCTGCCCTATTTATTCGGAGTAGCCTATACCCTCTGGTATTTTGATGCTGTCAAAGTTTTTAATGTACTTTTGTTTTTCATATCACTTCTGAGTTTTGATATGTTTACGACAGCCCTGAACAATTACAAGGATTTTAAAAAAGCAATAAAAAAGGAAGGCTATAATTACGAAGTTCATAATGCCATTGGGCAGTTCAACTTAAAAGAAGGTACCGTGCTTTCAATAATAATAATTCTATTTACCATAGCAGTAGTCTTCGGAGTCCTTACTTTTTTGAAAACTGATTATATACTGTTGCTTTTAGGCGCCCTCTCATTCTTAATGGGAATTCTGTATTCGGCAGGCCCCGTTCCTATTTCCCGTACATGTTTCGGAGAAGTATTCTCAGGTCTTTTTATGGGTTTCTTTATCCCCTTTTTGGTTGTATATGCCTCTGTTTTTGATCAAAAACCTGTTATTCTTTCTTTAAACAATTCAACCTTCACATTAACATTAAAATTTGATATACTGCTCCCTGTTTTATTGTCTTCCCTTCCTGCAGTATTCTGTATTGCCAATATAATGCTTGCCAACAATATATGCGATGTGGACGACGACTTTGTAAACCGCAGATACACACTTCCCATACAAACAGGGAAAAAAAAGGCTCTGATACTTTTTGATATTCTGTATATTCTGACTTTCCTGGATATTATAATCTGTGTCATTCTGGGCTATCTTCCTGCTATAAGTCTGATAACCCTGATATCAGCCATTAAGGTTTATAAGAATGTGAGAATATTCCATGGTCTGCAAACCAAAAAGGATACCTTCGCCCTATCGGTCATGAACCTGACAATTGTCATGGTGCCTCTGATATTTACTCTTTTGATTGCATATATAACTTAATAATCCCCTGTATACTTTTTACTTTCCTCTTCATATATGTTTTTCAGGATAAGTGCATCTTCCGCCATGGTACCTCTGGATTCGCAAATTATTACAGGCTCCAGACCCAATTCAATTATTGCCTGAGCCAACGGATTAAAATCAGGACCGTATTCAATATCATTATAGGTCCAGTGTTTTTTCTCGCCGCTTTTTCCATACTCTACCCGGCTGAAATGTATATGAATCTTTCTCGTTCTTTCTCTGCCCAGATGTTTTTCAACGAAGCTGAAGACCTGTTTAAAGTCATCAATAGTTTTCATACCGCCTTGTGTTAAAGCATGAATATGAGCAAAGTCCAAGCAGGGAATAAGCCTTTCATCAAGGCTGCACAGAACAATGACTTCTTCCAGTGTACCCAGTTGGTTATTCTTTCCAAGAACTTCAGGACAAATGGTGACAGAGCTTAAGTAATCCTTTTCATCGGCCTGTCTTATTGTTTCGAGCAAAGTATCCAAAGCAAGTTCTATTGCTATTTGCCTGGAAATGCCCGATACATAGCCCGGGTGCACCACAATGCGGTCTGCCTGCATTATCCGGGCTATTCTTAAAGTATCCAGTATATAGTTAATGGATTTTTCACGCTTTTTTTGATCTGTGCTGGCAAGATTGATGTAGTACGGTGCGTGAATGCTTAATTTTATATTATGCTCCTTGCAGTTTTGCCCTATGATTTGTGCTGTTTCATCTTTTAAATTTACGCCTTTATTGCACTGGTATTCATAAGCATTAAGACCCATGTTTTTAAGCCACACGGGCATATCAAAGGATCTTTTATAGCCTTCTTCGTAAAAACTGTCTGAATTCCCTGCGGGACCAAACCAAATCATATTTTTGTTCCTCTTCTCATAATTTTTCCTGATTAAATAATATAAATTATTTACTTTGCCTCAATCATTTATTTTAAATTTATTAACTTTATCTGAACTCAGGCCACTCTATGTATAATCTCTTAAGTACTGTTTTTTATTCTATCACAGATTACCCGCCTTCATGGCCTTATAATTCTCTATTTCGCAAAGCAATGCCAAAGAATTGGATTGAACTTCAAGTTCCTTTGCTTTGACTTCATTTTTAAGACTATCGAGTTCATTTTGTGATATCAGGCCTTTTCTAAAGTTTTCCTCTGCTGACTTAAGCTTGTATTTTACATTTTCCAGCTTACTTTCAGAAACAATCAATGTACTATATTTTTCCAACAAACTCATGTACTGTTTCAAAAAAGCAAGATATACTTCATCCTCTCTGATTTGAAGCTCGTAATCTCGTCTTAAACCCCATATGGACTGATTATCAAGTTCCTTTTTCTTGATTTTAAGGCTCATGGCATTTGATAATGCTTCCTCCACATCTTTTTCAAAATCAATATTGTCTATGAATTTAGGGTCCACCAGCGGTAATTGTCCAAGATACACATTATCCTTGTATGTATACCCCAGAATATTTTTTACCTGCAGCAAAATTACTTCTCTCTGGTTTATCAGTGACCTCTGTGAAGCTTTTAACTCCAGTAGAGAAGTCTCCAGGTCCATTATCATGTCCTGCTTTATCAAGCCTTGTTCAAAGCGTGCTTTCATTGAATCTAACTGTTCCTCCATCATCCTTTGGGAGTTTTCAAGCTGCCTCAGATTAATATTCATCTGATGATAAACTATAAACAAATTCCTGGCTGAATTAATCAAAGTGTTTTCAGCCTGCTTTATATTCAATTCGGTGAGTTCTATCTGATCCTCGGCGCCTTCTGTCCCCGCACCGAGATTTTGAATCTGTGAATAAATATTGTTTTGGGCTATTTCCAAAGAAACTTTTGTGGCATTGGCTACCGATACCAGGTTTTTATACAGTTCTGTCTGATTTTTATAAATCTCCTTAAGATCCTCATTACCAATACCCTCGCTATCAGATGGCATACCTGGCGGATCCATTACTATTACTCTGTCCATATCCCTTGAAACCTGTGTCAAAAAGTGCATGGTATTCAATAAATGTTTCCTTGCTTCCTCTAAATCATCTTCAGAAGAGTTCAAATCCCTTTTAAGCCTGTACAAAGTTAAATTACTCAGCTTTAG
Organism: Clostridiaceae bacterium; assembly: GCA_012521615.1. Lineage (GTDB taxonomy): Bacteria > Bacillota > Clostridia > DSM-8532 > DSM-8532 > DTU059. The sequence goes on along the minus strand of JAAYMA010000043.1, from coordinate 11,403 downwards.
CTGAAGATTGTTTTCTTTTACCATATCATCTATTGAACTGTATGTTATATATATTTCATTGTCGGAAATTTTATTGCCTTGGGCCGCACCGGCAGATAGCGAAGAAAATACTATTGATAGAATTAAAATTGCAAAAACTGTGTATTTCCTGGCTTGTCCTGCCTTTTTCCCACACGGGATGCCAAGGCTTAGCTTTACCCCGCTCTGTTTTATATCCTTCATTTTCATAAAAATCTCCTCCAAGTTTTTGGTCTATATTTTTCCGGCAAAAACTCTGTATGATTTTACAAGCTTCTTAAAGCGTCTATAGGATTTAACAGACTTGCCTTCCTTGCTGGCGCCCATCCGAAAATAATTCCCACAGCGGCCGAAAATCCGACCCCCAGGAAAATAGCCAGGTAGGATATTCTGAAGGTCATGCCTATTGCTATACATGCGACATAGGAAATTGTAAGCCCCAGAACAAGACCCAAAAATCCTCCCAAAAGAGACAGGAATATTGACTCAATAAGGAATTGAATCTGAATACTTACAGGCTCTGCCCCCAGTGCTTTTCTAAGACCAATTTCAGTAGTTCTTTCAGATACCGAAACCAGCATCATATTCATTATACCTATTCCGCCAACCAGGAGTGCTATTGATGCAATACCTGCCAAAACCGCCGTCATCATATCATTCATTGTATTCATGGTGTCCAGAAGACTGTCAAGATTTATTATTCTGTAGCTGTCATCCTTGAAATTAAATGTCTGGTTCAGTATTGATTCTGTTTCATCTATTACTTCATCAGTTCTGTCTGTGTCGGCAACATAGATTTCAAAAGAAGTTATACTTCCTATCCCGGCCATACCCATTGCAGTTGTATACGGGATGATTATCCTGTAATCACTTCCTGTTCCGGACATAAGGGACATTACATCGGAGGTTGCGTCCTCATTTATAACACCTTTGACTTCATAGGTGGTCCCCCCTATCTGCATTGTCTGGCCAATAGGGTCCTCGCCGAAAAATAATTTTTGGGAAACAGCGTAATTTATTATACAAATCTTGTTTTTGCTTTCCATATCCAATATATTGAAGGGCCGTCCCCTTGATACAAGTTTTGGATTGTACCTGAAAAAAGTATGATTCTTTCCTTCAACAGGGACATTCTCAAGCACTATCCCGTCTTTGACTGCAGAAGATATGAATGTTAAATTTGGCGATACACCAGCTACATTTTCAATTTTCGATATATTTTCCATATCATTATCAGAAAGACCCTGTTTTAAAGGAGTACCATGAGCCTGGACCGCAATTTTCCCTGCTCCCAATTCAGCAAACTGGCTTGTAATCTCAGTTTGTAATCCCTGCACTATTGTTATAAGGGATATTATGGCTGTAACACCTATGATGATGCCAAGGGTGGTCAGAAATGAGCGCATCTTGTTATTGGAAATATTCTGCCACGACATCTTAATGCTCTCAATAAACATTTTCCACTACCCCTTCAACCAGATTTCCGTCCAGTATTTTTACAATGCGCCGGGCATGCTTTGCAATATTGGAATCATGGGTGATCATAATTATTGTGTGCCCTTCATTATTTAACTCCTCAAAAAGCTTCATCACCTGTTTGCCCGTCTTTTGATCCAATGCTCCGGTGGGTTCATCAGCAAGCAGCAAAGTCGGATGATTGGCAAGAGCCCTTGCTATTGCCACACGCTGCTGTTGTCCCCCTGAAAGTTGTGTTGGTTTATGATACATTTTATCTTCCAGACCTACTTTGATAAGCAGTTCTTCTGCCCTTTTGCGCCTTTTGGACGGTGAAACCCTTGCATAAATAAGGGGCAGCTCCACATTTTCCAAAGCTGTAAGTCTCGGAAGCAGCTGAAAAGATTGAAATACAAACCCTATCTCCTTATTTCTTATCCTGGCAAGCTGTTTTTCAGTCAGATTTGAAATATTTCTGCCTCCAAGGATATAAGTTCCCGATGTAGGAATATCCAGGCATCCTATTATATTCATAAGAGTAGATTTTCCTGAACCTGACGGACCAAGTACTGAGATGAATTCCCCTTCATATACCTTTAAATTAATACCCTTTAAAACTATCTGCTCCTCATCCCCCATTTGATATGCCTTTACTATATTCTGCATCGATAATATCTCTTTTCTCATTTCATCCTCCCTATCTGCGCCTCATATCAAAATAAAAAGCATCAAATATTCTGTTGGGGATGAGTATGATGTCACCAGAATTTACTCCACTTTTTATTTCAACAATAGTTCCATCATTTACACCAGTTTCAACGTACTTTGTCTGAACCTTGCCGTCGGAATCACGCACGTAGACAAAAGGCTTATTCTCTGCGTCAAACTGAAGAGCTTTCATTGTAACTGTAACAGCATCTTTTATGTCATGATTAAGCACCCGTACCTCCACAGACATGCCTACACGAAGATCCTCGCTGGATTCAATAGTTATGGTTGTAGGGAAATATGAGACACCGTTTACGACCATGGCCTGTCTCGAAATATCTGTTATCCGGCCGTTTACGGTTTTGTCAAGGGCGCTGACTATGACCTCGGCTTCCTTATCCAGGGTTACTGCCCTGAGATCATACTCATCAACCTTAATAGTGACCTGTAAATCTTCATAATTGATGATGTCCATAATTTTTGCACCCATAGTCAGGGAATCATTTTCTTCCACATATATTTTGTCAACTTCCCCATCAATCTCGGCATAGACTTTTGTGTCCTCCAGTTGTTTCTCCAAAGTTGAATAGGAAGCCCTTGCCTGATCCAGCTGATGTTTTGCAGTCCTGACATTCTGTTCAACCATTTCCAGGGTAAGATCATAGTTCTTCTGAGCTATTTCAAGCGACATCAAAGCATTGTCATAGGCTGTTTTTGCCTGTTCAAACTCTATTTTTGCAATATTCCCTGTATTATATAATTCAGTCATTCGTTCAAGGTTGGATTTTGCATTATCGAATGCAAGTCTGGCTGAAGAAAGCGCAGATTCCATCTGTGCTATTTGCTGTTGTTTTCCGGAACCGGCGGCTTTTTCATAATTTATTTTTGCAATTTCGATATTTAACTCAGCCTGTTTTAAATTATCAAGTATGGTACCTGCATCATATTCAAAAAGAAGGTCGCCCTTGGATACTACATCCCCCTCTTTTACATGAAACTTTTTTACAGGCATTACACCCTGCGAAAATACTGCCTGACTTGATTTGGTCTCGATATTTCCGCTGAAGGTAAAATATGTAGTTATGTCACGGTTCTTAACAATCTCCTCTGTATAGGTTATTTGATTCCTGTCTCTGAAACAGGATCTTACCACCACTGCCAACAAAAAAATAAATACTAAAATAACTATAATATTTTTTGCTTTTTTTCTTTTGCCTTTCATTTTTCCTCCAGATCTTTCTATATTTATTTAATGCAGTATTTTAGTCTAAGCAAAAGATACTGCCAAAATTCTTGAAAAAGTTTTTAACTCCGGATTATCAGCAATTACCAAAATATTTTATTATAAATTTGTGAACTAAATATTAACAAAACATTTATATAAGATTAGAAATAATAAAAAACCTGCAATCTTGAATTGCAGGCACAGATTTTTATATTGATATAAAACTTTGAAACTCTGATATAAAATCTTATTTGGGAAGATTAATAACTTTATTGTTCCTGGATTCTTTGTAAAGTACAAACTTTCTACCGATAACAGCTACCACATCTGCTCCTAATGCCTGGGCTATTTCTTCGGCAGCTTCCCTTGCAGTATATAATGAATTTTTCAGAACTGAGGCTTTAACCAGTTCTCTTGCCTCCAGCGCTTCATCAAATTGTTTAATAGTATTATCATCAATTCCTCCCTTGCCCACCTGAAAGATAGCAGGGATATTATTTGCAAGGCCTCTTAGATAACTTCTTTGTTTACTGGTTAGCATAATCCACCTCCTCATTACGGCACATAATCGAATTCTATTTCACCCATCCTCACTGTATCTCCTTCTTTTATGCCCTTTTCAACAAGAGCATCTATAACCCCCATCTTTCTGACTGATCTTTGGAAATATCCTAAAGAATCCCTGTCGTCAAAATTTACAGAACCTAAAAGCTTTTCAATTTGAGGACCCTCAACAACAAACACTTCATTTTCCCGTCTTATTGTAAATGGCGGCTCATCATCGGGAATATCAATTTCAATCAGTTTTTCTGAAGGATCGAAAAGGACTACCGGAGGCAGATCCTTCAATTCTTCATAGGTATAATACATAAGTTCGTCCACGCCTTTATTAGTGGCGGCCGAAATCTCAAATACCTTATAGCCCCGTTTTTCCATTTCAGCTTTAAATCTTTTGAGCCTGTCAGGATCCTGAAGTGCATCTATTTTGTTGGCAGCAATAATCTGAGGCCTTTTTGCAAGTTCAGGATTATATAACTCAAGTTCCTTGTTTATGACGTCAAAGTCTTCTATTGCATCCCTGCCTTCAGTTTCAGCTATATCTACAACATGTATCAGTAAACGGGTACGTTCCACATGACGTAAAAATTTATGACCAAGCCCTGTTCCTTCATGGGCGCCTTCTATTAATCCCGGAAGGTCAGCCATTACAAAACTCTGACCTTCACCTAATGACACTACACCAAGGTTGGGGGTTAGTGTGGTAAAATGGTAGTCAGCTACTTTGGGTTTGGCTTTGGATACAACAGAAAGCAAGGTAGATTTGCCCACATTGGGAAAACCTATAAGCCCCACATCAGCTATCAGTTTAAGCTCAAGGATGACAGTCCTTTCCTGCCCGGGTGAACCGCGCTTTGCAAAATTGGGCGCCTGACGAGTGGGAGTTGCAAATCGCTGGTTTCCGGCTCCGCCCTTTCCGCCCCTGGCAATGATTTCTTCCTGGTCAACCTCGTGTAAATCAGCTATTATTCTGCCGGTTTCTTTATCCTTAACAACTGTGCCCTGCGGTACACGGATTATAAGGTCGGCACCTCTTCTTCCGGTCATGTTGCTTTTGCCGCCTCTTTCTCCATTTTCAGCTACATACTTGCGTTTATAGCGAAAATCCATTAAGGTTCTAAGTCCTGTATCAACCTTGAATACTACGTTTCCTCCGTCACCGCCGTCTCCGCCGTCGGGTCCACCGTTCGGTATATATTTTTCACGGCGGAAGGATACTGCCCCATCTCCGCCATCTCCTGCTTTTATATAGATTTCCGCATAATCAATGAACATTCTTTTCCTCCAAAAATAGAATATTCTTACTTAAGAACAGAAAAGGGACGATAAATCGTCCCTGGCCCATTACTCATTATATCCTCTTATCAGACTGCGTAAACACTTACTTTCTTTCTTTTTTTATCAAGTCTCTCGAATTTTACTTTTCCGTCTATAAGAGCAAACAATGTATCGTCTTTACCTTTACCAACGTTGTTACCCGGATGAATCTTAGTACCTCTTTGTCTTACAAGAATATTTCCTGCCAGCACATACTGACCGTCGCCTTTTTTGACGCCAAGTCTTTTGGATTCACTGTCTCTGCCGTTCTTGGAGCTACCTACTCCTTTTTTCTGAGCAAATAACTGGAGATTAATCTTAATCATGGCTGCACCTCCTTAAACCTTACTCGTATATATTTCGGATATTGATACTCAATTTGTCTCAGGCCAATCTCCATTGTCTTAAGTATTATCTGTGCCCTTGCCCTTATGTCGCGGGGCAGATTATCGGGTAGCATTATACTGAGACTTCCGTCCGACTCCTCGTAATTGTCTATACCGCAGAGTTCCTGAAGACCTCCCAAAGCAGTATATCCTACAGCTGAAATAGCTGCACATACCATATCATATTCACCTGGCCGAGCCGAACCTGCGTGGCCTTTTATACTAAATCCTTTAATTTCACCGTTTTTTAAACGTAAAAAAGTTGCTTTCGTCATATTCTGTTAAGCATTGATTTTTTCAATCTGAACCTTGGTATATGGCTGTCTGTGACCTTGTTTTCTTCTATAACCTTTTTTGGGTTTATATTTGAAAACAATGATCTTCTTTGACTTGCCATGTCCAAGAATCTTAGCTGAAACAGTTGCACCTTCAACAGGATTTCCTGTTGTCAGAACTCCGTCTTTGGAAACTGCAAGTACTTTGTCGAATACAAACTCTTCTCCATCAGCATTTTTCAGCTTTTCAATGAAAAGAATGTCGCCTTCCTGGACCTTGTACTGTTTTCCTCCTGTTTCGATCACTGCGTACATCAGATCTGCACCTCCTCTTACCAAGACTCGCCTAACAGGGACAGGAAGAATTCATAAAATTCATTCCTGATTTATTGCCCTTCCTCGTGCGGTTGCCGTATTATTTTATCATAGCTGTACAATCAGTGTCAAACAATTATTATCAGCCTGTACAAAAATTATTATAGTAAACCAGATCCCTGTTTTTCTCGTCTATTTTATATGCACATAATAACATATGTTCATTATTATTTTTCCGGTTAAAATGTGGAAAATTCTTATGTGTCTTATGTTTTATATTATAGACATAATTCCTTATATTAAATATAATAAAAACTGAAATTCCGGCGCGGGAAACTGCGCTTTATTTTAATGAAAAAGAAACTAATCACAACAGGGAGATGTATCATGAGACAATATCGTTTTAAAAAATCAAAAGTATACAGAACACGCCGCACAGTTACAATGCTTATTCTGGTTACAGTTTTGTTACTGGCGGGCATATACGTTTACAATAATAAATTAGGAACAGGAAAAATCAGCGAAAACACCCAAACCCCATCCAATACAGCAACCAGCAGTCCTGATACTACCATTGAACCGTCTGCGGAACCTACTGCCACCCCTACTCCGACTCCTACACCCGAGCCTCCTAAAGGAACCTTGACCGAGGATCACGGTTTTCTGCCGGCTATAGGTTCGGTCGAGAAAAGCGGGAAAATGGACCAATTAAAAGCCAAGGTTGAAGAATTTATTTCAAAACAGGACGGCAAATACGGCGTTCATTTTATAGACCTTGCCACCGGAGAATCTTTCGGTATTAATGACCGTGACAGCTATATCGCCGCTTCAACCACCAAGCTTCCAATGAATCTTCTGCTCTATACAAGGATAGAAGCCGGCGAAATAGATTGGGATGATAAACTCCAGTACTTAAAAGAAGATTTTGAACCCGGAACCGGAATAATTCAGAACCAGCCTTTCGGAACCGAGTATACAGTAAGGGAAACTTCAAAACTCTCCATAACCCACAGCGATAATTGCGGAATAAACATGATTATCCGGATTTTGGGGATAGAGGATATATGCCAGTATATATTGGATCTGGGCGGAGAAATTTATTATAAAAAAGGACACCGCACATGCCCGCGTGATCTGGCACTTGTAACTCAGGAGCTGTACAGGCTTTATCTGGAAAACCCAGAACATTACGGACAGCTCATACATGATCTGGAAAACACTCTTTGGAATGACAGGATTGCAGGCTCCGGCCTTCTTCCTGAACATGTTAAAGTTGCGCATAAAATCGGCACCCAGGTAAGAACCTCCAATGATGTCGGCATAATCTTTGCCACACACCCCTATGTTCTTGCTGTAATGACAGAAAATGTGGATGTGGGTGTTGCCTCTCAAAAAATTTCTGAACTTTCAAGATTGATTTACGATGAAGTTGAGGCATATGCAAACAAACAGACCGATTAATTTTTACCGTATTACAGATAAAACTCAATTATTTTCCATGGATTAAATTGACTTGCAAGAGGTGTGACTGATGTACAGAAGACCCCCATACAGAAGAAAACGAAGACTTAACAAGGGCAGATTTTTCACAGTAATGGCATCTATTCTTCTACCCATTATTGTAATCGTACTCTCCCTCAAAGGAAAATTGCCTTTCATGCCCGAAGACTTAAGGGCAGAAAGTCCTGCTCCTTCAACTTCTTCTCCTGCACAGGAAACATCGCCAGAGCCTACTCCCATCCCTACGCCCTGGCCTACACCCGAACCCATGCCCGAAGAAAGCACTGATCCTGCTGTTCTGAAGGTTTCCTGGCAGGATCCCGCAGTATTTACCGGCCCTATGGCGTATGATGAAGCAAAGAAAGTATTTGATAAAGACGATGGTACTTTTCTTTATTATTGGGTGTTTGAAAACCAGAAACCTGTAGAATATACACCACGGGACGAGATAATCTTTGGTCCTCCTGAGGATTATGCAGATATCGGCGGAGTTCTTGCCTTCCGCGGCAACAACTATCGCAACTCTGCCTCCTATGGAACAAGAAATATCTCCGAGAAGAAACTTGAAATAGTCTGGACCCATGATATCGGTGCAATAAGCACCTCTGACGGCGGCTACTGGCCTGGTACAGGCTGGACAGGTCAGCCTCTTTTGGTGAACTGGTCTGAAGACGTGCGGAATATGATGAATATTAAACCTGAGTTTAAAGCAAAAGATCTGGTAGAGGTTATATATCCGACACTGGATGGAAATATATACTTTCTTGATCTGGAGACAGGTAAGGCGACAAGGGACAAAATCAATGTAGGTTTCCCGATGAAGGGAACCGGAATGATCGATCCCAGAGGCTATCCTATTCTATATACTGGTATGGGAATAAATGATAACAGCGGCAATTTGTCTGAGTTCAAATTTATGATATTTAACCTTATAGATCAGACCTCATTATATAATATACTCGGCCGTGACCCTGTCGCATTCAGGAAATGGGGGGCTTTTGACTCATCGGCCATGGTTGACAAAAATACTGACACGCTTTTGGCTGCCGGTGAAAACGGCTTGATTTATAGGGTGAAACTCAATACCAGGTTTGAAAAAGACCAGGGGTCCATATCAATCGCACCCCAGATAACACGTTACCGTTACAGGGATTCTGTCAATGTTGAACTGGGTATCGAAAACTCACCGGCTTTTTATAAAAACTATATGTATTTCTGTGATAATGGCGGCATATTCCAATGTCTTGATATAAATACAATGGAGCCTGTTTGGACCTATGATGTGGGCGATGATACCGATACTACCACTGTTATAGAAGAGACAGACAAGGGAGTATTCTTATACACAGCCAATCAGGTAGACAAAAGAAGCCAGGAAAGCAAAAAGCCTGAAAACTGCAATATCAGGAAATTCAATGCCCTTACGGGAGAACTTATCTGGCAGCGTGATTACACCTGTGTTTATAATTTCTATCTGAACGGTGGTTCCCTTGGAACTCCATTAATCGGGAAAGATGATATAAGCGATCTTATAATATTTCCCATCTGCTTTACAGGATCCAACCAGGACGGAACTCTGGTTGCCCTGGACAAAGAAACCGGTCAGGAGGTCTGGACAAGACACCTTACCGCATATAGCTGGTGCTCGCCTGTAGACATCAGAAGCAATGACGGAAAGACCTACGGAATATTCTGCGATTTTGCAGGCATTTTGCACCTGTTCGATCCCAGAACCGGTAAAGATCTTGACACAGTAAGTCTTGGACGAAATATAGAATCATCACCTGCAGTTTATGATGATATGATTGTTGTAGGATCCTACGACCAGAAAATATTTGGTATTAAAATAAAATAACAGGCAGCAATTTTTTGATGCAGCAGACAAAGGAGGATTTTATGTCACGAAGATACAGACAAAGAAAAAACATAGCCAAACCATTGTTGGTCATACTCATATCAGCCGTTGCTGTACTTATCCTGTTGGCAGTTCAGGGTAAACTCCCTTTAACAGGGAACGGAGGATGGTCAGCATCATCTCCCACACCCGATCCCGGAAGCCCGACCCCTGTGCCTTCCGAGTCCAGTGAACCTGAACCAACTCTTACACCTGAACCTACTCCTACACCCGAAATCACAGATCCGGCAAAGCTTATACTGGATATTGAAGCACCCTCCTTTGTAAGCAAAACTGCTGTTGGAAACGGCACATATCAGAAAAAGTTCAAGGACGGAGCTACTATTACTTACTCTGTATTCAAAGGCTCATCAGCCATAGACTATAAACCTGATTATCCTCTGGCCTTTGCATCTGACAAAGCCTATACAGATGTAGAAGGTGTAACCACTTTCAGGGGCAATAACTACAGAAATACTGCGGCATACGGAACCCGTGATATAAAGGAGAGAAAGCTTGAGATTATCTGGGAGCAGCAAACCGGCGCAATTTCTGCCATGGGCAGCTACTGGCCGGGTTCGGGCTGGACAGGTCAGCCCCTTCTTGTAAAATGGCCTGAAAACGTCAGGAAAATAATGAATATCAATGATGAATTCAAGCACAGGGATTTTGTAGAGGTCATATATCCGATACTTGACGGCAACATTTATTTCCTCGACCTTGAAACGGGAAAGGCAACACGGCCGAAAATAAATCTCGGTTTCTCCATAAAAGGTACCGGTGCAATAGACCCCAGAGGTTATCCCCTGCTTTATACGGGGATGGGCATAAACAGCAATGATACAGCCGGAACAAAAACATCATTCAAGTACAGGATATATAACCTTATCAACCAGACCGAGCTTTTCACTTTTCCGGGGAATGACCCTGTTGCTTACAGAAACTGGGGAGCCCTTGATTCTTCCGGTGTTATCAACTGGCAGACCGACACCCTTGTACAGGCAGGCGAAAACGGGCTTATATACAAAATCAAACTTAACACCAGGTTTGACGAAGAAACCGGAACAATTTCCATGTCGCCCGATATTGTCAAATACCGCTACAAATCGTCCTACAATCCTTCCAGCGATGCGCAGGGCATAGAAGGATCTCCGGCTTTTTACCGCAATTTGATGTTTTTTGTTGACAACGGCGGAACATTGCAGTGCCTTGACATTCACAAAATGGAGCCCGTTTGGATATACAATGTGGGAGACGATACTGACAGCACTGTTGTGCTGGAGGAAACCGAGGACGGGGTATTCCTTTACACTGCTAACGAAGTGGACAGGCGCTGTGCAAATGGCAAGGGAACCAAGGCCCCGACCAATATCCGCAAATTCAATGCCATTACTGGTGAACTGATCTGGCAATATGATATTGATGCCTATTACCGCTATTATATCAACGGAGGTGTGATGGGAACACCTTTAATCGGCAAGGACGACATAGCCGACAGGATAATTTTCCCTGTCTGCTTCACAGGAAGCCAGCTTGACGGAAAACTGATCGCCCTTGACAAGGAAACCGGAAAAGAAATCTGGGTAAGGGATCTGGAGCACTATAGCTGGAGTTCGCCTGTTGCCATAAAAAGCGAAGACGGCAAGACCTACGGCATTTTCTGCGACTACGGCGGATACATGCATCTTTTTGATCCAATGACAGGGGAAGATTATGACAAAATATCACTTCAAGGAAACATTGAAAGTTCAC
>JAAYMA010000042.1 GCA_012521615.1 Clostridiaceae bacterium | reverse complement strand
CCCAGTTCCTCCACCCAGGTAATCCTGGGATCCTCGATACCCCAAAGTTCCTCAGGATAATTGTCCGGATCGGGTTCAAGAGTGGGCTTATCATCTATGATCCAGTTGCTGAAACCGTCATCACTGACAGCTTTTGTCAGATGGGAAAAACCTCTCCTGTCTTCCACCCTTGCCAGAAGAAGTACTTTTCCCTTGTAGATGGTTGCTGCAGGATTGAATACTGTATTTGCCGGATAAGGCCAATCCTTTGCTGTCAGAATTGGATTGTCGGGTACTCTTCTAAAAAGTTCCCTGTATGATTGGTCAGGGCCGCCAAGTTTTGACACGAATCTCCTTGTCATGAGCACACCCCTCCTATATACAAGCAAAATCAGTTTTAGTTTAAGTTTATTTTAATCCTATTAAAAATGTGTATACAACAAAACTGTTAAGTTTCAGATAAGTATTGCAAAAATGACCTGGTGTTATCATCAACACCAACAAAAAGAAATATTAACGTCTAATTAGAAACTATATGAGTAACTACTGAGAATATTTTATAAAGTAATACATTATCTGTCAAGGAGCCCACTGCTACGCTTGGAGTTATTGAAGCATTAAGCTATATTTCTGCGGGATATAGCCCGATATGTTTTTTATGTGCCGCGAAATGGAAGCACCGCCATATCTTTCTTGCATTTGGGTCAACAGCGAGACACTCATCTCTCAAACTTTCCAGTTTCGCTGTATAATCTTTAGTCGGATCCTCATACTTTAGCACCTTAACAACTGATCCTGCGTTAGTTAAACATAGAACTTTCCCCAGACATTCCTTCCAACGCCAGTAGATTACTTTTGCGACCCATGAGTCCCGCTTCGGCCAATCCCGATAACATTAAATCCCCGTTGAGCCATAACTCGAGCAGTCTCGAACCCTATTTATACCTCCTAAAAAAGTCAATATATCTTAAGACTTCTCTTAAACGTCCCTGTTATTTGTTGTAGAATTAGGTACAACAAATGAAACTAAAAAATACTTTATTTTATTTGTAACAAAACTTAATTTCATTAGTCTTATTAATGGAGTGAGGTGGTGAAGTGAAAGATTTCGATGCGATTTACTCCGATTATTATTCGTTAGTTTATAAATACGTCCTAACTCTGTGCCACGATAAATACATAGCAGAAGAGATTACACAGGAAACCTTTTTTAAGGCATTAAAAAACATTGATAAGTATAGAGGCGAATGTAAATTAAACGTATGGCTTTGCCAAATCGCGAAAAATACATTTTTAACAAGAGAAACTCAAAATAAACGTCACTGTAATCAATCAATAGACACTTTTGAAGGAACTGACGATTTGGAGCAAGCTTTTGTAGATCGCGACACCGCCTTTATTATTCACAGAATACTGCATAAATTAGAAGAACCCTATAAAGAAGTGTTCTGGCTACGTGTTTTTGGAGAACTGTCATTTTCACAGATAGCTTCTTTGTTCGAAAAAACTGAAAGCTGGGCTCGAGTTACTTACCATAGAGCAAAAATTAAGATAAAGGAGGAATTGATATGAAATATCCATGCAATATCATATTGGATCTACTTCCGTTATACCATGACAGAGTTTGTAGTCAGGAAAGTGCTGATGCAGTAAAAGAACATCTGAATGAATGCAAAAGTTGCCAGGCTTATTATGAAAATTTACAGACATCTTATTCTTTGCCCATGGAACATAGCATTCGTGAGGAAGAAATGCAAAAAGCAGCATCCTTGAAAGCAATCAAGAAGAAATTATTTTGCAGAAGGATTTTGACAGCTGTCCTGTCTGTTGTTATCGTCATATCGCTTACTTTCGCTGCTTTACTGTATATGAAAAACACAAAAATATTAATTGAATATCAAGATAATATCCAGGTTTTTCAAAAAGATGGTGACATCATCGCCCGTCTTTCAGGGAACACCTACCAACAGGCAAACTCAATTCTTGTTACGTTAAATAAAAACGGGCAGACAGAAAATATTATGTACTTCAAGTTTTTCACAACATTATGGGAAGATAAAATAGCATCTGACTCCAAAACTTTTTCAGAATACGTTCTGGCATATAAAGAAAAAGGAGCAGAAGAAATTGATCAGATCTATTATTTTACAGGAGATTTCAACGGTTTAGAAAACCTATCAGCTGAGGAACTAATAAAGGAAACAATAGGTTCAGTTCAGCTTTGGAGCAAATAAATTTGTTTTTATGCATTTAAGCGCACCTGAACGGTTCGCTTTTTTTAAGCCAACACCCTATGCTCTGCAACCATTTCCTTAAAACGTGCAGGAAAATTCTGATCATCTTGTATGACTACAGCTACCTTTATATTATAGTTTCCAAATTTCTGGAGCACGGCACCTGCAAGCCCTGTCCTTAATTTAACAAAGTCATCAGAAAGTGTATTCCCTTCTAAAATAACAGCGTTAGCAACTGATGTGGTCAATAAGTGCTTATATTTTATGTTACTATTTGACAACGTGACCATATGGTCATATAATAAAATTAACGATATGACCACCCGGTCACCTGAGTTGAAAGGAAGTATTTATGCCGAAAGAAACCTTTTTTAATTTGCCGGATGATAAACGGAACTTAATAATCTCCAGTGCTATGGATGAGTTTTCTAACGCAAATTACAATACAGCCAGTATTAATCAGATATGCAAGAAATCAAACATCCCCAAAGGCAGTTTCTATCAGTATTTTGAAGATAAGCTGGACTTGTACGTTTATATAATGTCTATAGCTATCCAGGAAAAAATAAAGTTTTTCTCAGAGGTTTTAGCTGAATTTCATACACTGACGCTACAGGAACAATTTCGTTTACTCTTCCTCAAAGGCATTGAATTTGCAAAAAAACACCCTCTGTATGCAGCCTTGGGTGAACAATTCACCAGGGAAGATGATGAAAAAGCCAAATCAGTAGTCATCAAGGAAGGCGACAAACAATCAGAAACATTGTTCATTCAAATGATAAACAATGCTAGAGCTAAAGGTGAAATAAACAATCAAGTCGACACATTGGCCTTAACTTTACTGCTTCAATCCTTAAACAGCGCAGTCAATCAATATATGCTGGATAAGTTCGGCAATCTTAATTACGAATTTAATCAAGAAGACGTAAACAGCTTTGTAGATTCGCTCTTAAACATAATATTCAATGGAATTAGCAAAAAAATTGATTGAATTTTAAAGGGGGATTTCCATGAAAAAGAAAACAGATTTTATAATAGGTATGTTGTTTTTGGCTGCTACCATCATATTTATTGTATTATTCCTGACAAATGACACATTTTTCGATTGGGCATTTGAAAGACATCACAATATATTAAGCTGGTATATCAGACCCCTGTTTATAATACCAATGGTTATATTTGCATTCAAGAAAAGTTATACCGGTATATTCGCTTCAATATTTGCTCTGTTTACAAGTATGTTCTGGTTTCCGGTTCCGGCTGCAATTAATCCTAAAGTTATGGAATTTTTAGCTTTTGAAATGGATTATTTGAAAGGTGCATGGACTGCTCCCAAAATAATTATGAGTTTATCAGTGCCCCTGTTTTTCTTCATGCTCCTTACAGCAGCATGGAAAAGAAACTGGAGATGGCTGCTGGGTGTTATTATAGGGGCAGCTGTTCTTAAAATTATCTGGAGTGTTGCATTCAGTGGCGAAGCAGGCATGTCTATTCTGAAGCCTGCAATATTGGGATTAATTATCTGTATCGGAGGAGTAGGATACTTATTTAAAAAGCATAAGCAAACTGAGAATAACTGAGAAAACTCAAAGAATCCAAGAGTATTATTTCAACACGGTGAACATCCAGTTGATACCGAACCGATCCCTTAGAGATCCGTGAAGTTCAGCAAAAAAGGAAGGTTCAAGTTCCATATAGATTTCAGCATCTTGCTTCAATAAATTCCATGCATTTTTAACTAAATCCAAATCTTTCGTTGTAACAGAAATATACATATTAGTCCCCGGCTGAAAACGTTCCTCACTATCAGCGCACATAATTTCAATATCTCCCAGCTTTAGCCTGGCATGCAGCACCAAATTTTTATCATTTTCAGGTACCTGAAAACCCGGGTTCGGAACATCACCATATTTTTTTATTTCAGTGATTTCAGCATTAAAAGCTTTCGAATATAATTCAAGTGCTTCCTGGCAGTTTCTGTTGAATATCAGATAATGTGAAACCATAAAAGCCCTCCTTCTGTTTAACTATTTCAAGTTCAATTAATCTTATCCAACTCCGAAATATTAACAGCTATCTTATAGACAGGCTTTTATACTTCCACACAAAGTATGATGTTATTCATAGCGCGATTAGGAATAACATACGGATTACCCTTTTATTCTCTTTATATTATAAAACCCAACAATATCAGCCAGAGCCCAGCCGATAGGTATAGCTCACCATATACCTATAAGCCCTATCGAAGGAACAGCAGAAAGGGTATAAGCCAAAAACACCCTGGTTCCAAGACTTATGACGGTCAGGATTATTGAGATACCCGGTCTTCCCACACCCCGGTATAATCCATAGAACATGAATAAATATCCTATTAAACAATAGAAACTTGCCACAATAAACAAATACTGAATACCTATCCGAATAATTTCAGTTTCTTCAGCGCTGACAAAAATAGTCATCAAAGGCTTGGCAAACAAAACAATTAACGCCGAAACTATTACACCATAAATAGTAATAATTTTTAAGGTTGAACGAATCCCTTTTTGTATGCGCCCTATTTCTTTCGCGCCATAATTTTGAGCTATAAAGGTAGAAAATGCATTACCTAATTCCTGCTTGGGAAGATAAGCAAAACTCTCAATTTTTACCACTGCTGCAAATGCTGCCATAACCGCTACACCAAAGCTGTTTACCAATCCTTGTATCATGAGAATACCGAAGTTCATAACTGACTGCTGAATGCTTGTAAGTATTGAATTATTAGCAATCATTTTAACTATTCTAAAATCAAATTGAAAGTGCTTACATTTCAAACGAATTATAGGAACCTTTTTAATGCAATAAACAGCTAATCCTATGGCTGAAATTGCCTGAGCAATGATTGTTGCATATGCAGCACCACTAACGCCCATGTTAAGCGGTACTATGAACACAATGTCCAGTATAATATTAGTCACGGCAGATATTGCAAGAAATATCAGCGGCGTTATAGAGTTACCCAAACTTCGCATTATTCCGGCGAAATAGTTATAAATTGAGGTAAAGATAATGCCATAAAAAATTATTTGCAAGTAGGTCTTTGTGTCTGCCCATATTTCTTGCGGTATCCTGATAAAAGATAAAATATTATCAATGTAAAACAATGCAAGTAAATTAATAACCAACGAGAGTGTTCCAATTAAGCAGAATGAAATAAAGAAACTATTTTTTAGCTTATCGATTTCTTTTGAGCCGTACAGTATTGAAAATACAGTACTGCTGCCCATACAAAAACCCAATATGATGGAATTCAACAAGACCATAACCGAAAAGGAGCTTCCCACCGCTGCCAGGGCATCAGGACCTATAAATCTGCCTACAATGATTGTATCAGCAACATTATATAATTGTTGAACCAAATTCCCTATTATCATGGGAATAGCTAATTTCAGCATTGCTTTAGTTTCATTTCCAACTGTCAAATCGTAAGTGTAACTCATTTTTGTCCGCCTTTTAAATTGATGTAGAGCTAAGTTGAGAGCTTAACCTATAATAAGATTTTACATGATTATACTTCATATGAGTATTGTCAAACCTGACAGCTTTTTATCGGAACTTAGGATTAAAGGAACTATTTTATAATAAAATCAGCATAGTTATAGCAAGTATCAGGAAAATTATGTTACATTTATACAAAGAGAGATTAACCCCTTAATGCTAAACACATGTAAGGCAAAACTTGTCTGATAAACACGTGATAAAAAACCGAAAATCTGAAGGGATGAATATTATGGAACACTCTATCAACGGACTGGTTAATATAATAAAGACAAAACTTTCAAATATAGCGCTTTTCATGAAGTCAGGAAATGCTGCCAGATATCATCTTAAAAATGTTGAAGCACTTCCGTCAAGCCCTCTTAAGGGGAAAACAATAATATTTCTTGGCAGCTCGGTAACTTATGGCAGTGCTTCGCTGGGCACTTCATTTGTTGAGTACATAGGAAGGCGTAATGGTGTCAGAACAATTAAAGAAGCTGTTTCAGGAACAACACTTGTGACAGATGGTGACGACAATGGCAACTCCTATATTCCACGTATGAAAA
The DNA here is from genome assembly GCA_012521615.1 of Clostridiaceae bacterium. GTDB lineage: Bacteria > Bacillota > Clostridia > DSM-8532 > DSM-8532 > DTU059. The sequence goes on along the minus strand of JAAYMA010000042.1, from coordinate 1,868 downwards.
CCATCGATCCCAACATTAAGGCAGATTGTTTTGTCTGCCAGCTTTCCACAAATGATGCCTCACAGGAAAAGGAGCTTGGCACAATTTCGGACAGTTTTGATATGAACTTCTTTGATACCAATACCATTGCCGGAGCAATCGAGTATATTATTGCGTATGCCAGGCAAACATGGAATTGCCCTGTCGTATTCTTTACCAACACGAAATACAACAGTATTTATTACGGCAAAATGGTGAATTTACTTTTTGAAATACAGCGGAAATGGGATATTGGCGTTATAGATCTCTGGAATAATACTGAATTAAACAATATCAATCAGGGCACCCATAATCTCTACATGGCAGACGACATTCATCCTACACAGGCGGGTTATTTAAAGTGGTGGACACCAGCAATGGAAGCGTATCTGTATGAATTTCTAAAATAGTAAACTGATAAGATCTAAAAATCCTTTACCCCCTGTTTTTAAGGAGATAAAGGATTTCCGGACACATTTTTAAATGAAACATATCTCACAGGCAGAAGGTATATGTCTATTCAGATTATCTGCCTGCTAATCTATCAAGTGCATCCCTTGCCCGTTTTATCAGATCATAGTCTGCTCGTTCCACAATTAACTCACTTTCAGGGGTATTCATTCTTTCAATATACTCCCTGTATTCCATACGGCTTCCGACATTAACTTTGCCGGACAGATGATAATGGGTGCATCCGGTGATATTATATATTTCTTCTATATTTTCTGCATTTACCCCGCCACCGGGCATGATGTCAATTCTGTCACCAAACCTCTTCTGTAATTCTGCGATATACTCTGCTCCTTTTAGAGCGTCGGCCCTTTGTCCCGATGTCAGAATTCGACAAATCCCCATTTCTATAAGTTTATCTATATCCTCAACAGGATCTTTTGCATCGTCAAAAGCTCTGTGGAGAACTACCTTAAGTGGATTTGCAAGTTCAACAAGTTCTCTCATGCGATCAATATCGATTCTGCCATCACTTAACAGAATGCCTGTTACAATTCCTTCAAATCCCATGGTCTTTTACAGCTAAAATATCTTCCTTCATGGTTTCAAACTCTTGTTCATCATACAAAAAGTCTCCTGCCCGCGGACGGATCATGATAAAGGTTTCAATGTTAAGCTCTTTTGCTTTTTTCATTAATCCATAGCTTGGAGTAAGACCTCCTAAACTATGTGCAGAACATAATTCAATTCTGTCAGCACCGGCTTTTATTGCCGTTAACATTGATGTTATGGAATCCACAGTTATTTCCAGTACCATATTATAATGTCATCTCCTTCTTGATGTATTTTATATCAAAGCCCAAGTGTAAAAGTAAAAGTTGTATATTCATTTTCAACACTTGTAGCACGTATTTCACCGCCGAGTCTCTCTATAATTGCTTTTGCAATTGATAACCCTAACCCGTAACTTCCTGTTTGGTGTGTTCTGGAGGGATCTGCCCGATAAAATCTATCGAATATTCTTGGCAGATCTTGTTTGGCTATCCCTTTGCCAGTGTTTTTTATGGAAAATTCAACAAGACGTTTTGATTTAGTCAGGAATATTTCTATCTGACCATTTTTGTCTGTATACTTTACAGCATTATCAAATAAAATCATAATAAGCTGCTTAATTCTTTCAGGATCACTCTTTATAATTATATCACGCTCAATGGAAGAAATGAGCCTAATATCTTTTTCAGCCAATACGCAAAACATATCCGTGTTGAGGATTTTGATGATTTAATCAACAACAACGTCTTAGAGGCTTTTAATGGTCAATTTAAAGCTTGGTACAAGCCTAAAAGAGGATTTAATTCATTTGAATCTGCCAATAGACTTATTGCTACTTACATCTTCTT
>JAAYMA010000005.1 GCA_012521615.1 Clostridiaceae bacterium | reverse complement strand
TAAGTTATTTAAATAACAGCAAAAATAAGTTAAGAGCGGCAGCCATTTGTTGCTCCTAAGTTAAAAACAGCAACTATAGGTTGCTTCAGTAAAAAGTTATTAAAAATCTAAGCTGTTAAGCAACAACGAATGTAATGATTTATATTAATTGTTATAAACAGGATATTTCAATTGTTACTATTTGTCAATATTGATTATTGCTGCAAGTTTATTTCTTTAAAAGCGTTGAGATAATATCATATTGATATGAATAAGTAATAGATAAGATAGGGAACCTTACCCTGTTTTACATACTTACAGATTTTTCAGGAATAAATCGTGTAATTATTGCAAAGGACAAGGTATAATTATCCTTTATTTGACTATACTCTCCATATGAAGACTATTATTTGGTTCAGATCCCTGAGCCTCTTAAGCTTTATTATGGAGTGATAGTTATGACCAATGAAGCATTGGAAAAACAAAAACTCGACGTATTGAATTTTATTAAAAGGATAGGAACCACAAAACCCGAGAAATCGGCAGATGTCCTTCAAAAAGATAAAGAGCTGGAGGAGCTCAAAGAAAGTATCCTCGATGCATATCGGGAATGGCAGAATGCTTTGTCCAACTTTGAGAGTGCCGAGGGAAAAGAAATGGTAGACTATTATACCTACCGTATCAAAGCTTCCCAGATAAGGTATGATTATTTACTCAAAAAAGCAAAGGAAGCCATGAATCAGTGATTTGAAATACAGTCTTTTTTTTCTTTTATTTTTTCCTGTATTTGCAAGACACGGAAATTCTTCTGTCTTGCAGTCTTTCAATGAATTTGCGACAAATTCTGGTTATCCACTATTTATTCGAATTTTTTACTATCTATTTGTATATAAATTAATAAGGCATATGCCTTACGGGTTTCTGAAAAACGGCTATCCCATGCAGAAAGGCTGAAAAGCCCTGGTAAGAGGTAACCGTTTGTTGTTTTATTATAGAAAGGAATGTAGTTTGGTATGGACAGGATACTTATAGTGCTGGCCTGGATCGTGGGGGTTCTTATCATATTACTTCTTGGTAAAACCTTGCTGCTTCCGCTTAAGGTTGTTGTAAGGCTTGTAATCAATGCAATAATAGGCGGAATAGCTATTCTTGTCATAAACATTATCGGAAGCCCGTTTGGATTTACTATTCCGTTAAATCCTGTTTCAGCTCTGATTGCTGGTATATTAGGCCTTCCCGGAATCATATTGGTCGTTATACTGAAGTATTTATTATAACACCGCCGACATCATTATGTATTCAAAGAAAGTGAGAAGTGATAATAAAATGCTTGAAGCAAGGGAATTAATTGAGGCAGCATATGGTATACGTATCTCATCTATAAAGCCCAACAGGGCCGGATATATACTTGACACAGACAAGGGCAAGAAATACCTTCGTCCCTGCCAGTATTCAGAAAGCAGGATTAATTTTGTGCAATGTGCAAAGGAACATCTTATTGCCAACGGTTTTACAACACTGGATGCATATCTGTTAACTCTGGGGGGTAAACCTTATATAGATATCGATGGCCGGCTTTATACCATAACTACATATATTGACGGCCGGGAATGCGAATTCAGTGATGATAATGATACAATTAGGGCTGCAGTGGCTCTTTCGGCTATGCATAAGGCCAGTAAGGGCTTCAAACCTAAAAGTGGTGTTCTGGTTCCGAGTGATCTTGGAAAACTTCCTGATAATCTGAGCAGGCGCTACGATGAAATCATAAGAATGAGACGAAAAGCTGAACGTGAGCGGAATGCTTTCGACTACATATATCTGGATTGTGTAGACAAATTTATTGAAATGGCAGAGGAAAGCTTAGCACTTCTGGAAGGACTTGAATACCCCCGCCTGGTCAAAAAAACCTTGATGGAAGGGGTTATATGCCATCATGATTATTCATATCAAAATATACTCATGAAAGGAAATTCAACCTATGTAATAGGCTTTGATGCCTGTATGGAGGAACTCCGTATTTACGATCTTGTAAATCTTATACGGAGAAAAATGAGAAAGTGCGATTGGGATCCTCAAAAAGCAGCAATGATAATAAAAGCCTATTCAAAAATCGAACCTTTAAGCAGGGACGAAAAAGTGGTAATGAAGGCAATGCTTTTGTTCCCGCAAAAATTCTGGAGGGTGGCCAACCGCTACTACAATTCCAGACGAAGCTGGGCACAGCGGAATTTCACCCATATGCTTGAGGGTGTTATCGCTGAATATACTCACCATATAAAATTTATGAAAGAGTACGATAAACTGTTTTAGGCACAGATTTAAAAAAATGATGTTCAGATATATCAGACCACACTGGGGAAGTTCTGCTGCTTCCGGGAAGGCCTTAATTAATCTGAACATCATGTTTTTTTAAAACGGCCTGATAAACCGTTAAATCAACTGTTAATCTAATGTTTTAATATAGTTATCTAATATAAGTCTTTCTTCACAGCTTTTAAAAAAGTCCTGTAATTGTACCATCTTCGCTGATGTCCATCCTTGTTGCAGCAGGTTCCTTGGGAAGACCAGGCATGGTCATTATTTTACCCGTGATTGCCACTACAAAACCGGCACCGGCAGAAAGTCTGACTTCCCTTACTGTAAGTGTAAAGCCTTCCGGTCTTCCGAGAAGGAGCGGGTTATCGGAAAGGGAATACTGGGTTTTGGCCATACAAACAGGCAGATTTTTATAACCCATATCCTCTATAGCAGCAATTTCTTTCAGTGCATTATCAGTGAAAATCACATCTTTTCCGCCATATATTTCCCGGTTAATAATCTCGATTTTCTCCTTGATGGACAGATCCAAATCGTAAAGGGGTTTAAAATTGGAAGGTTCTCTTTCTGTCAGATTACAGAGTTTGGAGGCAAGGTCGGTACCGCCTTCTCCACCTTTTTCGAAAACGCGGGCAACCGCAGCTTCCACTCCCAGCTCTGCGCATTTTTCGGTAATCAATGCTATTTCCTCATCAGTGTCGGTATAAAAATGATTAATTGCTACAATCAGGGGAACACCGAATTTCTTGATGTTTTCTATATGCTTGCATAAGTTTACTATGCCTTTTTCCAGAGCCTCAATATTTTTCTGTGACAAATCCTCTTTTTTAACCCCGCCATTATATTTGAGTGCCCTTACTGTAGCAACTATCACGGCTGCATCAGGCTTGAGATTTCCATACCTGCATTTTATATCGAAAAACTTTTCTGCTCCAAGGTCAGCACCGAAGCCTGCTTCTGTGATGACATAATCAGCAAGTTTGAGGGCAATCTTTGTGGCCCTGACACTGTTACAACCATGAGCTATATTGGCAAAGGGGCCTCCATGCATAAGACAGGGTGTGTTTTCCAGTGTCTGTATCAGATTAGGCTTAATTGCATCTTTCAGCAGCAGTGCCATGGCTCCGTTAACCTTAAGGTCCCTCGCTGTAACAGGCTCGCCTTTGCTGCTGTATGCCACAACTATCCTGCCGAGGCGTTCTTTAAGATCATTCAGATCATTTGCCAGGCACAGTATTGCCATAATTTCTGATGCAACAGTAATATTAAACCCGTCTTCCCTGGGAAATCCGTTTATTGATCCGCCCAGACCCACCACTATCTGACGCAGTGCCCGGTCGTTCATGTCCATGCATCTTTTCCAGGTGATCCGCCTTGCATCAATATCCAAAGTATTTCCCTGATGGATATGGTTGTCTATTGCCGCTGCAAGCAGGTTGTTGGCAGCTGTTATAGCGTGCATGTCACCTGTAAAATGAAGATTTATATCCTCCATGGGAACTACCTGGGAGTATCCTCCTCCGGCAGCTCCTCCTTTAATCCCCATAACAGGACCTAAGGAAGGCTCTCGAAGAGCAATTACAGCCTTCTTGCCTATTTTCTCCATGGCCTGACCCAGTCCTACAGTAATGGTAGTCTTACCTTCCCCGGCAGGGGTCGGGTTTATGGCAGTTACAAGTATGAGCTTTCCATCGGGTTTATCTTTGAGTTTTTCAAAAAGCTCATCTTTTATCTTTGCTTTGTAATCCCCGTACAGTTCAAGGTCGCTTCGTTCTATTCCCAGTTTTTTGGCCACATCTTCTATGGGAAGCATTTTTGCCTTCTGCGCTATTTCAATATCTGTCATCATGCGTTACACCTTCTTTTTGTCTTAATAACAAATAAAACTTATAGTTCTTGAGTATTTGGATACAATTACTATTAGTATATAAAACGCAATTCTTAATTGCAACGAGTAATGTGACATTTTATGCCGATTAGCGCAGAAATCTGCTCAAATATTATGCTTGACAAATATATACTTGGCTATGTATAATATAATATTTTATGTTGACATGGGGTGACAAAATGTGATATAATTCTATCCAGTTAGTTTTGAGGTGGTAGAATGGATAAAAACAAAATATCCCAGATTCGTAAAGAGCTTGAAGGTTACGTAGGAAAAAGAATACAGTTGAAAGCCAATAAAGGGCGTAAAAAGATTTTTATTAAAGAAGGCATTGTGGATAACGTATATCCCAGTATTTTCACTGTAAAATTTGAGAATGATTTCAATAACAGCAGAAGAGTTTCCTTCAGCTATACTGATGTTTTGACAAAAACAGTAGAAATCAAAGTAATGCCATCATCTGATTGCCAAAATATTGCACTCTGATTTTCAAGAGTTTACATACTGTGTTCAAAAGTACAGGGAACGGTTTTGGAGGATAAAACCGTTCCTTTTATTTTGGTTGGGTTATTTAGTATTACAGATTTTCCTTTTCAGTTCATATATTCATTTAGTCTGTTTTTTTATCAAACTGCATGTCATACATTAAACATGGGCGGCATATCAATAGAATTGAAGGATAAGGGTTTAAATGAGGAGGTCCTAAACAATGGAACTAATAAAAAGGCCGATTAGATCATACAGGACTATTGATATAGTTGAACCGGAAGAAATGTTTGAGCACAGCATCATAGTACCCGATGTAAAACCCGATATCAAAAGCATCCTCTTGGCTGATGCTGAAGGTTTTGTGACCAGTGTAGAAAAGACAGGGCGCATGGTAGAGGTTTCGGGTGAGATTCAATACAGAATCCTGTACATAACAGATACCCCCGAGCAGAAAGTGGACAGCATCACGGCAAAATATCCCTGGTCCTTTTCTCTTCAGAAGCCTAAAGTTGAAGGAGATATTGGTGCTTTCGCCAGGTGCAGATGCCAGCATACAGATGTGAATATTATAAATGGGAGAAAACTTGTATGCCGCACTGTCACATCCCTTGTCTGCCGTTTTTATGATGTCAGTAGCCATGAAATAGGAAGGGAAATCCTTGGCGAAAATGTGTTTCTCAAAACATCACCGGTCAATGTTATGATCCTGAAAGACAATGGTGATATAAATGTAAGGGTGACTGACATTCTGTCACTGCCGCCCGGAAGCCCGCCCATAAAGGAAATATTGTTTTCCCGGATAAACCTTGGCCGCGCAGAGCTCAATTACAGGGATGATGAGCCCGTCCTGGAAGCCAGGGGGAATTTAATTATGCTGTATCGGAGTGACAGCATGGACGAAAGTATCGAGTCGGTGGTACTGGAGTTTCCTGTAAGAACATCTGTCGGCGTCCAGGTTCCGGAATACTCAACCCTTTTTGCAACCAATGTCCTTAAGAATTGGGAGATTAAATTGGCGGAGGATGATGACGGGCTTTATACACGGCTTTCTGTAGGACTGGATATTGAAATAGATGCCCAGGTCATGATAAGCGAGGAACAGCTTGTTATTGAAGATGCGTATTCCTGTGACTACAATCTGCATCTTAACATGGTTCCTGTAAAACTTGTGACCGATGAGAAAGAATTCTGTGAAGAACATATTATAAGTCAGCGTATCAGTCTTGATACCCCGGAAGATGCACTGGATGAAGTACTTATGGTCTGCCCCAATGAAAGAAATATAGCTGCAATGGTAAGCGACAATTTAAATGTCCAGGGCACCATTGGCCTTAATGTGCTGTTCCTGACCCGGGGCAAGCAGTACCAGGGCCGTATGCTGGATATACCTTTCAATCACATCATTAACCTTCCTGAACAAGGAAACTGGCAATTAATACAGTCACTGTTCAGTATAGAAGATATCCAGTTTGATATTGCCGGCACTGACAGCATAGACGTGTCGATCAGAATAAAAATAAATGTGAGAGCCTGCAGGGTAGGGGAAATTGTATGTGCAGATGATCTTAAAGCAGAAAAAGAGGAGTGTGCCGGAAGGGCTCCCATTACCATATATTTCTCCCAGCCCGGTGACAGTATCTGGGATATAGCCAAAAACTACAGAATTCCTATTTCAAAATTATGTGCCGATAACGATATAGCTGAAGATGAAAAGATACAAGCAGGAAGACGGATGTTTATTATGGGGTGAAAATAAATTCCAGCTTTCATAAGCTGAATAATGTATTTTTATCAAATTTCGAAGTGTCTTAAACTTAGGTTTTAGGCACTTTTTATTGCTCTTTTTTTGTTCTTTGTATATAATATACTCAATAATAGCAAGAGGTGGAACATGAAGGGAATTACACTCCTGTCCCCTGCCAAAATTAATTTATCCATAGATGTATTGGAAAAACTGCCCAATGGATATCATTCAGTTGAAATGATCATGCAGTCAATAAATCTATGCGATATAGTGACAATTGAAAAAAGGTACGGCGGTATAACCATAAACTGTGAAGAGCCCTATGTACCAAATGACAGGAGAAATATCGCATACAAAGCGGCGGAAGCTTTTTTTGCGCATAGTCCTGTAAGGGGAGGAGCTCATATAAGCATTAAAAAGAATATCCCTGTTTCAGCCGGTCTTGGCGGGGGGAGCACTGATGCTGCAGGAGTGTTAAAGGGCCTCAATCAGCTTTACGGAAACATCCTTTCCCGAAGCCAGCTTCTTAAAATTGCAGGGACCATTGGCGCGGATGTATCCTTTTGTATTGATGGCGGGACACAGCTTGCAAGGGGAATAGGGGATGAGCTGACGAGGCTGCCTGATTTCGAAAATGTTGATATTGTTTTGGTTAAACCTTCGTTTCCCATATCCACTTCTTACGTTTACAGGCATTTAAAACTTGAAGATTTAACAGACAGACCTGATACTTCAGGTCTTATAGATGCAATAACCGGGATGGATATACCGGCTGTAGCCAAAAAAATGCGGAATGTGCTTGAAACAGTTTCGGTTTCAAAATATCCGGAACTGAAAACCATAATGGAAAGGTTTATGGATTACGGCGCACTTGCGGCCCGTATGAGCGGAAGCGGCCCCACCATATTTGGTGTTTTTGAGAACCCTGAAAAGGCTCTTTTTGCAAAAGAGAAGTTTTTGAAAGATTACAAAAATGTATACTATGTCAAAACTATAGGCAGAGGAGATAAAACATTATGGTAAAGATACCAAAACTTAAACTGGACACTTATCAACCTTTAAGAGATGTTATATTTGAAACCTTGAGAAAAGCCATTATCAACGGTGATATAAAGCCTGGCGAAAGGCTGATGGAAGTCGCTCTGGCCGAGCAGATGGGAGTATCAAGAACCCCGGTCAGAGAGGCTATCAGAAGGCTTGAGGCTGAAGGTCTTGTTACAATGATACCCAGAAAGGGTACTCATGTTTCTGAGGTCACTGTGAAAGATATAATGGATGTATTGGAAGTCAGGGCTGCACTTGACAGACTGGCTACCGGTCTTGCAGCTAAAAATATAAAACCTAACCATATCAAGACTATAGAGAATATTCATAAACAGTTTCTCAATTGTGTAGATAAGAATAATATTGAGGGAGCTATCCGCAAGGACATTGAGTTTCATGATGTGATCTATTCCATTGCGGGCAATCCCCGTTTAATAACTGTGTCATCTTCTCTGCGTGAACAGATCTATAGATTCAGAGTCATGTATATGTCGGACAGCATTATTGCCGAAAATGTCGGACAGGAACACGGGGAGATGCTGGACGCTCTGCGCTCCAATGAGGATAAAAGAGCTGCCGAACTTGCTGAACAGCACATAAAGCATCAAATGGAGACCATAATAAGAAACGTGAATGAAAAGAAAGTAAAAGAAATGTACGAGTGAGAGTAAAATATGCTTTTTAATTCTTTGGAGTATCTGGTATTCTTTCCGCTGGTGACCGCAATCTATTTTTTGCTTCCATCAATTAAAACCAGAAATTATATGCTGCTTATAGCCAGCTATTATTTTTATATGCAATATAAACCAGAATACGCTCTTTTAATGCTTTTGACCAGCTTTTGCTGCTACATTGCAGCGCTCAACATTGAAAAGACAGAAAGCAAAGGCATTAAAAGGTTCTGGTTTTTTATAAGCATTTTAGGCTCTCTTGGAGTACTGTTCTTTTTCAAATATTTCAACTTCTTCAACAATAATATGGCAGGGCTGCTGTCGCTTTTCAATGTATCATACAGGTCTTTTAGCATTGATGTCCTTCTTCCTGTCGGGATATCATTTTACACTTTCCAGTCCCTGAGCTATACTATAGATGTATACAGGGGCGATATCAATGCTGAACGGGATTTCTTTACTTTTGCCCTGTTTGTCTCATTTTTTCCGCAATTGGTGGCAGGCCCTATCGAAAGATCGACAAATCTTTTGCCTCAATTTTACAGGTACAATGAGTTTGATGCTGAAAGGGCGGCATCAGGACTTCGTCTCATGCTTTTCGGATTTTTCAAGAAAGTTGTAATAGCAGACAGGCTGGCCGTTATTGTAAATACCGTATATAATAACCATAAGGCATATAATGGAATTTACTATATAATTGCTACAATAGCATTTGCTTATCAGATATTCTGCGACTTTTCAGGCTATTCGGATATCGCAAGGGGTACTGCCAGGGTACTTGGATACGAGCTTTCAACCAACTTTGAAAGACCTTATTACTCCAAAAGTGTCACTGAATTCTGGAGGCGCTGGCATATTTCGCTCTCAAGCTGGTTCAGGGACTACCTTTATATACCTCTTGGCGGAAGCCGGAAAGGTTATCTCAGGACACTTATAAATCTTTTCATTGTTTTTGTTGTAAGCGGTCTGTGGCATGGTGCAAGCTGGACATTTGTGGTCTGGGGTGCACTGAACGGTCTTGCAATAGTTATAGAAAGAGTTTTAGGGATAGGAAAGCGATCGGGAAAAAAAGAATATATGGAATACCAGACTGGAAAAAAGCGGCAAAGACCATTGCTTTTGAGGATATTCGGTTCTCTTGCCGGCCTGGTGCCCATGGTGCTTACCTTTGCTTTTATTTGCGGCACCTGGGTATTCTTCCGGGCACAGAGCATAGACCAGGCTCTTTATATGCTGCCCCGGTTCCTTGAAGGGTTTGATACCTTTAACCTGAAACAGTTTTTAGGCACAAGGATTATTCTGGGTCTTGACCACTGGGAGTTTTTCACAGCAATAGGGAGCATTATACTTTTAGAGCTGGTACACATATTCCAGAGCTTCGCAAGCCCTTCAAGGGTGCTTGCACGCATGCCTGTTGCAATAAGGCTTGTAACCTATGCTGTGTGCCTTTCAATAGTTATTTGGTTTGCATGGACAGAGTCCCAGACTTTCATATACTTCGCTTTTTAGGGGGGAGGGGGCACTCCGCATAAAAATCTATATGCAAATGCGGGGTGTCCCTATTAATTATATTCTTGGCCACATGATTAATTTACTGAATTTTTAAGCAGACAGGGGTAATTATGTCAAAGACAAAGGAAGTTTTACTGTTTATTTTAAAAGGCATAATCGTTCTGATACTGGCACTGATGCCGGGCGTTTTTATGGTGGTTAAATTTGATCCATACCTGTTTCTGGGAACCCAGCCCAAACCTTATATCTATATACCCAACGAAAGATTTCAGATTCCCGGTATGGCCCGCCATGAAGAGTATGATACCGTGATACTGGGCACTTCCATGATTGAGAATTTTTCAGAAAGGTATGCAAGTCAGAAACTAAACGCCAATGTAATAAGGCTGCCAATCAACGCATCCTATATAACCGAACAGAAATATGTGCTGGACATAGCCCAAAAATACCGGGATATCAAAACTGTGCTCTGGGCCGTGGATTACCGCACTGTAGATATTAACCACGGGGATATTTATTCAAAGAACAATGTGGTATTCCCCAAGTATATGTATGATGAAAATCCCATTAATGACTGGAGATATATTATAGATCACAACAACTTTTTCTGGGCACTGAAGCAGTTCAGAATGAGAAAAACCGGGATAAATCCATTTGATTATATGAAAACAGACAGAGAAATACTCAATACCTGGAACTGGAAAACTTTCAGCCGCGAACTTATAACAAAAGACTATAAGGATCTTTATGAGGGCAGAAAGAGTGTTTATGACAAGATAAACAACCTGCCGGTAGAGATTGTTAAAGAAGTAATAGACAAAGACCTCATAGAATCAATCAGGAAATATCCTGATACTGATTTTGTGCTTTTCTTTGCGCCAAAGTCCATACTATGGTTTAAGCTTCTGGACCAGATGGGCATACTTGAAAAGAAGCTTGAGGTGCTTACCTATATAGTGGATGAGGCAAGTAAACTTCCGAATGTTGAAATATATAATTTCCAGAACCAGTATCAGTTTACTGAAAACCTGGATATTTATCTTGATATTACCCACTACAACAACACAGCCAATAAATTTATGATTGATGCAATATCGGAAAAAAAACTCATTACAGATTCTGAGCTTTTCAGAAAAGATAATGAAGAGCTGATAGAAAGAGTCCGGTCGGACGAAATCAATAATCTTGTCCTTGAAATACTTCAGTGATATACTCATTTTAATCTTTAGAAAAAGTTGGTGGGAGAATTTATGGCTTCAAAAAAGATTGGTAAGACCTCTCTGGTTCTTATTATATTAATATTTTTACTGGCTTTGTTTTTAAGAATCCTTGCATTTACCGAGTTCAAGGATAACATGAACATCAGGTATGATGCCAGAAATTACTGGATTATGTCCCATCAGATAGTAGAAGACGGTGTCTACGGCTACTATTATTATGACGATAACGGCAACATAATAGGCAACGTCCAGCCAGGTCAGCCAAATGCCAGGGTAATGCCGGGCTATCCCGTTTTCCTTGCTGTGGTCTATAAAATACTCGGCGATAAATATCTTCAGATAACTGCTGTAAGGCTTATTCAGATTATGGCCAACAGCCTGTGTACTGTACTTGC
>JAAYMA010000041.1 GCA_012521615.1 Clostridiaceae bacterium | reverse complement strand
CGTTTTCTTGTTTTAAGCTCATATAATGATTTCAAATACGTAAAAGATGCTATGAAACATGGTGCAGATGAATATCTTCTGAAATTGCAGCTGGAACCTGATAACCTTATTAATGCATTAAAATCTTTGACTGCCAAACTGGAAGAGGCAAGAAAAGAAAATGAAAAAAGACAGATAATTGAAAAGTATTATGATGTGGGAATTCCACTTGTGCGGGAGAATTTCTTAAAGGATTTACTGTTTAAAGATGGCATGACAAAAGATGAAATTGAGCTACAAAAGGAATTTCTCGATATTACGCTGCCGGAACAGAATCTGATCTGCCTGGTCTTGCATGTAGAAAAAGACGAGACACCTCAGAAGGAAAAAAAGTCTTCTCTGATAAATGATTCTATAATAAGAATACTCGATGGAGTTGTTTCCAAATATGGCTGTGGTTATGCAGTCAATACTCAGCATATGGAGTATGCAATAATATACAGCCTTAAAGAGATATATGACGAAAGAGCTGTTTATGAGCATATTACCCAGCTTGCAAGCAATATCCGTAATTCCATATCAACATACATAAACTCTGTTGTATATATAGGCGCAAGCAATATACACCAGGATTATGCTTCAATTAAAATTGCATACCGGCAGGCAGTAAAAGCCGCAAACAAAGCATTTGTTTACCCCAACAGAAGCTTAATAAGGTATTCTGAACTTGAGCTCCTTTCAGAAGATATTGATTATAAACAATTGCTTAATGAGCTTGCTGAACTTGAAACCCATCTGAATGAAAATGACGTGGAGAAAACCCAAAAAATATTGGATAACATCAAAAAGTACATTGCTCAGAGTAAAGAAATCAGTAAAGAATATCTGTCAAGAATCTGTTCTGTAATATTCTTTATTGTTAATTCATTTGCTCAAAAGCATAATATTGCTTTGTCTTCAATAATTGAAGGGGGTGCACCCCTGCTTTCTGAACTTGAAAAGTCGGGTACTGTCAGTCAGTATATGGACTGGATTGACAATCTGCAAAAGGAGCTTATACAGCTGCTTAGAGAAAACACAAGCCAGAAATCAATCATAGTAAAAGCCAAGCGTTATATTAAGAAAAAATATGCAGAGGATATTTCTCTTAATACCGTTGCTGAGTATCTAAATTTATCTGCAGGATATTTGAGTATATTGTTTAAGAAAGAAACAGGTCAGAATTTTATCGACTATTTAATTCAGTTGAGGATGGAAAAGGCTAAAGAGCTTCTGCGGACTACAGAGTTAAAGATTTATGAGGTTTCCAAAATGGTGGGATATGAAAACATATATTATTTCAGCAGAATCTTCAGTAAAGTGGTAGGGGTTTCACCGAAACAATACCAGACCAATTATAAAAATGTGCAAAAAAATAAATAAAGTGCATGTAAAATATGGATTCGTATTAAATACCTTATAAGCATTTCAAATTGATTAAAATTTTCTGACGAAATGTTACAATGATTTTGAAACAGAAGGCCAGTTTGATGTTTGGGAAATAAAATATGGAAATGATGATAATACCGTTACTTTGATAGAGGAAAACGGAAATCATGTTGTAGAGATGAATAGAGCGGTTAAGGAAGGAACTGCTGTTCAGGCAATAAAAACCCTTGATAATCCAATAACCGGCAAAGTAACAATAGAGGCCAGGATAAAAGGTGGCACTGGGGAAAATGCCAATAGTAAGACCAGGGTAATGTATGTTAAAAACAGCAAGAACCAAAATGTTATTGGTATTGCATTAAACTGGGACAGAAACATCTCCTACGGCCAAATTGACGAAAATGGTAAAGTTACCTGGCATCAAGTCACAGGGTACAAAGGAGGTACATGGTATAAGGTAACAATTGACTTAGATACAACTACAGGAAAATATGACCTTTATATCAATGGTAATAAATACGGCACTTATGACATAATGTCAGGGGCCGAAGCAGAAGTAGCCGGAATAACATTTTCCCTTCACGTTAACAATCCTGATATATTCTTTTTTGATGATGTATCAATCAGTGTACCTGTTGAACCTGTTACAAATGTGAGCCTTCCTGAAACAGTATCGGTGATGATGGGTGAAGAGCTGCAGCTTGTGCCTGTAGTAGAACCATTAGGATCAACTGTGACCATGGAATGGGAATCTCTGAATGAAGACATTGCAATTGTAGATCAAAACGGTAAGGTTACACCTGTAAAAACTGGCATAGCTGAAATCAGGGTAATTGTAAAAGATGAACTGTATGGCTCAGAATTTGAAGCTCAATGCAGTGTGCTCGTGGAACCTAAGAGTTACACATTATATTATGAAGACTTTGAAGGTATAGAATTAGGTTCAGCTCCCGAAGGCTGGAATATAACAACGAATCATCAAGACGATACTGTAACTGTAGTTGAAGACAATGGCACAAAAGTGCTGGCTATGTCAAGAAAACAGAATACAATTTCAGTGGTTAAGGAATTCAGTGGAGAGACAGGTCTGGTATCTGTTGAAGCCAGAGTTAAGCCTTTGGCAAACAGAAAGACACGGGTATTTTATATCAAGAACACTCTTAATAAGGACATTATCAAGTTTGTTCTGTATGAAGATGGTTCTGTAAGAGTTAATGGAACTATTACTGGTGCTGCCTGGCAGACAAATACATGGAGTGTATTTAAATTCAATATTAATACCACAAAGGGTACGGTAGATTTCTATTGTGATGGTATACATTTTGGTACTTATGGACTTTGGGAAAACAAACACGATTTGAGCAAGGTTCAGTTTAACATGCAAAATCAGGCTCAAGATACCATCTATATAGATTACCTGAAAGTATCATTAAGTCCGGCAGCCAGCATTCCGGAAAAATTGGATCTGGAGTCTGGAGAAACAGTAACCCTGCCTGTTGAATATGGTCCGGAAGATATAGATGAAATCAGCTGGGAATCTGATAATCCGGATATAGCTGAAGTTGACAATAATGGAAATATTACTGCTAAAAGCGCAGGAACAACTACTGTTCGTGTAACTCTGAATTCTGACAAATACGGAACTGCTTATGCAGAATGTGAAGTAACAGTCAAGGTATCAATAGCAGAAGTCAGAATTGTACCGCCTGAAGTTACTCTTTCGGTGGGTGAAGAAAAGCAGCTTTCAATTGTTACAACACCTGATGGTGTGTCATATGAAAGACTGGAATGGACTTCAAGCGATACCGAAGTAGTAACTGTAGACAGCAATGGTAAAGTAACTGCTCTCAGTGCAGGACAGGCTGATATTACAGTTATCGTATTCCAGAATGCAGAAATACAGGTATCAGATACAATAACCATTATCGTAGAAGCAGCCGAAGAGCCTGTAATACCTGTAACTGGAATCAGGATTGAGACAGATGTTACTGAAGTTAAAGCAGGTGAAAGCATACAGCTTACTGCAATAACAACTCCGGACAATGCGACTTTTAAAGGTGTAGAATGGAGATCCAGTAATCCGGATATTGCAATGGTTGATGATAATGGAGTTGTCACCGGTGTTACTTCAGGTGAGGCAATAATAACTGCTGTCAGTGTACAGCCTTCCGAGTACGGAGTTATAGAAGACAGTATCATCATAAAAGTTACGGAAGCAGATGAACCGGGCGAAGAAGAACCCGATGAAGAAGATCCTGATGAACAGAAACCGGGTGAAGATCCTGGTGAAGAGCCGGACGACGAAGGAGATTCCGACCCGGCACCGATACCGAAACCAACACCTGCACCGACACCTGAACCTGAGGACCTGAATGACAGGATTGAGACAGAAACTGAAGCTGACGGTACAAGAATTGCCAAACTGCCCGAAAGCGCACTGAAAGATCTTGAGAATGAACTGGAAAAAGAAGAAATTGTAACAATAAAAGCAGGGGAGGGTTCATCAGTTCAAAGATTTGAAGCACCGGCAGAAATACTCGGGCTCATTGCTGAAGGAAAAACTGTCGAACTGGATTACGGTAATGTCAGAATGAGTATTCCGGCAAAAATTACAGATATTGATACTTTGGCAGCTGAATTAGGAGTTTCCTCCCTGGATGAAGTAACTGTTAAATTTGAAGTAAAAGAAGTTACGGAAGATATTCCGGAAACCGGTGAGAATTTTGGAAAACCCGTAAAGGTTTTCGAGTTCAGATTTGTAGCAACCACTGAAGATGGCAGAACTGTTGAGGTTAAAGAATTTGATAACCCGGTGGCAGTAAGGGTTCCTGTTGATGAGAGTATGGCTGAACCTGTAATTAAGGGAACAAGAAACATCTACAGAGTGGATGTAACCCCGCCCGAATACAGATATACATATCGTGACGGAAATACCTATGTGGCAGAACTTAAAGGTTTTAGCAGATACGCACTTCTTGACTGGAGCAAGACCTTTGATGATGTGGGATATGACCACTGGGCACATGATTATGTACAGGCAGCTGCTGCCAAGAATATAACAGTGGGGATCGGGAATAATCAATTCGGTTCTGACCAGAACATAACCCGTGCAGAATTTGCAGTATTTATTGTAAAAGCACTCAATATCAGTACTGAAGATTATAAAGGAACATTTACCGATATACCGGAAGATGTATGGTATGCACCTTATGTAGAAGCAGCAGAGAGGGTTGGAATAGTATACGGTGTAGGGCATGGAAAATTTGAGCCTGACAGTCCAATTACCAGAGAACAGCTGGTTACTATGCTGATGAGGGCGTATGTAATGGTAACAGGCAGCGATCTTGATGATGAAGCCAACGAATACAAAGGAAGCATCAATTACCTGAAAGATGCTGCATTTTATTCAGCTGAGTCCATCCTGGCAGCCCATGCCAAAGGTATACTTGATGGTGTAGGCGGTATAAGTGAGACAGCATTTGAACCTAAACTTGATGCTGAAAGGGCTCAGGCTGTAGCAATGTTAATTAAAGTACTGGATATAACAGGAAGACTATAATTGAGCAGTTTTCTTAAATAAAAAATATTCAGATTCAGGTATATCTCATGCCGAAAAACCGGCATGAGATATGCTCATATATAAACTAATTTACAAAAATATGGTAATAAGCGAGGTAGTTATTATGTACAGAGATGCAACAAGATTATTTACAAGACATGAAAAAAATCCTGTTTTGGATATTAAGGACTATCCCGGAGTGGCACAGTTATATAATCCTTCCCCGGCAATTTACAAGGATGAAACCATTTTATTGGTGTCTGTTGTTGAACATACCGCCGAAGGGGAGGGCAGGGATGTGGGTCAGACTTGGGTTGCAAGAAGTAAAGACGGGGTGAGCTTCAATCTTGAACGCAAAAAATTTATCACAGTTCCCGATGAATACCCTTTCAATCTGGCCTACCATTTCATAGACAATCGTATCAGCAAGATTGATGACACCTATTATATTATCACTCCTGTAAAAATGAAGGGGTATGCGTCACCTCTCGGGCTTCTGGGCAAAACCAAAGATTTTGAAACCTATGAGCCAATAGATTTTGTTTCGCTGCCAAGAAACCGCGGTACGTCCTTATTCCCAGAGAAAATAAACGGAAAATATTACAGACTGGATCGTCCCAATGGGGATGCACCCCATGAAGGTGATATATGGCTTTCGTCATCTCCTGACCTGATACACTGGGGTGAATACAGACCCGTTCTGGCTGCAGGGTATCGCTTCTGGAACACCAGAAAGATTGGTCCTACACCACCAATCAAAACTGATAAAGGATGGCTGGAAATTATTCATGGTGTGTTCAGAACAGCAGGTGGAATTTACTACTACATTGGCGCTGTGCTGCTGGATCTTCAGGAGCCATGGAAAGTAATCGGAAAAACCAACAGCTATCTTCTGGCTCCTGAAATGGAATACGAAAGACACGGAAACTGTGACAACTGTGTGTTCCCCTGCGGAGCCATAGCGGATTATGAAAAAGATGAGCTTCGCCTGTACTATGGAGCGGCAGATACCCGAATTTGCCTTGCAACAGCATCACTCAGTGAAGTGGTGCAGGCATGTATTGATGGTATTTAAAAAGGTATCAGCAGAAACGGAGGCATCAGAAAATGAAGTATAAATACGGATATTTCAATAAAGACGGAACAGAATTTATTATTACAGACCCCAAAACGCCAAGGCCTTTTGACAACTTTCTATGGAATGATGCTGTGTTTTCAAATGTATCCCAGACAGGTGTCGGATACTTTGATTACCAGTATGACGACAAAGAAGCCATCCAGCTTTTTACCGGGGTGGGAAGGATATGCGACTTTGACGTTTTTGGCCGCGACCATCTTATGAACAGGCTCATATATGTCCGTGACAATGAGACAGGGGATTACTGGAATGTGAACTGGGAGCCTGTCAAAAAGGAATATGAAAGCTATGAATGCCGTCAGGGGATGGGCTACATGGTTATAAACTCAAAGACATCCGGTATTTCTTCAGAGTTCAGAATTTTTGTACCCTCAGGAAAAGACCCGGACGGGGCCGGTTTCATAAAAACCCCCAATATCGACACTTTAGCCGGTACCGGTATCAGATATGAGAGGGCAATCTCGCCCTCTCCGGTCTGCATACCTGCAAGAGCATCACTGCTGACCGGTCTTAACTGCATTAAAACCGGTGTTTTCAATAATGACCACTGGCTTAGACCTGACCATGATGAATGCGGGATGAAGACCTGGGCACAAATTTTGAAAGAAAACGGCTGGCATACCGCAGCAATAGGTAAAATGCATTTCTATCCCTGGGATATTGGTGAAGGGTTTGAGCAAAGAATTATAGCCGAGGACAAGAGACATATTTATATCAAAGACGACTATTATGACTATTTAAAGAAACATGGCTATACAAAATATCATGCTTCTGAAGATGAAGGTTATTTTGAAAACAAAGGGGCCGTAGTAAGCAGGATTCCTTTGGAACACCAGGTGGATAAATGGGTTGGTGACAGAACCTGTGAATTCATTGAAAACTATGATAAGGACAAACCATTTGCGCTCATGGTAGGTTTTCCGGGACCCCACTGTCCCTATGATCCCCCTGCTGAATTGGCCGGTATGTATAACCCTGAGGACATGCCTGACAGTATTCCCGAAACAAAGGAGAGTCAGGCTTTCAAGCCGGCATGTATAGAAGGAAACAAGCTTCCATGGAACGGTGTTGATTACTCGGAATTCACCGAAGAGCAAAAGAAGAAGGTAAGGGCACACTATGCCGCACTTGTCACTCTGGTGGATCGGCAGGTAGGTCGTATTATACAGGCTCTGAAAGAAAAAGGTATTTATGAGGATACCATAATTATTTTCTCATCGGATCACGGCGATTACCTGGGCGATTTCGGCATGATAGGAAAAAGGGAGTTTTATGAGCCGGCAGTCCATATACCGCTCATTGTCAGCCATCCAGATAAGAGGGAAAAGAAGACAGTTGATTCAATTGTGTCACTGACAGATTTATATTCGACCATATTAAACATGGCGGGACTTCCCTATGATGAAAATAACGGGGATTCAATAGTATTGCCCAGGTTCAATGAGACAGGCAAGGAAAGAGAATACCTTTTTGCTCCTTCCCTTGCAGGGTTTATGGTAGCCAAGGGACCTTATAAGTACTGCAGATATAATAACGGTGTCAATGTTTTGTTCGACATTGAAAAGGATCCGAAAGAGCAGATAAATCTTATTATTGATCCTCAATATCAGGATATTGTCAGGGAACTTGATCAGATTATGATTGAAGAAATATTCAATTCGATAATAGCTGCCAATGACGATAAAGTGGTGAACCGGGGCGGAATATCAGGCGAGGGTCCTTTTGGTGAAAGAGGCTGGAAAAGAACTTATCCGTCTAAAGGCGGTTTTGATATCAGGTTATAAACCTGTTTGCAAAACTATAAATTGGTGCTTTGAAAATGTTCGGAACGTGGATCCCTTGCGGCCGTATATATAAGCGGAAGCATCCATCACATGTCATCAGGAAGGTCTGCCTTTGTGAATATCAGCTGATTTGTTTGGGAAACCTTTTTAGTATAAAACTAAGCTGGAATTGAGGTGTTCCCGATGGCAAAAAACAAATCCAAGGAAAAGTTTATGGCAAACCCTATTGAACAGCATGACACGGCTGCATGGGCAAATGTTGAGAAGCAGAAGAATGTCTCAAATGTCACTATACCAAGCGAAATTCAGGCTATACATGCAAAAGAACATGTTGATGAAAACCAGAAATAATTTTGTGTTGTAACAGATTACCTGAGAGTGTCTCAAAAGCTGCTTACGATGTGAAATCTTTGAGACACTCTTTGTTATTATTCTTTATCCCACAATCATAATTCTACCCATGAACCTGTATCGGATGATTCATAAATTGCTTTCACCATTTTAAGGGCTATTATTCCTTGCTCACCGTCAATTGGAAAATCATAAGAATTAACTATACTATTGTAAAAGTCTTGTATCAGACGGCTATGGCTGTCTCCCCAGTAGGATTTTTCTCCGGTATTGCTATTTTTTTCACAGTAAGTTTCCTGCTTGCCATTATTGTATTGCACTGTCAAGTTACTTCCAAGCCTTATTACACCGTTGCTCAGCAAAAGTTCTATATAAACAGGGGAATTTTCAACGTAACAGTTGGTGGCAAAGAATATGGCATTTACACCGTTTTTAAACCTTATGACTGCATTGGCAGTATCTTCAACTTCTATGATATCATCAAGCAGGGTAGAGGAGTATGAGCCTTTTAAAGAGTGGATTTCTCCGATAAACCACTGCAATAAATCAAGGGTGTGAATAGCCTGATTTATCAGCAGTCCACCGCCTTCCTTTTCCCAGGAACCCTTCCAATCACTGCTTTTATAATACTCGCTGTCACGGTGCCATGTCACAAATGCTTTTGCTCCCTTTAATTTTCCGAGCTTACCTGATGCGAGTATTTCTTTTATTTTCGCCGACAGAGTATTATATCTGTTTTGAAAGCATACTCCCAGCTTCATGCCGGTCTCTTTCGAAACAGATATCATTTGCTTCGCATCGTCTACAGAAGTGGCCATTGGTTTTTCTATAAGCACGTGTTTTTTATTTCTCATGGCTTCTATAGCCATTGAGGAGTGAAGGTAGTGGGGTGTGCAGATATGCATAACATCTATATCAGGATCCGCAATTATTCTGCGATAATCTGCATGAAAGCTGCATCCATAAGCGGATGCAGCTTTCATAGCTTTATTGATGTCTGTATCTGTAGCATAGACAAGTTCTGCAACATGGCATTTTTTAATTGCATCAAGATGGGTTTTTGATATTGCTCCACAACCTATAATTGCGGTCTTAAGTTTTTTCACAGTCTACACCTCTTTAGTGGGTTCCACTTACATCAAGTGTTCTCGAAACAGTTGTATTCTTTTTAAATGTAGAATTTTTAATTCTTTCCTGCAGCAATTCATAATATAAATCCTCATCTACGGGAATATCTGCCCATTTTCCGGTCCAGGCCGAAAGGTGCATGGCATTGGAAATTTCAAGTCCGTTGATACCCTCTGTGCCGGGAGCCAGGAGCTTCGTTCCATGAAGGATGGAATCAACCCAGTTAGTTATAATACCTATATGCTGGGTGTTTTCACCGCTAATAGGAATCTCACATTTCCAGCATTCCGGCTGTCCAAAGCCTCCGGTGTATTCCCTGTTGAACTGCCTCTCGGAAACACGTAGACGCCAGAATGTCAGTTTATCATCTTCTATGACAATTTTGCCCCTGTCTCCTGTAACTTCAAAGCGGTTGGTGCCGGGGGCATCTGCAGTTGATGTAACAAAAACACCTGTAGCTCCGTTTTCGTATTCAACAAAAGCTGTAACGTCGTCTTCCACTTCAATATTATGATATTTGCCAAAATACATGAAAGCCATTACTCTTTTTGGCATTCCGCAGGTCCATTGCCACAGGTCAAGCTGGTGCGGATCCTGATTTAAAAGAACACCGCCACCTTCTCCTGCCCAGGTTGCGCGCCATCCTCCTGAGTCATAATAGCTCTGAGGTCTGTACCAGTTTGTAATTATCCAATTGGTTCTGCGAAGCTCTCCAAGTTCGCCCGATTTTATAAGATCCCTGAGCTTTTGATACAGGGGATTTGTTCGTTGGTTATACATAATTCCGAAAACTTTTCCGCTTTTTTCAGCAACTCTGTTCATTTCACGAACTTGTTTGGTATAAACACCGGCAGGTTTGTCAATAAGGACATGGAGCCCCTTTTCAAAGCCTTTAACAGCAAGGGGTGGGTGATCGTAATGAGGAGTGGCAACAATTACAGCATCTATATCGGCTTCAGAAAAGAATTTATCAGGGTTGTCATATAGTGAAACTTTTTCACCCAAAGTGTCTTTTGCCCACTCCAGCCTTTCAGGATTTATATCGCATACTGCTCTGAGTTCGGCGTTCGGAACACTGCCTTTTGACAATTCTCTTACATAGGATGATCCCATGTTTCCTATACCTATTATTCCAATACGAACCTTTTTCATTGTACATCAACTCCTATCTCTTCAAGTACCTTCCTGAGGGCATCAAAGGCTATAGCAAAATGCTTTGGTCCCCCATCAGGCATATTGTCTATTTTTGAATTTGGTTCTAAATCTGCAAAACCTACAAAATTTGCAAGATGGGGTTCAAGGGAAAGGAATCCTTCAAAACCGCTGTTATAGAGCTCAGTTAGAATTTCTTTGATTTTTCCGTCCCCATATCCGGCAGGTACCACACTATGATCGCTAAACAGTGCATCCTTGATGTGCAGATAAACGACATAATCTTTCAGCATTTCAAATGCTTCGATGTTTGAGGGAACATTACACTGTACAAAGTTTGCCGGATCAAAAACTGCTTTGAGATTCTCGGAATTAATAGTTTTGAATAAATCAAGGCATCTTTCCGGTGTATCTCCGTATATATCCTTTTCATTTTCATGTAAGAGAATTATACCTGCCTCTTCTGCAATTTCTACAAACTGCTTCATGCGCTTAATAACTTCATCCCTGTATTTGAGCGGGTCTTCACCTTCGGGTATAAAGAAACTGAAAATTCTTATATAATTAACATTCAATATTTTTGCAATTTCTACGGTATGTTTGAAAAGATCCAGATGTGGCTCAAAATCGTCTGTTATCATAATTTTCCCTATCGGGGATCCTACTGAGGATAATTTAAAACCTCTGCTGTCAAGCTTTTTTTTGATTTCCTTTACTTCATCAAGTGAATGCTGGGTAAGGTTTTTGCCATTTACGCCTCTCATCTCGATAAACTTTATACCATGTTCATCCAGTACATCCATTTGAACATCCAGATTTGGGTCAATTTCATCGGCAAACGCACTGAAAATAAATTTATTCATAGTTCCCCTCCTGAAAAATAATATTTTTTAAGAACTTAAGAAGTTTCTTAAGCTGCACAATGTCAGGAAATATAAAAGAATAGCTTTTCGTTCATGTACTTTTATTATAGTGTAAAATAAAGCACTGGACTTGGTCTTTTTTGATATAAAATATAGCTTTTTTTTACTTCGGTTTTACAGAATTTATTTTACAGTTTTTTCTACAGTTTTAGAGATCTGTAGTTATTTCCGGACAACTGTCTTTGAGAAGGGCTATAAATTTATATGTGCTGTATTTGCTTTTCTAATCATTTTTTTCGGTTCACATTTATACTATTTTTTAGCTTCTCTCTTATAGTCTCTTATAGATATTCCAACGACTTTTTTGAACATTCTGGAGAAATTTGAAAAATCGTTGAATCCGCACATCAAGCTTGCTTTTGTAGCACTCATTCCTTCAGCAATTAATTTTTTTGCCTTTGACATTCTTTTAAAAATTATATATTCATGAATATTGCTCCCGGTACTTTTTTTAAACAAGCGGCTCAAGTAGGAGCTGTTTATATGGAATTTCTCACCCAGATGTTTTAACGACAAGTCCCCGTCAAGATTTTGATCAATGTGGTCAAGTATTGGAACCAGTCTTTCAGGCAGATTTGCGTGCCTATCAAAATAGATGTTTTTTGTAAAAACATTATTAATAAAAATGAGAAGTTCTATAAATGATGTCAGCTTAATGATTTTCGCAGCGTCGGAAGGATTATTCTGGGCATCGCCAATTTTTTTTAAAAGTTTTTGAACGGTATTAACCTGTTCGCTGTTTAACGATATTTTGTTTTGTTCTCCCCTGGGCCGGTCGATAAAACAGTCGAGCAGGTTGTATTCAGAGGTATTGAATAAAATTGGGATTGACGGGTCAAAATGTATCTTTATTCTTTCATATGTATCATTGTTCAAAAACGAGGGTTTATGTATCTCATTACTGTTGATTATCAGCAAATCACCATATTTGAGACGGTAGGATGTTTTTTCAATAAAATAATTTACTGAACCCGATATAAAAAAATATATCTCGTAAAAATTATGCAGATGGAAATCAGCCCTGAAGGGCTTTGTGGTATGGTGCTCATAGCCTATTAAATCAGCATTTGTATAGTAATTATTTAACATTTAAAACCCCCGAAAATATTCTATAGTGTTTTAATTGTATAGATTAATCATGTTTTTTTCAATTTGTTAAATTAAACTCAAGATGAAATTCCAAATAAAAAGGGACAAAGGGGAAGAAATACTTCCAGACACTTTGTCCCGTAAAACCAATTTGAAAAACTTACTATTCATAAACCTGCTCTGCCATTCTGCGGTATGTGTTATAGCGCTCCTTAGCATGTTTTTCAGCCAAATCATACATCTCATCTGCTATTTCAGGGAATACGGTTTTAAGCGCTGTATATCTGACTTCATTATTGAGAAATTCCTTATACGGTTTTGAAGGTTCTTTAGATTCGAGCATAAAGGGATTTTTCCCTTCTTCTTTCAGGAGCGGGTTATACCTGTAAAGATGCCAGTATCCCGCTTCTACCGCTCTTTTCTCTTCAAAAATGCTTGTACCCATACCGCTTTTTATACCATGGCTTATACATGGGGCATAGGCAATTATCAATGAAGGACCTTTATAGCGTTCGGCCTCTTCAATGGCTTTTATGGTCTGGACCATATTGGCTCCCATAGCAATCTGTGCAACATAGACATAGCCATAACTCATTGCCATCATGCCAAGATCTTTCTTCCTGATTTTTTTACCCGCCGCTGTAAATTTGGCAACAGCAGCCGTTGGTGTTGATTTGGAAGCCTGACCACCCGTGTTTGAATAGATTTCTGTGTCCATAACAAAGATGTTTATATCGTCACCGGTTGACAGGACATGGTCAAGACCACCATAACCTATATCATAAGCCCAGCCGTCTCCGCCTATCAGCCAGAAAGAACGTTTTACAAGGAAATCTTTTTTATCATTGATTTCCTTTAAAAGCGGACTGGCTTCATAATCCACATTTTTCAAGGCTTCTAAAACTTTTTTGGAAGCTTTTTTTGAGCCTTCCCCGTCATCCATGTTTTCAAGCCATTCATTGAAGGCCTCTTTGAGTTTTGGGTCTATTTCAGATTCGGTGGCTTGTTTCATTGTTTCAGCCAGCTTCTCACGGATTTGTTTTACACCTAAATACATGCCGTAACCGTATTCGGCATTGTCCTCAAACAATGAGTTGGCCCAGGCTGGTCCTTTGCCTTCATGGTTGGTGCTGTATGCTATAGAAGGTGCGCTTGCGCCCCAAATGGAAGAACAGCCTGTGGCATTGGCTATCATCATCCTGTCTCCAAAAAGCTGTGTTAAAAGTTTAATATATGGAGTTTCACCACAGCCCGGGCATGCGCCGTTGAACTCGAGAAGCGGTGTTTTAAGCTGGCTTCCTTTCACAGTGTACGGGTTTAAAACATTTTCTTTCGGGGATACAGTCATGGCAAATTCCCAGTTTTCAGATTCATTTTCAATTTCCTGTTCTGCAGGTTCCATAATAAGAGCCTTGCCCGGAGCCGGGCAGACATCGGCACAATTGCCGCAGCCTGTGCAGTCCAGGGGCGATATTTGTATGCGCCAGTGCAGGTTTTCAAGTGATTTACCTTTCGGTTTCCGGGTTATGAAGGTATCAGGCGCCTTTTCGAGTTCTTCATCAGTTAAAAGGAAAGGCCTTATTGTAGCATGGGGACAGACATAGGAACACTGTCCGCACTGTATGCATTTGTCCGGCTGCCACTGAGGAAGGTACACCGCTATGCCGCGCTTTTCATAAGCTGTTGTGCCAAGAGGATATGAACCGTCCTCCATACCAACGAAGGCGCTTACAGGAAGCTCATCTCCTTCATGGCGCGCCATGGGTCTTTGAATATTTTTGACAAAATCAGGCTCATCTTTGATGGGGCGATCTTCGTCCTGAGCATTTTTCCAGGATTCGGGCACTTTAACTTCAATCAACGATTCAATACCTTGATCTACCGCCTGCTTATTCATATCGACAATATTCTGGCCCTTTTTTCCGTACATCATTTCAATGGAATCTTTCAGGTATTTTATTGCTTCATCAACCGGAATTATATTTGCCAGTTTGAAAAATGCCGCCTGCATTATCATATTAATACGGTTTCCGAGCCCAATCCTGCCGGCAATTGATATGGCATTAATAATGTAGAATTTAATATTCTTTTGGGCAATGGTTCTTTTTAAGGATGCAGGCAGATGTTCTTCAAGTTCATCCTCCGACCATGGACAGTTAAGAACAAAAGTGCCGTTATCCTTAATTCCCTTAAGAATATCAAAATTATATACAAAGGATTTGTTGTGGCAGGCTATATAATCGGCATGATAAACCAGATACGGTGACCTTAACGGTTTTGGTCCGAATCTTAAGTGGGATATGGTTGTGCCTCCTGATTTTTTACTGTCGTAGGAAAAATAAGCCTGAACATAGAGATCGGTGTTATCGCCGATAATTTTAATTGCAGATTTGTTGGCACCAACAGTTCCGTCTGAGCCAAGCCCCCAGAATTTGCAGCTGATTGTACCTTTTGGAGTGGTTTCAATAATTTCTTTTTCAGGCAGGGACAAGTTTGTAACATCATCGGTGATACCGATTGTAAATCTGTTCTTAGGCTCGTCCTGCTTAAGATTTTCGTATACAGCAATAATCTGGGACGGACGCGTGTCTTTGGATCCAAGACCATAACGGCCGCCGACAATAACCGGGCTTTTGATTTTATTCTGATAAACCTTCGCTATATCAAGATAGAGAGGCTCTCCTACGGATCCGGGCTCCTTTGTCCTGTCAAGTACGGCGATTTTTTTAACGGTTGGTGGCATAACCTCAAGGAAATGTTTTTCAGAGAACGGTCTGTATAAATGTACACGCACAGCTCCGACCTTTTCTCCTTTTTCCATGAGATAATCAATTGTTTCATCAATGGTGTCGCATACAGAGCCCATTGCCACAATGACATATTCGGCATCTTTAGCTCCGTAATAGTCAAAGAGCTTGTATTGCCGCCCTGTAAGTTTTGCAAATTTGTTCATATAATCTTCGACTATTGAGGGTATATTGTCAAAGAATCTATTCTGAACTTCCCTTCCCTGAAAATAAATATCAGGGTTTTGAGCAGTACCCCTTACAACTGGATGCTCGGGATTCAAAGCCCTGTTTCTGAATTCCTTTATGGCTTCGTGATCTGTTAACTTATACAGGTCTTCATATTCTACAATCTCAATCTTCTGTATTTCATGGCTGGTTCTGAAACCATCAAAAAAATGTATAAAGGGAAGCCTGCCTTTAATGGCTGAAAGATGTGCTATGCAACCTAAATCCATAGCTTCCTGTACATTGGAGGAGGCAAGCAAACATACACCGGTTTGTCTGCAAGCCATAACATCCTGGTGATCTCCAAAAATAGAAAGGGCATGGGTTGCAATTGCTCTGGCTGAAACATGCAGTACTCCCGGCAAAAGTTCCCCGGCCATTTTATACAGATTTGGTATCATGAGCAAAAGACCCTGCGAGGCCGTAAAGGTAGATGTGAGAGCACCAGCGGCAAGGGAACCGTGCATAGCTCCGGCTGCTCCGGCTTCTGACTGCATTTCAACTACCTTAACCTCCTGACCAAACATATTCTTTTTTCCATGAGCAGACCACTCGTCAACAAGCTCTGCCATGGGAGAGGAAGGTGTGATGGGATAAATGGTCGCTACCTCTGTAAAAGCATATGAAGCATATGCTGCGGCTTGGTTTCCGTCCATTGTTTGTAGTCTGGCCATTACTTTCTTCTCCTTTTTTGTAAGTTGATAAGAAAATTATTATTCGTTGCTATTATTCCTAAGTATGCTTATTTTAATTACAGATTTTTTGTCTGGGAGCGGATGGAATTGAAGATTTAATTATGCTATTGTATTTATGTATTAAATTTTATGAATGAAGATTTTTTTACATTTGAACACAATCTTTCAATAAATTTTTGACTTGTTAAAAATACAATATGTATCGAAAGAGGTAAATTAATATGACTATGACTGAAAAATTAAAAAAGTTTATATCATATTATAAACCATATAAAGCAATGTTTTTTATGGATATGTTCTGTGCCCTGGTGCTGTCGGGCATAGATCTGGTTTTTCCAACCCTCGTAAATTTTTTGATGGAAGAAGTTTATGAAAAACGGCCTCCCAATATGATGGAGATTATAGCAATCTCGGGTATGGGTCTGCTTGTACTGTATGTAATAAGATATTTTTGTCAATTATATGTAACATCAAAGGGTCATATTATGGGTGCCCGTATGGAGGCCGATATGCGACGTGATCTTTTCTCGCATCTTCAGACTCTGTCTTTTTCATATTATGATGATGTCAATACCGGAAAGCTTATGTCCAGAATAACCAATGACCTTTTTGATATTTCGGAATTAGCTCACCACGGCCCGGAGGATGTATTTATTTCCTTTATAAAAATAGTAGGTGCAGTTATTATAATGCTCACCATGAATGTAAGGCTTACACTGATTCTTTTGGCTCTGGTGATAGCTTTGGTGGTATTTACAGCCTTTTACAACCTTAAAATGCGTTTCGTGTTTGCCGAAAACCGCAGGAAAATAGCTGTGGTGAATGCAAAGGCTCAGGACAGCCTTGCAGGGATTCGTGTCGTAAAATCTTTTGCCAATGAAGATATTGAAAGACATAAGTTTGAAGAGGGCAACAAGGAATTCTTAAGGACTAAAGAGAATAGCTATACCATTATGGGCAGGTTCTTCTCAGGAAACCAGTTCCTGCAGGGAATACTGTATATAAGTGTTCTTGTGATTGGCGGCTATTATCTGATTATTGGTAAAATATCCACAGCTAATCTGATTGCATATATTCTGTTTATTAATGTCTTTTTAAATCCTATTGACAGGCTGGTCAACTTTACAGAGGCTTTCCAAAGAGGCATGTCGGGATTTGAGAGATTTTTGGAGATATTGGACACCGAACCCGAGATTAAGGACAGCGAAAATGCAGTAGAATTAAAAGATGTTCAGGGGAAAATAGAATTCCATAATGTATCCTTCAGCTACAATGACAAGACTGAGGTTTTAAGGAATATTAACCTTACAATAGATAAAGGCCAGACTGTTGCCCTGGTTGGGCCTTCGGGCGGGGGAAAGACTACTTTCTGCAGCCTTATCCCAAGGTTCTATGAGGTCAATGAAGGCTCAATAACAATCGACGGCATAGATATCAGGGATATTACCCTTTCGTCTTTAAGGCAGAATGTCGGGGTAGTCCAGCAGGATGTGTACCTGTTTTCAGGAACTGTAAGGGATAATATCCTGTATGGGAAGCCTGATGCCACTGATGAGGAAATTATCAGGGCTGCAAAGCTTGCCAATGCTCATGATTTTATATTGGAACTGGAAAACGGTTACGACACTTTTGTGGGCGAGAGAGGTGTAAAACTCTCAGGAGGACAAAAACAGAGAATTTCCATAGCAAGGGCATTTTTAAAGAATCCGCCCATTCTTATTCTGGATGAGGCAACCTCTGCCCTTGATAATGAAAGTGAAAGACTTGTTCAGGAATCTCTCGATAAGCTTGCCAAAGGCAGAACCACACTCATCATTGCTCACAGGCTTTCAACCATAAAAAATGCTGACAAGATAATTGTTCTTACTCAAAATGGTATCGAAGAGCAGGGAACACATGAAGAATTAATTAAAAAAGGCGGGGTTTATGCAACCTTGCATCAAGACATACAACTATAAAAATATGTAGAGGGATGTGTATTTATGAGCATTACTAAAAGACATTTTGGTAATCTGCCAGACGGGCAGGAGGTAACTTTGTTTACACTGACCAATAAAAACGGGCTTACAGCTGAAATCATTGATTACGGCGGGATTTTGGTTTCACTTAACGTACCCGATAAAAATGGAGAAATGGCAGATGTTGTTTTAGGTATGAATGCCATGGAAGGTTATCTTGGAGAGACAGGATATTTAGGTGCTCTTGTGGGTCGCCATGCCAACAGAATAGGCGGTGCCAGTTTTGTTTTGAACGGAAGGGAATATAAACTTACCCAAAATGAAGGTGAAAATCAATTGCATGGCGGGCACAAAGGATTTGATAAAAAAGTTTGGGATGCACGAATTATAGACACAGACGAGGATAAAGGACTGGAACTCTCCCTTTTTAGTCCCGATGGAGATGAACATTATCCCGGGAATCTGAAGGTTCGTGTTATCTACAGGCTGACAGATGACAATGCCCTGGAGATTGAATACTTTGGTGTTGCAGACAGAGATACAGTACTTAATATGACAAACCATTCATATTTTAATCTTGCTGGGCATGATCAGGGACCTGTTACTAAACATCAGCTTAAAATAAATGCAGACTTTTATACTCCTGTAGATGCAGAAACATTACCTACCGGCGAGATCCTCAGTGTTAAAAACACACCCTTCGATTTTACTGATTTCAAAGAAATTGGAGATGGACTTTTAAACCACTCAGGCAACGAGCAGATTAAACTTGCAAATGGGTATGATCATAATTACGTACTGAGAAAGACCGAAAGAAATTTACTGGAAGAAGCTTGCTGTGTTTATGAACCGGTATCAGGCAGATTTATGAGAGTATTGACTACCAAACCCGGGGTTCAGTTCTATTCAGGAAATTTTTTGAATAGTACTCTGACCGGAAAAAATGGTGCCCGGTATGACAAATGGCATGGTTTTTGTCTTGAAACACAATACTTCCCCAATGCCTTAAGACACAGCCATTTTCCTTCACCCATACTTAAAGCGGGAGAGAGATATCATCATAAGACTATCTATCAGTTTACTATAAAGTAAAAACCTTTTTATTGCTCTAATCAAAATTTAATCTGTTTCATACTTGTTATTTATAAAGAGAATGTAAGATAAAGATTGGGTAAAAGAAGAGGTGGATGCAAGGTTTCTCATTCCAAAACAGCCTTAGGACACCGGCTGTTTTTCAGGAGAAGCCTTGCGCTCCCTTATAGCATTATGTTTAGCTCCTGGGCTTTTTGCAGGAGCAGTTGAAGTTGTATGCCTGCATATATAATTGCCTGTGACGAGGTTTTAGAAGAGCTGAACATCTGGTAAACTGTTCTTTTTATATAGTTATAAGAAAAAATGATTAAGTACGGCTTTTATCGATAAATATAATACAAAAAAGAGAGGCGAAAATGAAAACATTATTAGTTGCTGTAAATTCCAGGTATGACCATGAAGGACTTGCTGTATGGTATCTGAAGGCAGCCTGCGAAAAAAAGAATATACCGGTTATTGTAAAACAGTATACAATTAACGATTCACTTGAACGGATCTGGTCTTCAATTCTGGATATCAATCCGGATACAGTGGCCTTTTCCTGTTATATCTGGAATCGTCGGCTTATACTTGATCTTGTGGAGGATCTTAATAAAGTTAGACCCGGGACTGCTGTAATCATAGGAGGTCCTGAAACATACTACGAAGGTGCTGAAGATGATTACTATGCGGCGGGAGCCGATATTGTAATTAAAGGTGAAGGTGAAAACAAACTTCCTCTGGTATTGGAAACCTTAAAAAAAGAAGGATTGGAAAGTGCAAAAAAACTTGTTGAAGACCAGGAAGCTAATACGTGTTTATCAGAATATATATCGCCTTTTTGCTCCGAATACTTAAAAAGGATAAAAGGCAGGATAGCTTATATTGAATCATCCAGGGGATGTCCTTACCGATGCTCTTACTGTCTTTCGTCAGAGAGCCGGAAGCTTGTTTTCTTTCCTATTGATAAAATTGAAAAAGACGTGGATGCATTGGTCAAAGCAGGTGCCAAGGTAGTCAAATTCATCGACAGATCTTTTAATGTCCATGAAGAGCATTCACTGAAAATCTGGGAGATTATAAGAAAATATGAAGGGCATAATGTGTCTTTCCATTTTGAGATTAACCCTGACCGCTTAACAGAAGCGCAAATGTCGAGCCTTATGACCATGCCCCCGGGACTTGTGCAAGTAGAGGCAGGTATTCAATCGGTCAATACTGAAACCTTGAGATCAGTTTCAAGAGTAATGGATGTGGATGTTGCCATAGAGAATCTTAAAATCCTTGCAAAAAAGGGAAATATCCATATTCATACTGACCTTATTGCCGGCCTTCCTTATGAGGACATTGATTCTTTTATAAATTCCTTTAACCGGGTTTATGAGATAAATGCCCACCATTTACAGCTCGGATTTCTAAAACTGCTCCACGGCACCAGAATACGCAGGGAAGCTAATTTACATGATTATAAGTACAGGTCCTATCCGCCGTATGAGGTTCTTGAAAATAAGTATATGAAATACAGTGACATACTCAGGCTGAAAAGGGTTGAAGAAGCACTGGACCGGACCTACAACTCAGGAAGATTTACCCTGACTTTAAAGTACCTGTTAAACTATTTTCCAGCTCCCTTTGACCTTTACGAGAGTTTTGCACAATATCTGGCGGAGAAGGGCATGATTTTTGCTCCGATTGCAGCCGCAAGACTGTTTAAGGCATTGAGAAATTTCGCTCTGAATATTCCGGGAATGGATTCATATGCCCTGGATTCATATATTGCCCTTGATTATGCCTCTTCACTGAAAAATACAGTTTTGCCCGATTTCTTAAGCAACAGTCAGGTAAAGGTGTTAAATGCCAAGGAATATCTGAGCTACTATGTTGAAGGTCAGTGGAAAAAAACTTATCACAGACGTTTCATGTTATTGTCAGGCAGTTTTCCTGAGAAAAAAGGGGAAAATTTTATGGAGAGTAGTAATAGAATGTTA
The DNA here is from genome assembly GCA_012521615.1 of Clostridiaceae bacterium. GTDB lineage: Bacteria > Bacillota > Clostridia > DSM-8532 > DSM-8532 > DTU059. The sequence continues at coordinate 3,066 of JAAYMA010000041.1, read as the reverse complement.
GTGGATATGGCATTTATAGACCCGGTTACAGACAGAGCGTTGATTAAGCCATTTGATGGCTCTTTACCGGATGAATAAAACTGTGTAAAATTAAAATGCAAAGATCTACAGGTGGTGAGTTTTTGAAATCATCGACGACTGGCAGAATAGTATCCATACTTACAGGGTGCGGTGTTTTTGTACTGTTAATATTAACAGTAGGTTTGCTTGAGTATGCTCTTATTGGCGGTGTTCTGGGCTGGCTTGCTGTTTCTTTGATTTATGACAAAAAGCAAAGGGATCAGGCCATAGTTTACGATGGAACTACCAGGTCAGATATAGATAATACCATAAAAAAAGGCCGTCAGCTCACCCGGGGTATGAGGTATGCTGTTCAAAAGCTCACACAGGTTGAGATAAAACAGCAAGTCGAGGAATTATGCAGAATTGCTGAATCTATGTTTGAACTCTTGAAGAAGGATCCAAAGGATATACGTATAGTTAAACAATTCATCAGTCACTATTTGGAGCCAACTCACAAGATTATAGTAAAATATGCAGAATTGGCAACCATAAGACCAATGCCTGCTGAAGCAGTAGAAACCCTTGAGAGGACTGAAAGTTCTCTTAAAAATATCCGGGCTACGTTCCTCAAGCAGAAGGAAAGAATGCTCAATAATGATGTAATGGATCTGGATACTGAAATAAAGCTGTTTGAAACATTGGCAAATAATATCACCAGCAGCTCACCCAAGACTGATAAAAATGCTTCAAATAAAAATAAAAGTGGTATATACTAAGATAAGGAAGATTTTGTAATTATTATCCGGAAAGGTATGGTTGTGATGGAAGGTCAGCTGCAAAATGCCCCTCAAAAGGATGTTAAATCTGTGGATGATTATGATGTTAAGAAATGGAATGAAATGTCGCCTGAAGACAGGCAGAAAATTCTGGATATTGCCGCACAGATTGATATAACGGATTCTCAAAGTGTCATCCAGTACGGCGGTCTGGCACAAAGTGATATATCCAAATTTTCTGATGCCATATTGGATCAAATAAGGGCCAAAGATAGCGGCGAGGTTGGCAATATTCTCAATGATCTGTTGTCAAAGGTCCAGGATGTCAATATAGATAATCTGGATCCCGGCCAAAAAAGGTTTTCCAGACTATTTGGGGGTTTCAAAAGGGAAGCACAAAAGTTTATATCCCGATATGATAAAATAAGCGTTCAAATAGAAAAAATAATCGACCAGCTTGACAGGGCAAAGCTCCAGCTGATACGTGATATTACAACCCTGGATATCATGTATGAAAAAAATCTTGAGTATCTTCACCAGCTGGACATGTATATTATGGCGGGCTCACTCAAGTTAAAGGAACTGAACGACAAGGTACTGCCCCAGCTTAAAGAAAAAGCAACCAAGTCCGGGGATCCGGTGGATGCACAAAAAGTCAAGGATATGGCGGAACTTATATCCCGTTTTGAAAAGAAGATTCATGATCTGAAACTGAGCCGTATGATTGCTATTCAGACTGCACCGCAAATAAGGCTTATTCAAAATAATGACCAGACTTTGGTTGAAAAAATCCAAAGTTCCATTATGAATACAATACCACTTTGGAAAAATCAGATTGCCATTGCAATTACAATGCTTCGCCAACAAGCTGCGTTGAAACTCCAAAGAGATGTTACAAATACGACCAATGAGCTTTTAGCCCGTAATTCCGAAATGCTCAAGGTCAGTTCCATAGAGATTGCCCGTGAAAATGAACGGGGTATTGTTGATATTGAAACACTTAAAAAGGTTAATCAGGATCTTATCGAGACCCTGGAAGAAACCCTTGCTATTTCGCAGGAAGGGCGCCAGAAAAGACTTCAGGCTGAAGCAGAGCTCAGAACCATGGAAGATGAGCTTAAACGCAAGCTCCTTGATATGAAAGACAGGGTATAAAGCTTTGAGTTCTGATATACATGTGACTGATAAACAGCTCCAGCTTTATGCAGAGAGCTGTTTTCATATTTCAAAGAAATCTAACAGGAGTAATTGTCTTGACAGGTATTGATAAAGAAAAGCTGCTCAGTTTTGCACGGACTGAAGAAGATAAACTTTTTGTAAGAAGATTGGTGGATAAGGCAAATCAATCATTAAAAGGATATATAACTTATACTCACTTTATAGATCCGCACCAGAGATCTGTTGCAAAGAAGGTTCTTAATGAGCTTGGTGTAAAATATGTTTTTGATGGTGGCTACAAGGATGCAGAAAGGGTCGTTGTTGCCTTCGTGCCCGAATATCTCACAGGCAGTACAGAGGCAGAAACTCTGGAAGCTGTAAGGAACGATCCATCTTATCCGGTTTCGTTGGTTGAAATAAGCTACAAAAAAAACCGGTATTCCAGGGAATTGACCCACAGGGATTTTTTAGGTGCAATAATGAATTTAGGTATTAAGCGTGAAACACTTGGGGATATTCTTGTCCATGATGAGTATACACAGGTTGTTTTGCTTTCAGATATGGCAGCTTTTATTGAAAATAATTTAACTCAGGCGGGGCGTCTTCGGGTTGATGTAAAGACCGCTCCTTTGAGTAAACTCACTGTACCCGCTGTGAAAACAACAGAGAAAACCACCACTGTAGCATCGTTGAGATTGGATGCCATTGTGGCTGAAGGATTTAATATATCTCGTTCTCTGGCGGCTGATTGTATTAAGGCAGGCAAGGTATATCTCCAGTATGAAGAATGCAATAATGTCTCTAAGACTGTTGAAGAGGGGCAAACCATTACTTTGAGGGGAAAAGGGCGAATAGTTCTGGAAAGTATCGGTGCTGTCTCGAAAAAGAACAGGATTTTCATAACTATAAAAAAATATATTTGACCGGGACATATTATTAAATTCAATTATATGGAAAGAATAAATAACTGCGTGGAAACTTTTCAGAAGAATTATTTTGTATTAGGTCAATTGAAAAAGTAAACTCCGGTTTGTAAAAGTAAATTCCACAGAGTCAGTCAGATCAGAAAACATCTGCGTTTCGAGGGATTTCAGATAGTTTACTTTACACTAATTAGTAACAAATATGT
>JAAYMA010000004.1 GCA_012521615.1 Clostridiaceae bacterium | reverse complement strand
TGAACTGGCCGTCTGATGGCTGCTGGTACTGTTGATTTACTGCTGTCTGCTGTAAACCTTCGGACATTTCGGGTATTTCTCCGGAATTCAGCTCCGGATCAGGTACCTGATTGTGTGCGTACAGATTTTTAACCATTTCCCTGGCAAAATCTATGGGCAAAATCTGCATAATTTCACTGTCTATTAAATCTCCTACCTGCAGAGAAAATCTTACAGCGACAACATTGGATTTATTATCAATACGAATTCGGTCTATATCGGAACCGGAATCTATCAAAGTGGTATCGGGCGGTGAAATATCCACTCGTTTTTCAAACATGGAGGACAGTGAAGTAGCGGCTGAACCAACCATCTGGTTCATGGCTTCACCAATGGCACTCATATGAAGCTCCGTCAATTCGCCTTCCACATGACCATCTCCGCCCATCATAAGGTCGGTAATGACCTTTACGTCCTCTTCTTTAAGAATTAACAGGTTCAGACCTTCCAGCCCCTCGGTATACTGGACTCTAACAGCCACATAGGGCTTTACAAACATTTTGCCCAGCTGCTCCCAGGTGGTTTCCTGGACTTTAGGCGTTGTAATCATAACTTTCTGACCAAGTAATGCATAAAGCGTGGTAGCTGACGTGCCCATGCTTATATTCCCGATTTCTCCCAATGCATCCTTTTCTTTTTCAGTCAGCTGTTCCACTATCTCCACTGTGCCATCTTCAAGATAATCTTCACTGACTTGCTGGGTTTCACCGGCATCTTCTGACGGATCACTACCTTTTAAAAGAGCATCTATTTCAGCCTGGGACAACATATCGCCCATCTATTCTTCCTCCTTTACAACGTCGGTAATCTTTACTGATAGCTTTTTATTACGAACACCCGGAATTCCCAGAAATTTTAATATGTCACCTACCAAAACTTCTACCTTTCCGTCTATATCTGTATTAAGAGTAAGAACATCGCCTTCCTGAAGAGACAAGAAATCATTAACCGAAATGGTTGTCCTGCCTAAAACGGCTGTTACCGGTATCTTAGTTTCTTCTACCTTGGATTTTAATAATTTTCTTCCCTCTTCAGTAGTTTCTTTTTCTATCAATGAAAACCACAATCTGGTCGAGAGTTTTTCAAGTACAGGCTCGACTGTCATATGAGGTATACAGAGGTTCAGTAAGCCTTCCACGTCTCCTATTTTAGCAGTAAATGTTACAAGTGCAACCATTTCATTAGGTGACATAACCTGAGCAAATTGAGCATTTGTCTCTATCCTGTCCAATACGGGACGTGCTTCTACAACATTTTCCCACGGCTCTTTGATTATGTTGAGCATTTGAGAGATCAGTCTCATTAAAATAGCAATTTCTATCTCTGTAAAACCTCTGACTTTCTCTACGCCATAACCCCTTCCGCCCAATATTCTTTCTATCAGTGAGTAAGCAATGACAGGATTTATTTCAATAATCACAGATCCGGGCAGCGGGTTAAAATTGACAATGCCCAGTACCGCCGGGTTGGCAATAGAATTGGTAAACTCGGAATACTGCAGAGCCTGAACTGTCTGCACATCAACCTGCACCAAAGTCCTCAGATATCCAGACAGGAAGTTGGTTAAAAGTCTTGCATAATTCTCATGGATGATTTGAAGAGTACGGATATGATCCTTGGCGAATTTACTGGGGCGCCTGAAATCATGAACACGTATCTTCTTTTCTGAAGACTCCTTTTTGATTTTCCCGACATCAAGCTCTCCGGCACTGAGCTGCTGCAAGAGCATATCTATTTCATTCTGGGACAGTATATCTCCCACTTTAGTTCCTCCTGTTAACTACTGTAATATCCATTTATCGAATACTACTTTGATGATAAATCGTTCTTCAGTTCCCTGGTTGCTGACAATATCATTATAAATCTCTTTCAATTCTTCCCTGGCAATTTTCATTGAATCTGAAGCCTGAAGCTCCTCAAAGGTCTGATTTCTGAAATATTCAATGGTGGCTTCCTTGAGCTGACTTAAATATACCCTTTCTATTAGGTCTTGCCGTTCCTCAAGTAGCTTATTTTTTTTGCCGCCGTCATATATTATAGATACCGAGGCCATAATAAAGCTGTTTGGGTGCTGTGAAGTGCTCTTAATATTGAACACAGCATCGGTGGACGAATCATTTGAATTTCCATACAGCTTGAACTCGGCTTGCTCCGAAGGCGGTACAATTCGCTGGACTGCATTATTTGCTGTCTGCATGCCCTTTTCAATATTGGCATTGAATGTAAACAGTACAATTATAAGTACTGCCAATGCAAGTGTTAATACAGCAATAATAGACAGTAAAATTGTATACAAAGTTTTTCCTTGCAAGAGTTCCACTTCCCATTCATAAAGTTACATTCTATATCAATTATCGTCATTTTGAGTGTTTGTATTAATTAATCTGTCAAGAAAGAATATCTTTTGCTTATATTTTATTACTAAATCTACCACTTCTTCAACTGTTTCAGATACAACAAACTTCTTACCGTTTGTAAGAGTTATGACTGTATCAGGTGTGGATTCTATTGTTTCGATCCAGTCAGCATTTATAACAAACCTGGATCTATTGAATCTTGTAACGGTGATCATTTTAAATCCTCCAAAGAAATTTCGCCCTGACAGACAGAAGACGGTTCTGTGTCCCCTCCGGCAGGATCCAGACAGAAGAAGGCAGGACACAGAATCGTCCCCTCTCCCTTTTTGTTAAAGCTTAAGGGCAGGCTTAATTCCTGCCCTTAAAGCCATTTTAACGCTTAAGATTTGAAAGTTCCTGAAGGATTTCGTCGGATGTTATCATAACACGGCTATTTGCCTGGAAACCCCTCTGAGTGATGATCATTTCAGTAAACTGCTTGGCAAGGTCAACATTTGACATTTCAAGAGTACCGGGAATAAGCACACCGGCTCCGTCTCTTCCAGGTATCTTTCCGGCTGTAAAATCACCGGAGTTTGTGGTCTGTGCAAACTGATTTGCCCCAACCTTCATAAGACCGGCAGGATTTTCAAAGGTAGCCAGGGCAATCTGACCCAGCGGCTGCTGACGGCCATTGTCATATACTCCGGTTATAACTCCGTCTCCACCGATACTGAAAGTAACAAGTGTACCCGGTGGATAACCGTCAACTCTGGTGGCTTTTACTGATGAATCGTCGGAGTACATCGTAAGCTGCTCGAAATTAAGCTCAAAATCGAATTCGTCAGCACCGGTTGCCGCATTGGGCTGAACAGTTATTGTCTTCCTTACATCAAAATCAGCATCTGGATCGTTGGTGATGATTCTTCCGGACGAATCAAATTTTAAATATCCATTGGCTGCGGTAGTAGAATTAGGACCGCCATCAACTACATAGTACCATGAAGTTACCGGACTGTCTCCTGAAGTATCAACAAAGTTCTTCCAGAGCTTAACAGTTATCTTGTATTCGTTTCCGAGCTTATCGTATACGGTTATGGGCACCATAAAATGGGGCTCTAAGTTCGAGCTGCCGTCAGCAGGATCAGGAATCCCGTCGCCATCTCCGTCAGGAATATTGCTCAGGTTAGCGGAACCTACTTCATTACCGGTATGTCCTCCTACTGCAGGTTTGGTAGCATCCAGGTTTCCTGCAAGTACGGCTTCAGTAGTTACCTGAGCTGCAATTATGCGCTTGTTCATATTGTAGATATCATTGTAAAGGTTAATGGGACGGAGCGGTTCCTGAGTATCAAATTCATATCCGTTGTTGGTGTATTCGTATTTCATCCAGCCATAGACATTCTGGCCGGAAGCTGTTACCAGATTACCCAATTTGTCAATGGTGAAGTTACCTGCTCTGGTAAAGTGGTATGATCCTTCATTTCCGCTCCTGACTATAAAGAATCCTTCACCTTCTATAGAAAGGTCTGTAGGACTTTCAGTTCTTTGAACACTGCCCCTGCCCATCTGGATATCGATGGCATCCACGTTCATACCAAGCCCGATTTGAAGCGGGTTGGTACCTCCACGTCCTGATAAGAGATCAGGTGAACTGGCTGAAGCCAAAGTCTGTGAAAAAATTTCCTGGAATGTAGTACGGCTTGCTTTAAATCCAACAGTGTTGACATTGGCAATATTGTTACCTATAACGTCCATTTTTGTCTGATGTGCTTTAAGACCAGACACACTGGCGAACATTGACATCATCATAAATGAATCAACCTCCCAAAAGTTTTCGTTCCGTCTGTCGTTCAGGAACGAACAGCCTCCCGGGTGGGTCCGGCTGTTTTATTATTATTTTTTTATCGGGCAATTACAGCTCCGTCAATATTAGTGAAAACATTATCTTTCAGATCTCCCTGCCCGACTGCTGTTATAACAGTCCTGGCATTGACGTTTACAACAAATGCAACATTGTCCATTAATACCAGGGTATCTTTTATCCCCTTGGACTGGGCCATATCCACGGCGTCCTTCAGTTTCTCATACTGCTCGCCTGACAGGCTGATATTTCTTGACTCCAGTCTCATGGCCGCATGCTTGGACAATTTTACATCCCTGCTTTCTGACAGTTTTTGATTCAGTATTGCCGCAAACTCAGAACTGTCTTTTACAGGCGTTTTAACTGAAGCATTTTTCCGGGCTGCAATCTGATGTATACTTGTAACGGGTCTGCTATTTATATTCATTCTCATGCACCCCTTTACACTTCTGCCGGATGGCTGTCATCAGAATCTTCACCTGAATCTTCCTCATTGTTTGAACCATTCAGCTTTTGTAATTCCTTAAGTATCTGATTCAGCAGCAGCTGTTCAGTAGTCAGTAAATCTACTTTTTGGGCTGAGAATATACTGCTTGCCGGCACCTTTACATTGTTCAGGATCAGGTGCAACTCACCATCTTCAGTTTTATAACCGTCGACAAGTATACCTGTTATGGTATGAACTGTGCCCGTTGTCTCATCTTCATACTTCAGAGTGACTTCCTTATTTGCCATTGCCTTGACATATTCTTCCTCGTTTTCCAAACCTTCAAGATCGAGCCTGTGAGGCACTATATCCACTTCATCCAATTTGGCGAAAATACCGTCACTCTCTTTTTCTATTGAGGCAATAAGTCCCCGGATGACCGATGTTTCGCCATCACTGTTCGTTATTCTGGCTTTGCCCAACATACCGATGATACCGCTGTAATCAGTTACTGCTCCTGCATTGCCCAGATTTATTTCGGACACATGAGTTATCTTATCAATAGGAACGTCATCGTCTCCAATTACTGCATAGATCTGACCATTCATAACACGGACCGATTCCACAATACCGCTGACATATTTTACTCCGCCTGTGGCTTGGTCTTCTACCTCGCCCATGGCAAATTTCCCCATCATCTCAAACCCCATGGTATATGAAAACGTTCTGTTCAAATTCTGCATCTGTTCCAGGGCACTGAATTGGGCAAGCTGAGCAATGAACTCGGTGTCTGTGCTCGGGTTTAACGGATCCTGATGCTGAACCTGAGTTATGAGAAGCTGGAGAAAATCATTTTTTCCCAACTCTCCGGTATTTCGGGTTTCTTTTGTACTTGTAGTCTGTGATGCTATAATCTGGTCTATAGTCATCTGTTTTACTCCTGCAACTTCGGGCATATTCTCACCTTCCTTTCTGTATACAGCATTTATTAAGCAGTAAGATCAATTTGTGAATCCGAATACAGGTAGTTTAATGAGCCTGAGGTATATGGTGCTTCCACTTCTTTTAAGTTAATATGATTTTGGCCTGAAACCTTTATTTTGCTGCCTGGTCTGTCTGATTCAAATCTGCCATCCCCAGCCTGTTCCTCTTTCTCATTGCCTACTGATACTGAAAGGCTCTGAACTGAGAAACCATTTTCCTCCAACGAATCTTTCAGCATCTGCATGTTGGACTCGAGGATTTGCTTGACCCGCTCACTTTCAGCTGTAATCTTTGCAAGAATTTCACCTTTCTCGTGAATAATTCTCATAGATAATTTGCCTAAAGTCTCAGGTTTCAGTTCCATCTCCATTTCCTGCCTGCCTTCGCCGGCCATGATCTTTACCTTTGTCATAACCTGATTGGTTACCGACTGCTCAATGGGTTCCCTTATGCCGGCAAATTGGACTTGTGTTTTTGACTCTTGAGCCGACGAAACTTTATAGTCCTGGGCTGCTGAAAAATTCATTTGTAGCATATCTTCAGCTTCCAGGTTTTCAGATATATTCTGCTCTGTTATTGCTTTGTTGAAGTTACCTTCATCTTTTCCGGCAGCAGTTTTACGGTTGATTTTACTTTCCTCCGGATCTCTTTTAAAAATCCCGGCTGTTTCCTCTTTACTGTCGCCTGAAGTGTTTTCAGCAACCTTTAAATCTGCCTCTGCACCTGCAACAATTGTATCAGCAATGTCTTCTGTCAGCATATCATCTGTACCTGATGTCTCAGGTTTATTAAGCTTGTCAATGAGCTTAATGCATTGAGCTTTTAATTGGGCAAAAACTTCTTCATGGTTTAACTCATTATTTGAAACCTCGAATTCTATCTGGACTTCAGAGAACAATTCAGAGGCTTCTCCCAGAACATGTCTGAATTTTAGCAAGACTTCTTCAACTTCCATCCTGAGGCCATTATCATCCAGATTTTCAATAAGGCCGTCAAGCTCAATGAGTCTTTCCTGTAAAAGCTGCTTTAAAGCTTCTGTCGGCCCGCTTTCCCCATTCTCCCGGAAAATCTTTCCGATGATTTCCTTGTCTGCCTCTGTGGATACTTCCCCGGATATTTCCTCGTTATTCAGATATAAATCAAGAAGCGCGAGGATATCCTGAAGAACTTCCATTGCCGGATTTTCGGAGCTGTTTTCTTTTGATGCTTTGCAAGTTTCTCTGTCTTCATCAAAATCCAGAGCTTTGCATCCATCATCATTACCGGATGATGTTCTTTCTTTCACAGCGGTCTGCTGTTTTGCAGCCAGAGTATTTTGATGATTCAAAACAGTTCTGGAAAGCATCGGTTTTTCAGCCATATTCCCTGTTTTAATCCTTTGAGGATTACCGGTATTAATGCAATGGCTGAAAATATCCGCGAAAGAAAGCCCCTGATCTTTTCCTGCCGGAGCACTGCTTAAGTTTTCTGAAAATCGGGGACTGGCCAACAGATAACTTCCAGCAATTCTTTGCATCTTTTCACCTCCTTTTCACATTTTAAATTATTTTAATCTATGCTATACCGACCTAATTTTCTGTCGGAAAGCATCAATGTAATTTCAGCGGCTATATTGGTATCCATTTCCTGAAGTATCAGGGCACGTGGACCATTATCCATACCTTCAAATATATCAGCCGCTTTCTCCTTATCCTTGTTATACATTTCGGTCAGAATACCGGCTGCACTTCTTGGCACCATTTCTTCAAAAGATTTGGCAAGCTGTTTTTTATCCTCTAATTTACCGTCTTCTATGAGTATCTTTTCATAAATAGCTTCGGCTGTAGCCTTGTCTATTTTTCTGAAATATTCTTTAAATCCTTCGGTATCACCTTTTGCAAGCAGTTCAGAAAACATCTGTATATTTTCTTCGAGTCTGGAATTTTCCTGGGTGATGGACTCCAGAAGCATCTTGTTTTCCTGGATTTTTTCCTCTATATCAGCGTAATTTTCCATCTCTTTTCTTAGCTCTGAAATAGTATTATTGGCAGCTTCCAGCTCCATGTTAAGTTCCTGCACTTTGGAACGGTACTCATCATATTTTTTTATGATTTCCTTCTCTGAAAGATATTTTGGATCATCCGGATCCTGAGGCAAGGCTTTTTCCGGCAATACCAGCCTTAATAACGGACGGTTTACAAGATAGGGCTGCAATGTATCTGCAAGCCCGTTGACATTATTCTTGACAGCAAAATAGAAAACTCCAAAGAAAATCAGTAACACTACAAGAATAGCTATAAGAACAACAATAACCGAATGCAAAAAAGCTCCATGTTTTTTGCCCCGGTTCAATTCATTGGATGCTGATGTTTGTTTATTTAATATTGCTTTATCTGCCATGAATTTACTCCTTAAAGGTCTATGCTTTTTCTCTGGTGGCTTCTTTATAACTTACAAGCTCATCTGCAAGCAGCTGTTCGCCCTTTTCCAGTTCTGATAAAAACTCCTGAAAATTCTTTTCCCTGAGGTTTTCCAGTACTTTTTTATCACGCATAATGCTGATGAGCTTTTCTCTTATTTTATCGACATTTTGCTGCTCTCTCTTAACATTGAGCTTCTGTTTCTGTTCATTGTTATAAAGATGCTCAAGGTAAATCTTTAATTCTTTAATTTTTTCCGGCTCGATTGAACCCGTGCAGGCAGACCTGAATTTGTCAGAGTAAGTGTCAATATCCTCCTTAATTCTGCGGAGTTTTATTTTTTCCTGCTGAAGTTTTTGGTTGGCAACCCCTAATTCGTTTTTTACATTTTTTTCGAGTTGTTCTTTAAGATTTAAAAAAGACTGAAGCCTGAATACAAATCTGGCCATTATGTACCTCGCTTATTTTACTCTGCAGAAATGGTTACTGCCTTTTCGAGCAGCTTTATTGTATCTTCAAAGTTAAAACTTTCATTGACACGCTGTGTTAAATAATCATTGATGGAAGGATTAAGTTCAATTGCCCTGTCAATTTCAGGATTGCTTCCCTTGACATAGGCACCCACATTTATCAGATCTTCGGA
>JAAYMA010000040.1 GCA_012521615.1 Clostridiaceae bacterium | reverse complement strand
TACTCAAAAAGTGATTGGGGGTATATATTTAGTAGAGCTTCAATTTTCCATGTTGTGGATGCTGATGGAGGGTATCAGTGAATGAGTACCAACAATAACGCAGGCAGAAGCAGAGAAATCTATAGTGAAACAATCGAAAGCGATGCTTATGAGGCTTCGAAAGAAGTTAACAGAATTTTGGAGATTATCAGGTTGAACTTCAAAATAGATAAGGAACAATGCTTTGATGTAAAGGTTATTTTGAGCGAGCTTCTGCAGAATGCCATAAAACACGGAAATGACTATGACAATAAGAAAAAGATAAGTATTAATGTCTGGATTGAAAATAATTCTATAGGCATTACCGTCAAGGATCAGGGCGGAGGCTTTGATTACCGCAGTATTAGGAATCTTAAATTAAACAAACTTTCTGACTGTGACCCAATGACAATTGATGAGACGGGCAGGGGTTTATTTATTGTACAGAATTTGTGTGATTGTATGGAATTTAACCCGTCAGGAAATATGATTACCGTAATGAAAAAATTGAGTTGATATCATAATTATATTATTAACGGTAAATCTTTTTAGAATTTAAAGGTAAGGGAAGGACAAAGTCTTTTATTGTTATGACCTGGTGCATGTGTTATAATTTAAAAAAGGAGGGGATGAAAATTAATGATCAAATGTACCGTTTGTAAGGAGAATGTTGCGGTAATTTTTATTACCCGTGTTATAGATGGAAAAGCAGAACCAATGGGACTTTGTATGACCTGTGCTCAAAAGCAGGGATTAGCTCCTCTGCAGCAGATGATTGCTCAGACAGGCATGACTCAGGACGATTTGGAAAACCTCAGCAATCAAATGGCAGAGATGTTTGGAGATATGAGCATGGATGAGTTAATGCAGGCACTGCCTTCGGGTAGTTCCGATGATATAAAAAACAGCAAGAATGAATCTGATAATGACATGAATTCTATGATCAGGTTTATAAACAATGCCTTTTCAAATTTCGGAGGATCCAGTAGGAATTCAACCCATGAGGCTCAGCCAAACCAGGAAAAAAGTAACAAGCGCAGACCTGCCAAATCGGGCAGAAGGAACCTCAATAATTTTGGCACCAATCTCAATGAAAAGGCAAAAGCCGGAGAAATTGACCGGATAATTGGCCGTGACAAGGAAATAGAACGTGTCATCCAGATTTTGAACCGGAGAACAAAGAATAATCCCATACTTATTGGCGAACCCGGTGTGGGAAAGACAGCCATTGCCGAAGGTCTGGCCGTCCGTATTGTGGAAAAAAAGGTTCCGGCAAAATTATTGAACAAGGAAATATATTTACTGGACCTTGCCGCAATTGTTGCAGGTACCCAATTCAGAGGCCAGTTTGAGGCAAGAATGAAGGCTATAATAGATGAAGCAAAGAGCCAGAAAAATATTATTCTTGTCATTGATGAGGTTCACAACATTGTAGGCGCAGGTGAAGCAGAGGGCGGTGCCATGAATGCTGCAAATATTCTGAAACCTGCTTTGGCACGAGGCGAAATACAGGTTATAGGTGCTACAACCCTGGAAGATTATCGCAAGCATATTGAAAAGGACTCTGCCCTGGAGAGAAGATTCCAGCCTGTTATGGTAAATGAGCCTACTGAGGAAGAAAGTATAGAAATATTAAAGGGAATACGGGATTATTACGAAGATTTCCATCAGGTACGTCTTACTGATGAAGTAATAGAAACGGCTGTAAAATTATCTTCCAGATATATACACGATCGTTTCCTGCCCGATAAGGCCATAGATGTTATAGATGAAGCAGGTTCACGGGTAAATCTGAAGAACCATGGCTCGGTAGAGCTTGCAAAATTAAAGGAAAGACTTAAAGAAATTCAGGAATTGAAAGAGCAGGCAGCCCTGGAAGATGATTATAAGAAGGCCGCTGATTTTAAAGTTGAAGAATGCCGGCTCCAGGAGCAGATAAGTAAACTGGAGGAAGAAGTAGGCTTACTGGATGTTACTGTGGACGATATTGCCCATGTTATTGAGAGCTGGACGGGTATACCCGTTCAAAAGGTGACTGAAACAGAGGCTTCAAAGCTTTTGCAGCTTGAGGAAAGGCTTCATAGACGTGTAATTGGACAGGAAAAAGGTGTCCAAAGTCTTGCACGTGCTATCAGGCGTTCAAGATCCAATTTCAGAAGAAGAAAAAGACCGGCCAGCTTCATATTTGTCGGTCCTACAGGAGTAGGTAAGACAGAACTTGCAAAAGCACTCACAGAAGAATTGTTTGGCGATGAAGATGCAATGATCAGACTTGATATGTCCGAGTATATGGAAAAGCATACAGTTTCCAAACTCATTGGTGCGCCTCCCGGATATGTAGGATACGATGAAGGTGGCCAGCTTACAGAAAAGGTCAGAAGAAAACCCTATTCTGTAATTCTGCTGGATGAGATAGAAAAGGCCCATCCTGATGTCTTTAATATGCTTCTTCAAATAATGGAGGATGGAAGGCTTACTGACAGTCAGGGCCGTACTGTAAATTTTGAAAACACCATCCTTATCATGACGTCCAACGCAGGTACTGACCAAAGAACCAGCGGTATTGGTTTTAACAGGGACGGTTACGAGGCTCTTGAAGAAAAAGTTAAAAAAGCTGTCAGGGAAATTTTCAGACCTGAATTTTTGAACCGCGTGGATGAAATTATAGTATTTGAAGAACTTAATCGTGATCAATTGAGTAAAATACTCAATTTGATGCTGGATGAAGTTGTCCGCGATGTTAAAGAAAAAGGTATGACCATAACTTTTGATGATAAAGCAAAAGCTTTCCTTCTTGAAAAGGGCTATGATATCAAATATGGTGCAAGACCTTTAAGGAAAACTATTCAGAGGTATATAGAGGATGAGCTTTCAGAACTCTATCTTGCAGGAAGGATAGGGGATGGAAGTTTCATACACGCAACATGCGAAAACGACAAAATTTCAATGATAATTACCCAGATACCTCAGCTTGAGAGGGCAAACGGCAATTTATTGAAAGGAAATTAAATACAACGCAAATTTGCGTGGCTGAAATCAGGCTTTTTCTGTAAAAATGGAAGAAACCGGTCAAGAATAAAAACCCCGTAGAGATGAAAACATAAGAAATAAAGAAGTTTTCATCATGCGGGGTGTTTTTTTATGGCAAAAATCAAGCGTAAAATAAAACCTGTTTATTTGGCCCTGGGCATTCTTCTATTGGTTGCGTTGCTTTCCACCGCTTTTTATTTTTTCTTCATAAAGGGTAAGAACAAGGAACACACAAGAGGAACATATGTGCTTAATTACGAGCAGAGAAGCTTTGTTAAATAAAACATAGCTGACACAAATTTTTCAGAAAGGAGGCAGGGTAAAGTACCCCAACCGGATATGAAAAAAACACTAAGTAAACATGAATATCAAAAACTGGTCGATAAAAAAGCCCCGGGTTCCAAAATAGTCAGAAATATTTTTGCTGCATTTCTCACAGGCGGCATTATTTGCTCAATAGGGCAAGTGGTAATGATGACAGTCGAAAATCTTGGTGCTGACAAAGAAACCCAGGCAGCTGTTACAAGTGTAGTAATGATTTTTTTGGGAGCTTTTCTGACAGGCATTAATCTTTACGATAATATAAGCAAATTTGGCGGAGCAGGGGCTTTAGTGCCGATTACAGGCTTTTCCAATTCAATAGTGTCTCCTGCAATGGAGTATAAGAAAGAAGGCTACATTATGGGGGTGGGTGCAAAAATGTTTTTGATTGCAGGTCCGGTTCTTGTATACGGTATATTCGCCTCTGTTATTGCAGGAATTGTTTATTTTATCTGGAAGCAGGTGATATAATTGGCCCAAAAATTAGGTTCTCAAACATACCTGCTTGATCAGCAGGTTTATGTCCTTGCAGGTGCGGCCATAGTGGGTAAAAAGGAAGGGGACGGCCCTTTGGCCCGTTATTTTGATGATATTATCGATGACGAGTATGCGGGTGAAAAAACTTTTGAGGCTGCCGAATCCAGAATTTTAAGAGATACTTATTTTAAAGTCCTTGAAAAAAGCGGCAAGGCTGCAACTGATATAAACTTTGTACTTTCAGGTGATCTGTTGAATCAGTGTACTGCAGCAAGTTATGCTTTCCGCGATGCTGATGTTCCGTATTTCGGGCTGTTTGGAGCATGCTCTACCATGAGTGAGGCGTTGATACTTGGATCTCTGTTGATTGACAGTGGTGCGGCAGACAATGTTGTTTGTGCAGCTTCAAGTCATTTTTGTTCTGCTGAAAGACAATTCAGATTTCCCCTGGAATATGGTTCACAAAGAACTCCTACATCCCAATGGACTGTAACGGGTGCAGGTGCTGTAATATTGGGAACAGAGGGACAGGGTCCCAGAATTACCTGTGTAACTCCAGGGAAAATTCTTGATGAAGGAATAAAAGATGCCAATAATATGGGTGCAGCTATGGCGCCTGCGGCAGCAGATACAATTTTGGCCCATCTTAAGGATACCGGTCGCAGCTGCGATGATTATGATCTAATTCTTACGGGGGATCTTGGCAGTTTCGGAAGTACAATGCTCCGGGAACTTTTAAAAAGAAATAATATTGACCTGAAAGACAAACACAATGACTGCGGGACCATGATTTTTGACCTTGAAAAACAGGATGTGGTGTGCGGCGGAAGCGGCTGCGGATGCAGTGCCTCTGTGTTTTCTACGTATATATTGGACCAGTTTAGCCAGGGACTTCTGAAACGTATTCTTTTTGTGGCTACCGGCGCTCTGTTAAGTCCAACAAGAACTCAGCAGGGGGAAAGTATACCGGGGATTGCCCATGCAGTTTGTGTCGAAGCATAAGAAAGGGGAGAGACTATGATAGAAGTTCTGAAAGCATTCTTATTAGGCGGTCTCATTTGTGTAATCGGACAACTCCTGATTGACCTTACTAAACTTACACCGGCAAGAATAATGGTATGTTATGTTGTTACGGGAGTTGTATTGGGCTTTTTCGGTTTGTATCAGCCTTTGGTTGAATGGGGAGGAGCGGGGGCAACCGTACCTCTGACAGGCTTTGGAAACACACTGGCAAAAGGCGTAATAAAAAAAGTGAATGAGGCAGGATTAATTGGTGCTTTAGCCGGAGGAATTGAGGCCGCGGCTGTAGGTATCACTGCTGCAATAGTATTTGGTTACATTATGGCCATAATTTCTAAACCAAAGATTAAAAGTTGACGTCTATTGTGGTAGAATAAATTTCGGTATGACTGAATAAAGGCATACGAAGAATAAGATACACAAGGAGAAAAAACTAATGAGCAGAAAAAGCGACAAAAGAAAAAACACTACCATGCTTATAGCTGTATTGTTAAGCTTGATATCCATAGTTGTGCTTGTGGCAATAATTATACCGCAGCAAGAGAACGTGCCTCAGCCGCCTGAAACCGTAAGTCCTTCACCGGAGGATACGGCAACACCAACTACTACACCGAGTGCTGCACCAACAGGTACTCCGGAGCCTACCCCTACACCTACACCGACTCCTACTCCAACACCTACACCTACACCTGAACCTTCACCTGGAGAGGACAGACGCAGTACACGAAAGCTTGATGTACCGGTCAAGGCACTGTATTTAAACCATAATTCAGTTAAAAATAACCTTGATCATTATATTGATCTTGCAAACAAAACCGAGATAAATGCTTATGTTATAGATATAAAGAACGATTCGGGTATTCTTTTATATGATTCCGAACTTGAAATGGTAAATGCCGCAAAGGCAGATACGCCGGGCTTTGATATAAGAGAAGTGACCAAAAAACTGCATGACAACAATATTATCGTGATAGCGCGCCTGGTTACTTTTAAAGACAATACAATCACAAAGTATAATCCTGACCTTGCAATTAAGACAAAAACAGGGGAAGTGTTCAACAAGGGTTCAAGATGGCTTGACGCCACTAAAAAAGAGGCCTGGGATTATATTCTTGCTATTTGTCAGGAAGCGGTAAACTTTGGGTTTGACGAAATACAATTTGACTATATCCGTTTCCCTGAGACAACACTGTATGATTATGAACTTAAACTGGAGCCCGGTAAATCCAGGAGCGATTATATAGAGGATTTCATCCGCTATGTCAGACACAACCTACCAGCTGATACAATTCTGTCGGCTGATATTTTCGGAATGCCTATGATATCCTCTAAGGATTACGGTGAAATAGGACAAACTCTGGAAACTATCGGCGGAAGCCTTGACTACATCTGTCCTATGATATATCCTTCACACTTTGCCAACAGCGCTCCTAAAGGATACTCCATGGGAAATGGTGTTGGTCAGTCAATAAATGGTGTTATGTTTACCCACCCTGATTTAAAACCATATGAAGTTGTATACAATACTCTTCTTGTGGGAAAAAACCGTATAGCGAAAAAAGAGGGATATAATCTTAATGTAAGAACATATATACAGGGTTTTACAGCCGATTACCTTCCTGACGGCTATTGGAAGGACTATGGTGTGGAAGAATACAGGGCTCAGATTAAAGCAGTATATGATGCAGGATATGAAGAATGGATATTCTGGAATGCACCAAATAAGTATGTAGAAGAAGCCTTCCTTCCAGAGTAGTGCATTGCTCTGCTGCAGGTATTAATCGGGATAACAGGGAAACTCAGTGAATATAAATGAAACATCGATAAATTGCGTTGATTTGAAAAAGAAGGACAATGTCCTGTATGGAGGAGTTTTATGAGTTTAATAGATGCCATTATTTTAGGTGTTATCCAGGGGCTTACAGAGTTTTTACCTGTAAGCAGCTCGGGACACCTGGTTTTTTTTCAGAGATTGTTGGGTGTGGATGAAGCAGCAGTGTTGACATTTTCTGTTGCTGTTCATGTTGCAACTTTATTTGCAGTGGTATTCGTATATTGGAAAAAGATATTTGAAATGATAAAACGTCCTTTTTCCAAGCTGCCTCTGCAGATTGTGGCGGCCACCATACCGGCTGTAGTATTAACCCTTCTTTTTGGGGACCTGATAGAAAGTACATACGTAAATCCTGTTGTTCTGGGTCCGGGGTTCATTTTCACAGGTCTGGCACTGTTATTCTCTGAAAAGGTTGGAAATGGACAAAAAGGCCTTGAAGAATTAAAGACCACCGATTCTCTTATGATTGGCGCAGCACAGGGAATTGCCCTTTTCCCTGCTGTGTCCCGTTCAGGTATGACCATCACTACTTCTTTGGCATTGGGGCTTGAAAGAGGATTTGCTGCAGATTTTTCATTTTTAATGTCCATACCCCCTATTTTGGGAGCCGCTCTGCTGGACGGAATTGATGTTGTAAAGGGAAATACAGCATCTTTTGAAAGTATCGGTACTATAAATTTATTGGCGGGTATGATTGCTGCAGGTATTACAGGTTTCTTTGCAATAAAAATAATGCTGAAGGCAGTTAAGAAACTAAAACTTAAGTATTTTTCCTATTATGTAATTACATTGGGTACGATTATTATTTTAGCTCAGCTTTTATTTAAAGACAGTCTGAGCTGGCTGAAATGAAGGTGAACTTAAATGAACAAAAAGACTGTTAAAATTCTTGGAATAGAGACAAGCTGTGACGAAACCTCTGCTGCAGTGGTTACTGACGGCAGAAATGTCCTGTCAAATATAATTTCATCTCAGATAGACCTGCATTCCGAATATGGCGGGGTGGTACCGGAAATTGCATCCCGCAGGCATGTTGAGCTGATCCTTCCTGTTATTGATTCAGCACTGGATAAAGCCGGCACAGATCTTAACGATATAGACGGGATTGCAGTAACTCATGGTCCCGGTCTGGTAGGTGCTCTTCTTGTTGGGGTGTCCGCAGCCAAAGCCATTGCTGCTGCACTGAACAAGCCTCTTATAAGCGTGCATCATATAGAAGGCCATATAGCCGCAAATTATATTGCACACACCGACTTGGAGCCGCCTTTTGTTTGTCTTGTAGTTTCGGGAGGGCACAGCCATATTGTCCTTGTAAAAGATTATTTAAGTTTCGAAATTCTGGGCAGGACAAGGGATGATGCTGCAGGAGAAGCTTTTGACAAAATAGCCCGGGTGTTGGGTTTGGGCTATCCCGGCGGTCCTGCCATTGACAAATGGGCAAAGGATGGAGACCCAAGGGCTGTACATTTCCCCAGGGTAAAATTTCAGGACAATCCTTATGATTTTTCTTTTTCAGGGCTTAAAACTGCAGTTATAAATCATATTAATCATTTAAACCAGAAAGGTGAAGATATTCCGGTTGCTGATATCTGTGCCTCATTTCAGCAGGCGGTTATAGATGTTCTTGTGGATTACACAATTTCTGCAGCCAAAGAGCATAAAATAGAAAAGATATGCCTGGCCGGCGGAGTGGCTTCAAATTCTTTGCTTAGAGAAACAATGAGCCAAAAAGCGAACGAAAACGGCATGATATCCCTTTATCCGCCTCCGGTTCTGTGTACTGACAATGCAGCTATGATAGCAGCTTCCGGTTATTTTTCTTTTCTTGCCGGTGAGTTTGCTGATTATACTTTAAATGCCATACCCTCACTGAGAATCGGAAGTGGACATAATGGCCTGTGAATAATGTGGAAATATTCATAAAAACCTTTATTATTGTCCGTTTTGCATGTGGATAACTCTGTGGAAAGTGTGGATAACGGCTAATGTTCAGCCTTCCAGGGTGCGGTATAAATCATAGTAGTCTAAAACTTTTTTTACATATTTCTGGGTCTGTTCATAGGGGGGTATACCCCCGAACTTCCGCACAGCGTTTGGTCCGGCGTTATATGCTGCCAGAGCGAGTTTAATGTCATTGAATGTATCCAGTTGATAGGCTAAATACCTGGTGCCGCCTCTTATATTTTCCTCGATATTATATGGATCTGAGACACCCAAACCTTCCGCAGTTTTGGGCATAAGCTGCATTAATCCCATTGCCCCTGAAGTAGAAAGTGCAAAAGGCTGGAACCCTGATTCCTGTTTGATGACCGCCCTGATAAGTAGCGGGTCTACTCCGTATTCCTGCGAGAATTTCTCGACGGCGGCATTTATTCTTGGCATAAGCTCCTGAATCTGGGTTTGGGACAGCCTTGGATATACTGATTCGTAAGAACCTGAAACCAGGGGATATTTTGTTTTGGATTTTGTTTTTCCTTCGACAAGCTCAGAATCAATTACAGGTGCCTTGTTATCTATTTTTGACAAAGCCTCATTTAATGTATACTCAAAACTTAAAGATTTTTGTTTTATGGGTATATTAAGTTTAACTGGTATACGGCTTTGAATTTCTGCTATTTTTTGATGAAGTATATCAGATATCTTTGGTATATTCATGTCTCATCCCTCTCTATTATTATATCGGAATATTATTGCATATCATTTACCAACATTGAACAAACATCGACTAAATTAATTTGCAGATACTAATATTAAATAAACTCATGAGAATGTTAAGGGGGATAATTCATTTATGAAAAGATGGCACATAATTACTCTAATGTTTGCCATCAGTATCATAGTCTACGTTGTTCTTATTTCATTTTTCACAGAAATTGTCGTTCCGGATTTGACAGGGATAGGTGAGGAGATTTCCGAGAATGACAAAACCGTGCAGCCTTCTGAAACATCTCCTGTACAGACTGGGGAAGATAAACCAGAACAAAATGGGGACGCGCAAGGAAATAATGATGAAAATGGTACAGGCTCTGAAGAACCCATTATCAGAACTGAAAACGAAATAATATTGGAAGAATTAAAGAACTATGAATATTTAAGTTATTTTAAAGATGAAAATACAGACAGGTATGTAATCTATAAAAAGAATAATCCGGATTTGCCTTATGAAAAAGTTATCACTTATGTAAATATAGGTCTTGACCATGACTTTTATGAAAACGTTAAAATAGCAAAAAACATCAATAGTATAACTGTCCTGGTTAATAAATATAATAAGTTGCCCGATGACTTTGAACCTGAACTTGTAAGGCTTGACCATTCCTATTGTGCAGAAGGCCGCGGTCCCCAATATCTCAGAAAGGAAGCGGCCGATGCTTTTATTAAGATGTGTGAAAATGCTAAGAAATTTGGACTTAAAATTACTGCTTACGGCACCTACAGGAGTATCCGGACACAGCATCGGATCTGGAATAACGCTGTAAGAAGCGGAAGGTCAATTGAGGATGTTGACAATTTCAACTCAAGGGGAGGGCATAGCGAGCACCACACAGGTCTTGCTGTTGATGTTATCAAAAATAATTACAGTGTTGAAAAAACAAAAGAATTTGAATGGTATAGCAAAAATGCCCATAAATATGGTTTTATAATACGATATCCCAGAAATAAGGAACATATTACCGGATACAAATATGAACCCTGGCATTTGAGATATGTGGGCGACATTGCTGAAAAAATTTATGAAAGCGGATTGACATATGATGAATATTATGTAACTGTTATTGAGCCTGAATAAAATAAATCCATCATAATCCCATGGGAAATTAAGCCAGTTGAATTGAAATAATGGTTTAAGAGAATAATTGAAGTATGACAATAAAATGGACGGTGATTATGATGAGATTTAATATAAATATAAATAAAAAGTTTCTTTCATCAGCAGCAAAATTGTTTGTTGCAGTTTTGGTTCTATGTGTTATCTACAGCGGGGTAACACAGAAACAAATTGCCGACAGTGTTGTAAGATTGCACATAGTTGCCAACAGCAACACTTTGGAGGATCAGGATTTAAAGCTTAAAGTCAGAGATGGGATACTTGAATATGTGAAGGAGAAATATCCGGAAGGAGCAACCAGGGAGCAGACAGTACAATACCTTAAAGATAATTTATCTGAACTGGAAGAAGTAGCATCAAGGATAATAAAAGAAAACGGAAAAGACCATAAGGTAGAGGCAAAATACGGAGTGTTCTCTTTTCCTACCAAGGAGTATGAAAATATAACACTTCCTGCAGGCATGTATGAGGCAGTAAGGATTGAATTGGGGGAAGCTGAGGGTGAAAACTGGTGGTGTGTAATGTTTCCGCCTCTTTGTGTAGCTGATGCCCATAGCCTGAAAATGGATGAGCAGGCTATGAGCCAGCTTGAAAAGGAATTGGGTCCTAATTACCGCCTGATAGCTGATATTGCCGATAAAGATGTGGATATTAAGGTGAGATTCCGTATAGTTGAATTATTCCAGAAATCAGGAATAAAACTGGCAGAACTGATAAGTCATTTATTTTAGGTAATTAAAAATCAGGGAGACGGTTCCGGTGTCCTGTCCATCAGGTTCGGACAGTAAAAGAAGTCAGGACACTGGAACCGTCACTTGTCTTTATATGATATAATTATATTCATCAAAATTACTGATAGGGTATTTGCTGTGGATATAAAAATTCTGTATGAAGACAATCATTTGCTTTCAGTTATAAAGCCGCCCAATATGCCTGTTCAGCAGGACAGGAGCGGTAATTTGGATTTACTAAATCTTCTTAAGGCTGATATTAAAGTCAGGTACAATAAACCCGGAAATGTCTTTCTTGGCCTTGTACACCGGCTTGACAGACCTGTGGGAGGGGTAATGGTTTTTGCAAGGACAAGCAAGGCAGCATCCCGTCTTTCAGCCCAAATCCGTGAACACAGGATGGGGAAGACCTATTTATGTGTGGTAAACGGCTGTCCGGATAATTTAACGGGGCGGCTTAATGATTTTCTTTTAAAAGACAGGGAAACCAATACCGTAAAAGTTGTGGATCCGTCTACAAAGGGAGCAAAGGAAGCAATTTTGAAGTATGAGGTCATAGAATATATTGATGGCTTAAGTCTGGTAAAAGTTGATTTATTAACGGGCAGAAGTCATCAGATACGTGTTCAGATGGCCAACAATGGTACACCGCTTTATGGTGACGCAAAGTATGGTCACAAAACAAAAAATAAGGAAAACTTGGCTCTATGGTCATATGAAGTTTCAATAGAACATCCCGTAAAAAAAGAGAGGATGACTTTTTCATCCCCTCCGCCTGATACATTTCCATGGAACATATTTAAAAGAGTTTAATTTCAAGGTTCTATGATTATTCTGGAGTTTTCAAGGGTCACCATGCTGGATTTCACTGTAGAGCCCTGCACCACTGTGCCTTCGGCAATATATTCGCCGGGGCTTGCTACCCTCGCGTAATAGACCAGGGGTTTTATTTCTTTTTGGTTTTTACCGACTACAAAGGTTACTTCCTGACCTTCGATATTCCGGTACCAGCAGCCGAGATTTTCACCAACACCATAGCTCCAGGGATTTGACAGCGGTTTCAGTCCTGCCGGGGCATAATCCCTTATTTCATACATGTTGTCTATTGCAGCCTTGTCTATATTGTAATGTATTTCAACTTTAACAATGTCATTAGGTTTAAATGTATTTGTCTCTTTCCCTGTTGCGGCATTAAAGTATTTTCTTGAAACAGTTATATGCGGGTCATTTTCTGCAGCATCGGTATATGGAGCGGTATAAAGTGAAAGTACATCTATATCCCCGTTAACTTTCAGTATTTTTAAGGTGTCAATCTTAGTTGAAGGTATCTTTATAACCTCGCAGTGCCCATCTGAAATGTCTGCTGTTTTTCTGGTACCAGCCTCAAAACTGTATTCAAAGCTGGCTTTTTCATCGGATAGTTTTTTGCTCATTTCTGCAAGGTACAATACCTTTTCCACACCTGTATATTGGGTTTTGGAGCAGTTGTTCTCAACATATTCATAGAGACTTTCTGCATCAGGATTATCCAATCTTGCTGCAAGTACGGCTGTAAGCGCTGTAAGGCTGTAGATTGTATCAACATCGCCGTTTTCTGCTTTCACGCGCATATATGGGGCTTTTGCCTCAAGGTTAGGTCTGATTTTATTAATGTAAATGTCCTGAGCTTTTGATATATCACCCATTGTTTCATAAGCCAGAGCAATGAACAGGTAATCATCAAGTTTAAGGTTCTGGACTGCGGCGGCCCTGTTCAACTCTACAAGCACTGGTTCACCCAGTTCTGCAAGGGCAAAGAGTGCAGGAGCTTTAATGCTGTTATCCGACAACAGCTCATTGTAGAAATATAATTTAAGAGAGTTTTTATCGACTTTATCTTTTAAAAGCGGTGTAACAAGAGCAGTAAATCTTAAGTCACTGTCTACGTAAGGAAGAATTCCGTAGCCGCCGTCTTTAGTTTTATAATCCGGATAGTTTATATCCAGTAGCTCAATATTATATTCTTCATTGTTGATAATTTCTTTAAGCAGGTTTCTTGCAAAATTTGATGTCAACTTTTGATCCAGACGGTTTCCATACTGCCAGGCAAGTCTGTGGAGTGAATTTATCAGACTGCCTCTTCCTGCATCAGCAAATATGAGAGTTGTTAATCCGCTCTTGCCTCCTTCGAGCTTCATGTTGGCTTTCAATTTCTTTATAACAGCTTTTTCAACAGTTCTGAAAGAGGAGTGTACATTAATGGTACGGCTTAGCGCATCTGTCAGACCTGATTCTGAAACCGCTTTAACAGTAATTGTATAGCTTCCTTCCATTAATTCAGGAAGTTTTACATTGACCCGTTCAAATGCTTTAGCGTCAGCCGTTTCTTTGTATTGAGGTAACTCATTGATTGTAACTTCAAAAGTCACGGTCTGATCTGATTTCAGCTCCTCACCATATGCGCCAAGACCGATATAAGGCTTATCGCCTGCAAGATAGTCAAGGCTCATTGCATCATTTATAAAGAAAGGCATGGATACTTTCACAGACTCTGTTTCAGATCCGGCAAGGAGATCCTCTGATACAGCCGCTGCCGTGAGTCTGAAAGATGTTATGTTATCAGGCAGCCTGAAAGTGAAGACACCGGATCCATCTTTATCAAGGGATATGGTTTTGAATAATGCGGTATCTCTGAAATCTGAGCGGATCTGGCGGGAACCCGCACCTTTTTCGGCTACTCCGGCAACCGGGTCTGGAGCAGGAGCCATATCCTGGGTTGCTGCATTGCCAGTTTCCATTCCCATAGAACCGCGGCTGGAGCGCCTTGTGTATGTCGACCTTATGATTCCGCTGCCAATCCAGCTGTACAGTTCAGAAAGAGGATCAATATATTGATCAGAAAGGCTGAGTAAAGCCTCATCTATCATGGACAGATTGACTTTAGCAGGAACATGGCTGCCGTCAATGTCGGTGGCTCCGATGCTTAATGTAATATTATCACCGGGTTTGTAACTTTCCCTGTCTGTTTTTATTTCAAGATTTATTCTTTTTTCCTCGTAATCATAACGGATGTTTGTGCTGGTATTGATATAACCTTTTCCATTAAACACAATACCCTGCAGATAATAATTGGGTGCAAAGCTTTCCGGGAATGTTTGTGTTAATTCAGGCTGGGCTTTGACTGTATAGCTTTGAATTCCGTTTCGTGCCTGAACAAAGAGGGTGCGCATATCTCTTAATGGTTCTTCGTTATTCTTCAGTACTTTGACATTTACAGGCTCATCGGCTCTGTATGCCTCTTTGTCGGGTTTGAGAGTATAATATTCGTAGGAGGAAGGAGTTTGGATGATTTCCAAATTATTATTGTATATCCATGTCTCACCCTTCATGTTGCGTCCGTTTCTGTCCTGTGTCGTGATTTTTACGACATAATAGCCTTCATTCTCAGAAACAACATTGAACTGGAAGCGGGCAACACCTTTATTATCTGTTAAAAGGTAAGCCTTTGCCACAGGTACGGATTTTTCCCTGTAATCATAAAGCTTTCTCACAACCTTATTGATAGGATCATACTCGGTTCCTGTCTCAATTTTCTCCCAGATTATATGTTCAATGGACAGAGATAATTTTTGGCTGTTTATCGGCTTGCCAATATAGGTATCATTTTGAGGATCCTCATCATTTAAAGTATTAAGTTCCACTTCGTTTACTGTAATAGTAACAATTCCCCTGTCGTCTTTAATTTCACCTTTGGAGGTGAATGCGATGTCATTGGCAAAAACTCTGAAACCATAAGAGGCGGTGATACTGCCTGTTTCAGGGAATTCAGCGTTGACATTTATGTTGTAATAATGCTGTCCCTGCATTGATTCTACATATTCCGGAGTGTACTCAACTTTTAATATACCGTTTTCATCGGTAATACCAGTTTCGGTCTTCGTATTGCCGTGCCCGTAAATACTGTATCTTACAGGTATATTGGAAACCGGAATTCCTTCAAAGAAAGAGGCTTTTATTTCAAAGACAATTTCTTCGCCTGTAAAGACAGCATTTTTGTTACCTGATATTTCAAGTTTGTATTGGGGTTTTACATAATTCTCAACACTGAAATAGGTGCTGGAAATTACTTTATCCCCGTCCTTTACTTGCAGGTTGTAGGAACCCGGGTCAAGGTCAGGAAGCTTAAGACTTCCTTCAAAGAAGCCGTTTTCCGTATTCAGAGTGAGGGTTTCAAGAGAATTGGACATAAATGGCATAAAGAATGAGCCTGCCCCTCTCATTGGATAATAGCCGCCCTGCAATAACTCAACAGTTACTTTGCGAGGTGTGGCTTCATCGGTTCTGCTCTTTATAAATCCCCAGAACTCAACTGTATCATAGGGTTTATACAGGGTTCTGTCTGTCTGCAGGTACCGCCAGTATAGCCCGCCCGAAGGGCTGTCTATATAAGCAGGGCCATAAATGTATCCTGCATTTATCAGGCTCTTCTTCTGGTCTGAGGTTGTAACCTCATACAGTAACAGCCTAAAGTCTTCAGTGTTATTATCCGCAAAAGCGGTTGGAAGCACAGCGATACCGTCTTTATCCGTTTTTGCACTCTTTTCGGTTATATGATCAAAAATATTTGCGCTGGGAACAACTTTTCCGGTTTTGATATCATTCAGCCAAATAAGGGTTTGGTCCTTGTCGCTTATGGTATAGGCTGAAATATCTGAAATCTGCATAAATGCCTGGGCTTTCATATCATCGCATGACAGCTCCAATAGATAGAATCCATGGGGCAGAGCTTCCGGAAACATCATATTTCTTGACTGCCATACTTTTAAATTGAAGTTTTGGCTGAACTCCAAAACTTTTTCAAGGTTTGAGCTATCAACCATGGCTTTTCTCCGGGAATAGGCAGCCCAGGAAGGTACTTTTTCATTTTCCTTAATGGCCTTGATGAATTCATGTATGGTCTTAAATTCAAAAACAGTAAGCTTAACATCTACTGATTCAGGGTTTGAGTTCAAGTGAATATTGAAAGGCACTACAGGTTTTTCACCTGTCTCAAACTCATTCCAGTTATCTGAGAAAGAAAGATATCCCGGGTAGGGATGGGCTGTGCTCTTTGAATCAGGAGAGGTTTCAAAAGCAAATACATAGTCTTTTTCAAGGGCAACAAGTCCGTTTGCTGCTGTAAGCCCTTTTTTAATTATTATCTCATAGATGGTTTCAGGTTGAAGTTTGTTTTCAGGTATGAAAACCGTGGTATATCCATAGTTTTCAAAACGACCCTCAACCTTAGGACTAATTTCAAAGAAATTCTCTATATTTTCCACATCAGGATAAGAAAAATATATTTCAATTCCGGTGTCAAGAGGGACATTGTTTGAAGTATCGGCAGGAAGAGTTCCAAGAACTACAAAGTCTCTTTTTGTCTGAAATGCGAAGGTGACAGTGTCGTTGCTGGCTGTCCTGATGTCTATATAATAAACTTTGTTCTGTTTCAGAGGTTCGACAGGTTTTATCAGGAACTTACGGTTTGTTATTTGAGTAATATTCAGAACTTCAATATCTCTTACAGAAACTATTTCCCGGACATAATCCAGGGTCAAATCCATTTCTGAAGTTAATATAAATCCGCTGTCAAGTGCAACTCCCGTTTCATCTTCTTTTTCCGGAGTAACTAAGAACCCATCTTTAAAGTTTTCTGAGTAAGCAGCTGCAGGAGTGACGGGATTAGCAAACCATATTACTGACACAAAAAATGAAAGTATAAGAATATACGAGAGAGCTTTTTTCCACATATTTCAATCCTCCCTGGGAAAGTTGTGCAAATATATTATACCTTATTATATTAGACGTGTTTAAACAGGAATGGTTTACCTAATACTATAACTTTTTCCGGCAGCTCCTTTTTATTTTTTCTCAGTGTTAGAGATGGCTTATAAATAAGAACAAAACAATTTGTGCGGTCAGCTAAAATGAACAGGTTTAGAAGTTTAATTCCTTATAGGTAGATTTAAACCTTCTGGTCCGTAGCCAGACAACCTATCGATTTTTTAGTTTCAATTCTGTAGGATCTAAATTTTGGGCGTTGAGTTGAGGACTTTGATGCAATGGCGTTTCAATTCCTTATAGGTAGGATCTAAACCATAAATTGCATAACCCACCAGGAACAACACTACGAGTTTCAATTCCTTATAGGTAGGATCTAAACGAAAGCCGGGCTGTCTGAAGAAGCGGCCCGAAAAATGTTTCAATTC
>JAAYMA010000039.1 GCA_012521615.1 Clostridiaceae bacterium | reverse complement strand
GCTTTGTTCATAGCCATATATCCCACATATATTTTTGTCTGTATGAATCTTCTGACCGAAACACTGGCCTTTTTCACATTTATGCTGTATCTGTGCCTTCTGGTAAATGCCATAGAGACCGGAAAAACAAGTTTAAATATCTTGACAGGAATAGTTTTCGGGTGCCATGTTCTTATAAGGCCTGCACTTCTTCCTTTATTCATACTTCCTTTTATATTCGGTCTTATTACAAATAAAATAAATAAAGGCTCATCCCAAAACCGGCTTGGCTTAAGAAACATGAGCAGGCTTTTTATGCTGCAGCTTGCAGGATTAATTCTGATTATGCTTCCCTGGTGGATACGGAATATTGTCACACTGGGCTCACTGATAATAACTGCCGAGGCGTCAGGAAACCCCTTGTTGGGCGGCACATACCCATATTTCATGAATTATTTTGAAGATGTGCCCCAGAGCATAAGAGGGGACAATGCCAAACAGATGGAATGGGGCATTAAAAGGATAATTGAAGGATTCAGGACTGAGCCAATGCTGTATTTCAAATGGTTTACCATAGGTAAGACAAAGTATATGTTTGATACACCCTACCTTCTTAAGATGCATGGCTCGACCCAGACAGTGCATTTAATCATCCACCGTATTATCCTTATATTAGGTGTTCCTGGAGTTATTCTGCACTCAGTAAAGAATCTCAGAGCATTCTGGTTCTATTTATATGGTCTTGGTATTCTGGCTCTGCAGCTTATGTTTGTGCCGGATCCGAGATTTGCCTATATAATGCTATTTTTCTTAATGGCAGCAGCAAGTCATTTGGTTGTGTTTGTTCTTGATTTTTTCTTCAGGAAAAACAGCAGAAAGGTTGAGGCAAGCTGATGAAAGTACTTGTAATAATTCCCGCCTATAACGAGGCTGAAAATCTCCCCGGTCTTTTCAAAGATCTGAAACAGGCCGAAGGGGATTTTGATATATTGGTCATAAATGACTGTTCTAAAGATGATACAGAAAAAGTATGCCGTGAGCATAATATAAAAGTTGTGAGCCTTCCTGTAAATTTAGGAATTGGCGGGGCGGTTCAGACAGGGTATCTGTATGCATTAAGGCATGGTTATGATATAGCCATACAGGTGGACGGCGACGGTCAGCACGACCCGCAGTTTATAAAGTATCTTATACAAAGATTAAACGAGGGCTATGACCTTTGTATAGGCTCAAGGTTCATTGAAAACGAAGGCTTCCAGTCTTCAAAGGCAAGGCGAATTGGTATCAGATATTTTTCCTGGCTCATTAAATTGCTTACAGGAAAACGTATAACAGATCCTACCTCCGGATTCAGAGCATGCAACCGTAAAGTTATAGAACTTTTTGCAAATGATTATCCTATAGATTATCCCGAGCCTGAGACAGTTGTTACAGTTTTAAGAAACAGGCTCAAAGTCTGCGAAATGCCTGTTATCATGAGACCGAGGGCAGGAGGGGTCTCATCTATTTCAAGCACCAATGCCATTTATTATATGATTAAGGTTACACTGGCCATAATAATTTCTGCCATTTCAAAGAAAGTGGTGACAGATAGTGAATAGTCCGCTAAAAATATATCTGATAGTTGCTTCAGTTCTGTTTTTTGTGTTTATAGTAAATATGGTAAGGACCAAAAAACTGAAACTTAAATATGCCCTTACCTGGCTTTTAACAGGTTTAAGCTTTGTAATCATGGCTGTTTTTCCGGAAACCTTGTTTTTCTTAGCCCGGATTCTTCATATAGAGCTTCCGGTAAATGCCCTGTTCCTCTGCGTTATATTCCT
>JAAYMA010000038.1 GCA_012521615.1 Clostridiaceae bacterium | reverse complement strand
TATTTCCCGAACTACATTCTTAGGTAATGTTCCCATAAAAAAATACTCCTTTCTGCTTGTTATTGATAATCATTCCCAGAAAAGAGTATTTCCGCATTTATCATACACAAAATTTTTTACTGTCTCTGTTCAACTGGCTGCTATTGCAGTTGCCCTTGGGGGCGACCTTGCCAAAGCAAGCCAAAAGTCCTGTCAATTAAATGACAACTCTCAAATCGTGGAAGGAATAGCTAAGAATAATGTTGACTTTGATAGTGAGAATAACATGTTAAGCAAAAATAGTATAATCACAGCAGATGTGCAGTTTGAGGCAACCGGAAATCTGACTTATGAAAAGATTGTAGAACAAGTAAATGAAAATATGCAGCTGCTAACCTTAGCCGTAGCCGACAACAGCAGAAGCACTGCTATTGCAGATGACATTAATGGACAGGAGAATGTATGTACCCAGAAAAGAAGTGTAACAGCTACGAATACAGTTGACACCGGTAACCCGGCTGACATGTCAGGGGATAATCAGGTGAAAAGTCAGGTAAATCCAGCCATCACCGGAAGTGGTAAAGACGAATTACATAAACTAAGACTTAACGAGCAAAGCTTTGCAGTAAAGGTGGCATTTAGTCACAATGACAGCATATATGAAGTTGTAGCCAATGATAAAGGAGAAGTAAAGATTGACGAATTAAAAGTCTCTGATATTCCAGCAAAGGAAGATGCAGTCAATAAGAGGAATACCGTTGTAGTGGCCCTTGATCTTGCTGGAGATCATTTGGAAATCAGCGCAGACCAAAAGGGTGATGTTTTTGTTAACGGAGAAAAAGTGTAGGGAAACATAAGTTCAATACTGATCGGAGATTTCTGTAAAAAAGCCTTTAAGTAATGTATTTACATTATTTCGGGCTTTTTTATTTATAAATCAGAGGCTGTCACTAAGGATGACAAGAATGAAATTTTAAATAAAAATACTGATGTGGTCAGGCAAAGAACAATATTAAGAATAACAGCAAAGGCAGAAAAGTTTTATAAGATAATTACTAATGGAACCGTATCATGCGAAAAAGGTACATTTTTCAGTATCATTACAGGGTAGCAAATGAACTTTTGTCCTGAAGAAAAATAAATTTTAAAATAAGGGTTGACAAATGATATGGTCCTCATGTAATATAGTATTTGCGGTTCGCGAGAACCCTCATCAATAAATGAATATGGGAGAATACCCAAGTGGCCAAAGGGGGCAGACTGTAAATCTGTTGTCTATCGACTTCGGTGGTTCGAATCCACCTTCTCCCACCAGAACGATGCACCGAGAGGTGTATCGTTTTTTTATGCCTGCAGATTTTTCAATTATAACTGTTCTAATTTTATATTTAAATGTGATATATATATTTATAATAACCAAAATTTTTAAAATAATCGGAAAAGAGGATTGAAGATTATGTTTGAAGTTTTTAAAAAGAGACCTAAAATACTGGCGGAGGCTCAAAATGCCAAATTCAAGCCGGGATTAGTAGTTCAGATTTTTATCTTTTTGGCAATCTTTATTGTTTCCAACATACTGCAGGCAATACCACTGACAATATACGCCATATTTTGGAGTGTATTTAAAGTAATCGGAAGCGATGGGCATTTTGGCGATGGTATTGAATTTACAGTGGTTTATGATGAATTGATGTCAAATTTAATGCTTCCATCTTTGTTTGCCTTCGGGATTATAACTATTGTGGTAATTATCTACTGCAGGTATATAGAAAAAAGAAGTTTATATTCCATGGGCTTTGTCAGAAAAAATGCTTTTACCGATTATCTTAAAGGTCTTTTGATCGGATTTGTCATGTTTGCTTCAGCGGTACTTTTGGCTTTTATAAGCGGTACGGTTAAATATAATGGGTTTGTTCTCGGAAATGGATTAGGACTTTTAATTGCTTTTTTCATAGGTTTTATAATACAGGGAATGGCAGAAGAAGTCCTTACAAAAGGTTATTTTATGGTTTCGGTTGCAAATCGTCATTCTGTTTTGCTTGCAGTAATATCCAACTCGATTATTTTTTCAATATTACATATTTTTAATTTTGGGATTTCACCTTTGGCAGTTTTAAATCTATTTTTGTTTGGATTTTTCACATCTGTTTATATGCTAAAAATGAACAGCATCTGGGGCATATGCGCCATTCATTCAATGTGGAATTTTGCTCAGGGTAATATATTTGGCATCAGTGTAAGTGGAGCAAAATCACAAGTCTCACTTTTTTCATTTAAGTTAAATTCAGGCGCTGAGCTGATAAATGGGGGAAGCTTTGGTCTTGAAGGCGGACTTGCGGTTACTGTTGTTTTAATTATCTCTATCATTCTGATTATGAATATTAAAGGGAAAAATATCGCAGAAGCTTCAGAAATCTATTCATATCAGGAAGAAAAATCTGTATAGATTTAGATAAACTTTATAAACACCATTTATATAAACTTCTATCAGGGACAGAAATTTATATATGATATAAGAAAAGCTGGATCGATCTGATCCAGCTTTCTTCAATTTTAAAAGGTGAAAGGATTTTTTAAATGTATTAATAGGTTTCTTTGAAGACTTCAAAGTAGGCTTGTGAATGCGCGCATGCAGGACATTTTTCAGGTGCAGCGTCACCTTCATGAACGTATCCGCAGTTGTTACATTTCCATAAAGTCTTTTCAGGCTTTTTAAAGACTGTTCCATTTGCAACATTCTCAGCAAGTTTCAGGAAACGAATTTCATGTCTTTTTTCGGCATCTGCAATTCTTCTGAAAACTTCTGCAATTTCAGGGAAACCTTCCTCGTCAGCAATATCTGCAAATTCAGGATACATTTTTGCCCACTCTTCGTTTTCTCCGCTTGCAGCAGCTTTCAGGTTATCAAGGGTAGTTCCCTGCATGATGGGGAATTCAGCCTGAATTTCCAAAGAAGCAGGAAGTTCGTCGTCCAAACCTTCCAATAAAAACTTCCAGAATCTCTTGGCATGCTCTTTTTCGTTGTCGGCTGTTTCAATGAATATGTTTCTGATTTGTTTATAGCCTTCCTTATCAGCTACAGAGGCATAATATGTATAGCGATTACGTGCCTGAGATTCGCCTGCAAATGATTGCAGAAGATTTTTAGCGGTTCTGGTTCCTTTTAAACTTTTCATATTTAACAACCCCCTCTTGGATAATTTTGTACGGTTACAATTTTAGCATAATACCATTTTTAAATCAATTATTAACTAAAGTGATGTAAAATTAGAAAAAGTTGTGATAAAATATTCATACCAATAAATTAAAGTTTTTAAACAGGAGAAATAAACTATGTCCTATGATATAGCAATTATAGGCGGCGGTCCGGCAGGAGCCAATCTTGCCCGCTTACTTGACAGAAACTATAAAGTATTGCTTCTGGACAGGAGAGATTTGGTGGACGGGGAAGACGAGAAAAGAACTAAATGCTGTGGTGGACTTCTTGCACCTGATGCTCAGCAGATGTTAGGCAGAATGGGGCTTGCAGTTCCAATTGATGTGCTTGTAGATCCGCAGTTATTTTTGGTCAGGACAATAGATTTTGATAATTCTTTGGAGCGTTATTACCAGCGCTTTTACTTCAATATGGACAGGAAACGTTTTGATGAATGGCTGATATCACTGGTGCCCGGCAATGTTGATATGGCAATGGGGTGCAGATTTACTGCTCTTAGCGAATTCAGGGATGGCTATGAAATTGCTTTTATTTTCAAAAACCGGATATATACCGAAAAAGCAAAAGTAATTGTCGGAGCAGATGGCGCATGGTCCAAAGTGCGGCAACAGATATATGGAGAAAAACGCAGACCGGTAAGAAAATATATTGCAATACAGGAATGGTATGAAACTGAAGAAACAACACCTCATTATTATGCCATATTTGATAGTCAGATTACAGATTTTTACTCGTGGACAATCTCCAAGAACGGAAAACTGATTATAGGATCTGCTTTGGATCCTGAAAGGGATGCAAAGGAAAAATTTGAATTATTGAAACATAAGCTGAAGGAATATGGATTAAAATTTGAGAACTGCCAGAAAAGAGAAGGGGCTTACATAATAAGACCTAAGAAAAATGATCTGGTAACAGGCAATGATCATGCCGCCCTTATAGGTGAGGCGGGCTGTTTTATAAGCCCCAGCTCGGCAGAAGGGTTAAGCTATGCATTTAAAAGTTCATATGCCCTTGCTCAAAGTTTGAATGAAGGAATTGAAGGATTTCAACAAAGGTATAAAAAACGGGCAAGATCAATTGCCCGTAATATCTGGCTGAAACAGGCCAAAAGTATTGTCATGTACAATAAAACTTTACGAAAGCTCGTTATGAAAAGCGGAATAC
This sequence comes from Clostridiaceae bacterium, assembly GCA_012521615.1. Lineage (GTDB taxonomy): Bacteria > Bacillota > Clostridia > DSM-8532 > DSM-8532 > DTU059. The sequence continues at coordinate 37,922 of JAAYMA010000038.1, read as the reverse complement.
TGTCTAGTGATGTTTTGTTTTAATCCTTATTAGTTTTGAAACGAGGCCCGGTTCTGTCCTCCATATTTTTCAGTTGGCTGATTATATATAGGGGGCGACCCTTTGCCTCGTCATATATACGTCCGATATACTCACCGATTATGCCTAACATGAGCAGGGTTATACCATTGAAAAAGAGGCTGACGGCAATCAGGGAAGCCCATCCGGATTGGGTTGAATGGGGGAATATCAGCTTTTGAATTAAAACTATAATGAGATACAGAAAACTGAACATGGAAAGAACAGAGCCAATCCATGATGCCAGCTTCAAAGGCTTGTAGGAAAAAGACATTATGCCGTCCATGGCCAGTTTAAGCATTTTCTTCAGCGGGTATTTTGTCTCTCCGGCAAAGCGTTCGTCTCTTTCAAACTCAATGGCAGTTTGTTTGAAGCCTACCCAGCTCATAAGACCGCGAACGTATCTGTTTCTTTCAGGAAGCTGCTTCAGAGCCTCACTGACTTTTCTGTCTATAAGTCTGAAATCCCCGGTATCCACCGGAATATTTATATCAGTCAAAGCTCTTAAGATTCTGTAAAAGACTTTAGCTGTGAATTTTTTAAAGAAAGTTTCGCCCTGACGGGCTTTTCTTTTGCCATATACGACATCATAGCCCTGCCGCCAAAGTTCAATCATCTCAGGTATGAGCTCGGGCGGATCCTGTAAGTCGCCGTCAATTATGACCATGCATTGACCTGCTGCATAATCCATGCCGGCAGTTATGGCAATCTGGTGGCCGAAATTACGGGCAAAATCTATGAGCTTGACAGTTTGATCCTTTTCACATATTTCAAGCAGCATTTCTCTTGTTTTATCACGGCTTCCGTCATTGATAAAAATAATCTCGTATGTTTCTTTAAGACCATCCAATACCTTTTTAAGACGTTTATAGGTTTCGGGAATAACTTCTTCCTCGTTGTACATTGGAACAATAACCGATAAAAGTACCCTTTCCATTATAAACCTCCTTTAAGCATCAGAGATGATGCGGTTTTTGCAAGTCTGACTGAATAATTAAGCCCCCTGTCCTCAGGATGAATCTGGGCCATAGAGGCAAGGTACAGCCCCTGTTCAGGTGTTGCAATATCGGGAATTTTGTCCTGATAATTTAATGTTATCACAGGTTGTGCAAATCTTGCTTTGTTCAATCTTGTATTTTTTATGTATTCTTCCCTGAAGTCCGGAAAGACTTTCTTAAGTCCTTCTATAAAGTGTTTGATAATTCTTTCATCAGATATATTATACAAAGAACTTCCGGGATCAATATACCTTGAAAGATAAACAATGTTTGATCCGTAGTTTTTTATACCTGTTAAGTTTGTATGTTCAATAATAAGCACGAAAGGAATATTTTTTTCTGAAACAGTAATCCAGTAATAGGGCGATAAAGGTTTATTCAATTCAAGTATTAAACAGATATTGGATTTATACTTCAGACCTCTGAGCTTCCTTTTATATTCATCAGAAAATTCAGGACAGATATCTACCAGCAGTTGGGGTGCTGCAGTAAACAGTACCTTGTCATATTCGTATGATCCTTTTGGGGTCGAAACTTCCCAATTTTCTGAAGCATTTCTTTTAAGATTATTTACAGGTTCGCTCAGTTTAATGCTGCCTGAATATTCCCTTATTTTATCCGCCAATTTGTCGGCAAGGACAATGAAGCCTTCGTCCATATAACCCAGTCGTTCTTTGGAAATGTTTTTCCCTCTTGATGAGCCTCTTAACTTGAGTTTATTCCAGATCCATGTTCCTGAGATGCTGTCTGCATCAACATCAAATTTGGATGAGAGAAGCGGACCCCATATTTTTTCGTAGCATTCATTGCCGGCCCGTGTAACAATCCAGTCTTTTGCAGTAACACTTTCAAAAGATTTATAGTCTCTGATAAATTTTGCGCTTAAAACCAACAAACCCATGCGTATTCTTGACAAAAAATCAACGGGCTTGAAACGCAGAAGGTCAATGGGTGAGGTAAAAGGGTAGATGCGGTTATCAATAAAAATTGCATTTTTAGGTTCATACCATTTGATTTTATTTTCTATACCAAGTTCCCGGGTCAGGTCCAGCAGGTATGTGTCGCTGACAAAAACATGGTGATAAAATCTGTCCAGGTTTCCATTACCTGCTTCAACGGCAGAGGCAAGTCCGCCGATATATTCGCTTTCTTCAAAAACGTCCACAGTATGCCCCGCTTTTGCAAGACAATATCCGGCAGTCAGACCTGTCAGACCTGCGCCGATTACAGCAATTTTCAATGTAATCACCTTCATGAATTATTTATATATAACCTTCTTATAAAGTATAAAATTCCAGGATATTATGAAAAACATAATCAGTATCTTGGGAAGGTATAAAACCGGCCAGGAACCTTCACCGCTTATCAGAACCAAAACATGCCGTATGGCTGAAAACAACAGAATGTTTCCTACGATTAAATTAAATACAAAAAGCAGTCCGTATAGAAAAAGCTGCCTTTTGAAGTTGCTTTTTGATTTGAATGAAAAGAACTTGTTTAAAAGGAAATTAAGCCAGAAAATTACACTGTACACTATGACATTGACCAGTATTTCGCTAATTGTTAATTTACTCCGAAGAAATATAAACAACGAGTATTCAACTGAAAAACACACAATACCGGTAATAATATACCGGATAAACTGGCCTAAGGTTTCAGGGGTTAAAAATTTGTTCAGTACAGGTATTTTATTCAGGTGATTAAGTATTTTGTCCATAGTTTATTTAGCCTCCGATTACCAATCCCAGCGCGGAAGTATTCTCAACATATCAAGATATAGTCTTGGTACTTCCACACCTGTAAGAACAGGGTAGTAAATCATAAATAATACCAGGTATGCCGCAAGAAAAATTTTTGTTGTCTTTCTTGATATATATTCATTGACTTCCAGCCAGCGAAAGAGTATTCCCACCATCAGAATCAGAAAAGGCACGCAGGAAAAATAGTGGTATATAAAGGTGAGTTTTCTTGGAGCAACAATCCATGGAACATATTGAGACAGATATCCGATAACAGGGAATAGGAGTAATTTATTTTCATTGTCTGCAGTTTGCTTTTTAAACTTGTTTCTTATAATAAGGGCAATAGTAACAAAGAATGCTATAAACCCTGTCCAGAACAGAAACGGATGCCCAAAGCCTGCAATGGCTTCGCTTCTTCCTTCAGGCAGAAGCTGACCCTGATAGTAGAATATGGGGCGGATATTCAATGGCCATTCATACCAGGGTGACGAATAGGGGTGGGGGGAAGTCACTCCCTTATGATACTGGTACATGTGTTTTATAGAATCAATTACACTGGTTACAAGCCCTTTGTTGTCCTCCCGGTAATCAATGGGAATAAAAGAAAGAATGTAAATGGCAACTGGTATTACTATGAAAAAAATAACGCACGCAAGACAGGTAAGATAAAAATACTTGCCAAGCCATTTTGTGAGGTTTCTGGCTTTGTGATCCCTGCGCACATCTCCACGTTTTATCTGTTTATTAATCAGGTTGTTATAGCTTGAATATTCGTAGCCCCTTGACATAAAAAACAGTATGGCAAGACCAAAGGCACCGTACAGGGCTATCCATTTTGTTGCGCCGCCAAGCCCCAGGGTAATTCCGCATAATAACAGCGGAAGCAAAGATCTTGCAAAACCTCTTTCATAGGAATATGAGTCATAATAGTCAAGCATAAAGTAATACATGAGCATTATGAAAAACACTGTGTAGCTGTCTATTGTCGCAAGGCGGGTCTGGGTAAAATGCATGAAGTCAAACATCATAAGATATGAGCAGAAAAATGCCCAGAAAGAATCCTTAAAAAGTCTTTTAGCCATTATATACATCAGGGGTATCATAGCTGCACCGAACAGTGTCCCCATAATACGCCAGCCGAATGGATTCATTCCAAAGATGCTGATACCAATGGCTATAATTGTCTTACCCAAAGGCGGATGAGTGTTTTCATATAAAATATCCCGCTTTTCAAGCTGTTCGTAAGCTGTCCGGGGAAAATATATCTCATCAAAATAAGTGCCGTTGAGTACACTGGGTCTTTCAGGCACCAGTTCCTGCTCGTCAAACATTAATTCGACACCGGGTGTTCTGGCAAGACTCTCTACTGTAAAATCAGTAATTTGATCTTTGCCGCTGAAAAATCCTATTTCACGGTATTCGGCCTTGTAATATCTGTTTTCATCTTCTTCGTTATCAGTTCTTAAGTATCTGGTAGTGAATTTTAATTTTTGTGTTGTTACAGTATCTGTTGTGAAATGCCATTTAAATACAGATTTCATATCAAGGAAGCTGTAGGGTATAAAAGCATCATCTTTCCATGCTTCAATCTCAAGGCTTCCAAAGCAACCCCAGGCTTTTCCGAGACCTCCAAAAAGCATTATTTTATCTATAGTTACTTCTTTTCCGAAATCCACTATGAAACTTTCATTCAAATGTTCAGGATGCCAGCCGGTTTGCGGTGTATCAAAGGATCCCAGATAAAAAAGGGAAACAGCAAGATATATAATTGTCATAACAGTCATGATAATTAAATCTTTTTTGTTAATTTTCCTGTCCATCATTAACCCCTCGATTTTATCTTCCGGTAAGAATATTTATAGTTTACCCCTTTGGGGTAAAATTAAGTTTGCTTTTTTATAAACAGTCTATATCCATTGTAAACAGACATTACATAAACTGTCAGTGTTAATCCTGCAACAGTCAGAGCAAATACGTCCCATCTATCAATCCAGTATATATTATCAAAAGAATATATGTATATATAGAGCTGATTTAAAAAAACGCATAAGCTTAGAAGGATAGCAGCAAAAAGATGGCGTTTTTCAAATATCGTACATAGCGTTATAAAAATTATTGCAGGAAGAAGATATCTTTCATGCATTTTGGTCATGAACATAAATGCAGAGAACAAGGCCATATAGGAAAAATAGGCCATGGAATGAAAGTTTGCTCTGTTTTTTACAAGGCATACAAAAGCGTAAATTAGTCCAGGGATAAGTAAAATATTTCCCCACCATAAATAGTTCAATCCGAAAAAGGGCAGTGTGTCGGGCTGGATTTGACCTCCCATCAAGGTCCAGAAATTGAAGGCATTAGCCGTAGCATACGGATAGTCCTGTACACTTCTGAAATAAAGATCAAACAGCCAGTAAAACCAATCCAAAAATCGCGGGATTGTATCAAATTTGGCAGTCGGATTGTAAAACGGGAGAATGATTGCTAAATATAATAATATTCCTGAAAATATTCCGCTAACTATTCTTTTCAAGGAGTGCCTGTCAAATCTGAAATCTCTGAAATACAGATAAAGAACTACTGGAAGCAAAAGCCCGCTTTGAGGTTTTGTAAGAACAGCAATCAGAAAAAGTAAGGCACCCAAATTGGGTTTTTTATATTCAAACAACAATAATACACCAAGGAGCATTGTACTGGGAACAGAATCAAATTGTCCCCAAATTGATGAATTCATAAACACAGCTGGATTTATAAAGTACAAAAGTGCTGCCAGATACCCTGCCTTAAGCCGATCATACTTTTCTGAAAGTTTTATGATAAGATATGAACCTAATAACTCAAATAATACCGACCAGCATTTTATTATGTAAGCAGTTGCGGCTGTTGAAAAAGAAAATGCCTGAGCAAGTTTTCCTGTAAACCAGAGAAAATAGAGAAAAAACGGTGCATATACAACATGAAAGCCAGATCCGTTGTAAAAATTTGCGGGTCCATATGAAGCAAGGTAATTGCTCCAGGCAACATAGCCTGCCATATCTATCTCGTATGGTTTTACAAGAGTGATTAAAAGCCGGATAATAACAGCTGAAATGAAAAAAGGAAAATAGAGATCATACAGGTCTTTTGCCGGATTTATTCTGTTACCCCTTGAACAATATCGCATTTTTATCCTCCATATATAACAGAAATACATCTTAATTAAAAAAATAGAATGGTATAACCATTGTATACAAGAAAAGGATAAAAAAAAAGCACCTGTTAGGGATTTACTTATAATATGATTGCGTTCCTATTTGTGGTGCCAATTTAGATAAGATCAACTGATGCGTATATATATATAAAAGGAGGAATAAATAACTTCATTTATATTATATCAAAATTGCAATGATTTAATATTACTTTTAGATTATAAAATTATTAACAAACAGTAAACAAAAACAGGTCAGGCTCAGCGTTTAAGATATACCAATTACATTGCTTTTTAAACCTGTATAGTTTATTATTGTATTGTTAATCTTTAAATAAATTTTGAAATTTCCTGTTATATAATTATTTTTTTGATAAGTAACAAGAAGTAGTTATTTTAGGAGTTGGTAACATGGTTCTGTATGACAGTACAAGAGGCGGCAATGAAGGAATTGCCTCTGCAGAAGCTATTAAGAAAGGTATTTCACCAAATGGAGGCCTTTATGTGCCCAGAGATTTTGAAAAGCTAACCATTGATGAAATTGTTACATTAAAAGATATGACTTATCAGGAGAGGGCAGTTACGGTTTTAAAGCGCTTTCTTGATGATTTTACCATAGATGAGCTTAAAGATTGTGTATCCAAAGCTTATAACAATAAAAAATTCACCAGTCCTGACATTGTGCCGGTAAAACGTCTTAACGACAGCCTTAGTATACTGGAACTCTGGCACGGTCCAACATGTGCTTTTAAAGATATGGCGCTGCAAATTCTTCCTCATTTTTTGGTTAAAGCCATGGAGAAAACCGGTGAACAAAGTGAAATCGTAATTCTCGTTGCTACTTCGGGTGATACAGGAAAAGCCGCTCTTGAAGGGTTTGCTGATGTTGAGGGTACTAAGATTATAGTATTTTTCCCGCATGAGGGTGTAAGTGAAGTTCAGAAATATCAGATGATTACCCAGGCAGGAGGCAATGTCAAGGTTGTAGCTGTCAAAGGTAACTTTGACGATACCCAGACAGGAGTAAAAAGAATATTTACAGACAGCCAGCTTATTGAAAAGATAAACAGGAAGAATTTGAAGTTTTCTTCAGCCAACTCAATAAACTGGGGAAGACTTGTGCCACAGATAGTTTACTACTTTTCTGCCTATGCCGATCTGTTAAAAGCAAATAGTATTAAACCGGGCGATAAGATTAATTTTGTAGTGCCTACCGGTAATTTTGGTAATATTCTTGCAGGATTTTATGCCAAAAAGATGGGGCTTCCTGTTAATAAACTGATTTGTGCTTCCAATGATAATAATGTACTTACTGATTTTATCCGTACTGGTATTTACGACAGGCGCAGGCAATTTGTCAAAACTATCTCACCGTCCATGGATATTCTGATATCCAGCAATCTGGAACGCCTTTTATATGAACTTTCTGATCATGACAGCCAGAAAGTATCTGACTGGATGAAGCAATTAAATGAACAGGGATATTATAAAGTTGACACTGAGCTTATTGAAAAAATACAGGAAACTTTCTGGGCTGATTGGTCCGATCAGGAAGAAACACTTAAGACCATTGAATGCATATATAAGGATTATAATTATGTATCCGATACTCACACGGCAGTGGGGGTCGACGTTTATGACAAATATGTCATTACAACCGGGGATTTGACTTCGACTGTTACACTTTCCACTGCAAGCCCGTTTAAGTTCAATCAAAGTGTGTGCAAGGCTTTGTTTAATGATGATGAGACCGATAATAAAAATGAGTTTGAATTACTGGAGTTGCTGAGCAGGAAAACAGGATGGCCTGTGCCGGAAGGACTTAAGGACCTTGATAAAAAAGAAATATTACATACAGAAGTCTGCGAAAAAGAAAATATGAAGGCTTTAGTAGAGAATATTCTGTTATAAACAATTTATTATTTCCATAAAATATTAGGAGTGATTACCGATGAATACTCCAATGGTAAAATTAAGCAGATTGATAAAAGAATTTTCGCTTGAAAAATTGTATTATAAAGACAATTTTGATGATATACTCATCACCACAACTGACATTAACAGACCGGGGCTTCAGCTTGCAGGTTTTTTCGAGTATTTCGGTACGGACAGAGTACAAATCATCGGCAAAGTTGAAATGACTTATTTGAGTGAACTGGAGTCAAACCAGCGATATGAACGGCTTCGGGCTCTTTTTTCAACGGGTATACCATGTGTGGTACTGGCAAGAGGGATGAAGCCTTTCCCTGAAATGTTACAGGCTGCAAAGGATTGCGATATTCCTCTTTTAAGAACAGAGGATGTGACATCACGGTTTAGCAGCGATCTGATAGCATTTTTAAACGTAGAACTTGCACCTATGGAGATCATGCATGGTGAACTGGTAGAGGTTTATGGCGAAGGAATTCTCATTCTTGGAGAGAGTGGAGTGGGAAAAAGCGAGACTGCTTTGGAGCTTGTAAAACGTGGTCACCGTCTGGTTGCCGATGACCTGGTTGAAGTTAGGCGAGTTTCGAGCAAAACCTTAGTTGGAATGGCTCCCGAAATTATTCGCCATTTCATTGAAATCAGGGGTATAGGAATTCTTGATGTCAAGTACCTGTATGGCGTGGGTTCTGTTAAGGTAACCGAAAAAATTGATCTTGTTGTTAATATGGAGTTGTGGGATAAGAATAAGCACTATGAAAGAGTAGGATCTGAAGAACTCACTACTGAAATTCTCGGTATTAGAGTACCTTCCCTTACAATACCTGTAAGACCTGGACGAAACCTGGCTATAATAATTGAAGTTGCAGCATTGAACAACAGGCAGAAGAAAATGGGGTATAATGCAGCAAAGGCATTTACCGAAAGAATTACAGGCAGGAAAGAAAATGAGAACCAGCCATAGTTCTATGTTGTCATGAATATAAAATTTGGTGGATTAATTTAGATCAGGGAGTGGAAAATTTGCAGGAAAATTATATTTCAGAATTACAGAAAATATGCGGCGCGCATCTGGTTTCGAAAAATGTACCCCTAAAAGAACATACATCCATCAAAGTTGGCGGTAATGTAAGTATAATGGTTGAGCCTGATACCATAGAAAAGGTCAGGTCATGCATAACTTTATTACAAAAAAACAATATTCCTTTTTTTGTAATGGGAAATGGTTCAAACCTGATTTTTTCAGATGAAGATTACGATGGTGTAATAATAAAAATATGCTCAAAGCTGTCTAAAATAGAAGTGGACGGCGAATATATAACCGCAGAGGCGGGAGCCCTGCTTTCCAAAGTGGCCAGCGTAGCTCTTGAAAATTCCCTGACAGGGCTGGAGTTTGCTTCCGGTATTCCCGGTACAATAGGCGGGGCTGCGTTTATGAACGCAGGTGCCTATGACGGAGAAATGAAGAAAGTTATTGTAGAAACACTTAATATAGACGGAACAGGTAAGTTAGTAAAACTCAGGGGAGAAGAACATGATTTTTCATATAGATGCAGCCGAATTCAAAAAGAAGGGCTTATATGTCTGAAAGTAGTTTTAAAACTGGAAAAAGGAGATCCGAAAGAAATAAAAGCCAAAATGATGGAGCTCAATAACCGCAGACGTGAAAAGCAGCCTCTTGATTTGCCGAGTGCGGGAAGTGTATTTAAACGTCCCGAAGGGTATTTTGCCGGTAAACTTATTGAAGATTGCGGTCTTCGCGGTTTTTCAATCGGCGGGGCACAGATATCGTCAAAACATTGCGGATTTATTGTAAATACAGGAAATGCGACGTCAGATGATATAATCAGATTAATAGAACACATACAAAAAACAGTTCATGAAAAAACCGGTGTGCTTTTGGACCCGGAAGTGAGAGTTATCAGGGGGAAATAATATGGAATTTCTTATAATCACAGGTATGTCGGGTGCCGGCAAAAGCCTGTGTGTAAAGTACTTTGAGGACATAGGATACTTTTGTGTAGATAATATGCCGCCTTCATTAATTCCCAAATTTGCAGAGATGACATTACAGAGCCAGTCCAAACTTGATAAAATAGCTTTAATAGCAGACATCAGGGGCGGAAAGATGTTCTGGGATATATTACCCGCCCTGGAGACACTTTCGAGAATGGATATTGAATATAAAATACTTTTCCTGGACGCTACAGACAATGTTTTGATAAAAAGGTTCAAGGAAACAAGACGAATGCACCCTCTGTCCCAGGATGGGCGAATGGCCGAAGGAATAGCCGAAGAAAGACATATCCTCCAGTCTATAAAAGAAAAAGCTGACTATGTGATAGATACTTCAAATCTTACACCAAGACAGCTCAGAGAAGAGATTCTTCGTCTGTTTCTGGAAGGTGGCACCTATAAGGGGCTTATTGTAAGAATAGTATCTTTCGGTTTTAAATACGGTATACCCATGGATTCGGATCTGGTTTTTGATGTAAGATTTATACCAAATCCATATTATATAGCCGAACTGAAGCCTAAAACAGGACTTGAAAGAGATGTTGCCAGTTATGTCATGAGTTTTTCAGAAACCAAGGTATTCTTAAATAAGCTTAATGATATGATTCAGTTCCTGATACCATACTATGTAAAAGAAGGCAAAACCCAGCTCATTATAAGCATAGGATGTACAGGCGGGAAACATCGTTCAGTTGCAATCTCACAGAAGCTCTATTCCAAACTCAGAAAAAATGATTATAGTGCAGTAATTGAACACAGGGATATAGATCGTGATGACAAAGGAGCAGCAATATGAGATCACTAAAGTGGTTTCAAATATTTTTTAAATTCAAAAATTGGCTTCTTAGCGGAATATTCGGTTTAATACTCCTGATACTTTCCTTGTTTGTCCTGTTAAAAGATATTCAGGTTGGCCCCTATCAGTTAGGAATCTCAATTATACTTGGTGTTTTCGGTATATATTTCATAATTCTGTGTTTGAGAAAAATTTTTATCAAGTTTGTAAATGTTTATTCAAGCGGAATTCTGAAAAAACCCTCTAATGTCACAGAAATAGGGGATGTTATATATAAGAGAAAAATCCTGGCTTCGGGTCCCAAGGTAGTTACTATAGGCGGCGGTATAGGAAGTTCCACCATGCTTAGAGGACTTAAGGAGTTTACAAGTAATATAACTGCGGTTATAACAGTGGCAGATGACGGTGGAAGTTCAGGCTATCTCAGAAATGACCTCGGGATACTTCCTCCGGGAGATATCCGAAATTGTCTGATTGCTCTTGCAGAAACCGAACCGCTAATGGAAAAGCTATTGAACTATCGTTTTCAGGAAGGGTCCCTCAAAGGGCAGAGTTTCGGAAATTTATTTCTTGCAGCCATGAATGGAATTTCCAATTCGTTTGAAAGTGCTGTCAAGCATATGGGCGAGGTACTTGCCGTTACAGGAAGGGTTTATCCTGTTACCGAGGAAAATGTATACCTGTTGGCAGAGTTAGAGGATGGTACTCTTATAAGAGGAGAATCCAATATCGGAAATCATTATTTGACCCATCCGGGGAAAATCAGGCGTGTGATGTTCGACAAGGAAAATGTTAAACCTCTTCCACAGGTTTTGGAGGCAATATATGATGCCGATATCATAGTACTTGGTCCCGGAAGTCTGTATACAAGCATAATTCCCAATTTATTGGTAGATGGTGTGGCAAACGCCATATTTGAATCCCGGGCAATGAAGGTATATGTATGCAATATAATGACTCAACCTGGTGAAACTGAGAATTATACTGTTTCGGATCATATAAGGACTATACATAATCACGCCAAAAGACAGATTATCGATATATGCCTGGTAAACAGCGGCGAAGTTGACAAAAGTATCCTGAGACGCTATGAAGCCGATGGGGCACAAAAGGTAAAAGTTGATACTCCGGAGATTAAAAAGATGGGAATTAGGCTCATAGAAGAGAATTTTGTGAAAATAAGCAATGGACTTGTACGACACGATTCATTAAAACTTGCCCAATCCATAATTGAAATACATAACAGATGTAAATAACCGAGCGGGAGGTCTTTTATTTGTCTTTTTCGATGGATGTTAAAAAAGAGCTTACTCGCATAAGTGATGATGATATGACCTTAATGAAATTTGAACTTGCGGGTATACTGAGAACTGGTCTTACTGTAAGAAAATACAATGGCAGAAAAAGAATTGTGTTTATAACCGAGAACGCTTCTCTTTCCCGTCGAATATTTTCAAATGTCAAGAAAATAACGAGTAACAGTCCCGGTATTGTAGCCGTTAAAACAACACGTTTCAGGGCTCATACCATATACGGCATAGATTTCACCAACCTTGTATTAAAACATAATACTGATGCACTAAATGAAATGGGAATTTTTCTTTCCGGGGATCTTGCTTTCTCTTATAAGCCCATCGATATTTCTGAACGGGAACAGATTAGAGCCTATGTCCGGGGCTGTTTTTTAGCAACAGGCTCCATATCTGATCCGGATAAATCCTATCATCTGGAAATAAGTTTCCCGGACAGCCTTCTTGCTGATGAATTTATTACTCTGCTGAAAGTTTTTGAAATCAATGCCCGGTCTATTTTAAGAAAAGGAAATATCCTTGTATATCTTAAAGAAGGTCAGGAAATTGTTGATTTTCTGAATGTAATCGGCGCTCACGGAGCATTAATGCGCCTTGAGAACATCCGTATAATAAAGGATATGAGGAATCAGGTAAACCGAATAGTCAATTGTGAGACAGCAAACCTCGAAAAAACTGTAAATGCTTCATATCGTCACGTTAACAATATCAATTACATAAAGGAACGTATAGGTCTTGAGAGCCTTCCTAAAAATCTTTATGAAATTGCTTTGCTGCGTCTTGAAAATCCAGATGTGAGCCTTTCTGAACTGGGAAAAATGTTAAATCCTCCTCTGTCAAAATCCGGTGTAAATCATCGCCTTAGAAAACTGGACAAAATCGCAGAAGATTTAAAGAAAAAATAAAAATATCAATTTAATCCAATAGCATATCTGAAATATTAATAACCCCTGATTCTCCAAAAAAATTATGAAATGAAGGATATATAAGGGAAATAAAGAATTTCATAATTTATAAGGAAACAGGGGTGAATTTTTGATGGACATAAGATTCGGCAAAGAAGGGAATACACTTATAGTATATCTCGATGGTGAAATTGACCATCACACATCTATGATGATACGTGAAAGGATAGACAGCAGGTTTTTGATGGAACCTGTCAAAAATATTCTATTGGATTTTTCCAAGGTCACGTTCATGGACAGTGCAGGTATAGGTCTTATACTTGGCAGAAAAAGCAAAGCAGCCAGTGTGGGTGGGGACCTGAAAATAAGAAATCCGAGACCTGAAATAAGAAAAATATTAAAATTATCCAAAATTGATTCGATGATAGTATAAACACAAAAATTGATTAGCCAGGAGTATTTGAGCCTTAAGTATTGTGAGGGAATGAATATGAAGCCAATTAACAAAATGAAAATTGAATTTTGGAGTATTTCAGCCAATGAATCATTTGCAAGGGTTGTTGCGGCATCGTTTGCAGCCCAGCTCAATCCTTCCATAAACATATTGGCTGACATCAGAACAGCAGTATCAGAAGCAGTTACAAATGCCATACTGCACGGATATCCTGATGAGCAGGGGATAGTTCAGATGGAATGCACTCTCTATCCTGAACATATTGAAATAGTAATACAGGACTTTGGTAAGGGAATAGATGATATCGAGAAGGCAAGAATTCCTCTTTATACATCCAGACCTGAGCTTGAAAGGTCAGGGATGGGCTTTACCGTAATGGAAACATTCATGGACAGTCTGGAAGTACAATCAGAACCCAACAAAGGTACCAAAGTAATAATGACCAAACGTTTAATTTAGTTTAGGCAGGCTGGAATATGGAAAATTATGATGATACCAATATTGAGTTGATAATAAAGGCACAAAACGGAGATGCCAGTGCACGTGATGCTATTATTGACAAAAATACAGGACTTGTCTGGAGTGTGGTGAGAAGATTCAGAAACAGAAATGTGGAAATTGACGATCTGTTCCAGATAGGTTGTATCGGTCTTATTAAAGCGGTGGATAAATTCGATCTATCTTTTAACGTGCGTTTTTCAACTTATGCGGTACCCATGATTTTAGGAGAAATCAGGCGCTATTTCAGGGATGATGGTGCCATAAAAGTGAGCCGCAGTCTAAAAGAACTGTCGCTCAAAGCAAGAGATGTCAGTGAAAAATTGGAACAAAAGTATGGCAGACCTCCGACAATCAATGAACTTGCAGAGGCTTTAAATGAAGAGCCGGAAAATGTGGTGCATGCTCTGGAAGCATCCAGAGCCCCTGAATCGTTATTCAAAGAATATGAGGATGATGAGGGATCAGAGAATTGTCTGATAGACAGAATAGTCTCTGAAGAGAATGATGATGAAGACTCAACTGTTGAGAAATTATCGTTGTATAGCGCTTTAAATCAGCTTTCTCCAAGGGAAAAGAAACTTATCTGGATGCGCTACTATTCAGGCCAGACTCAGCAGAATGTTGCTAAAAAATTAGGGATTTCTCAGGTTCAGGTTTCAAGACTTGAAAAAAAAATACTTGGTATGTTAAGAAGTAAGCTTGAAGGTTAAATTAAAAGGGTTATAATTCTCCAATTTGCCTTATTTAGAGATACAACCCTTTTTTTATCTTGATTTTCATGTTCAGAGTATATTACCTTATTTTTCTCGCTTCTATGTAAAATCTTTTATCTTGCGCTTCTCCCATGGAAAAAGTCTTTCTGGGAAGGGCACCATCCAGGATTACAGTTCTGAAAAGCTCGTTTTTATTCATGGGAGACAGGAAAAAGCCCATATTGCCGGGTTGTTTTCCAAGCCTTTCGACCACATTTTCACCGTGAACATAATCTATACCTGTATCTGGGTTTTTCGCAATGTAATAATCAAGAAAATTCTGGAGAGTGCCTACGTCAAGATTAACCTCTGGATTTTCAACCACAAGATAGCCTGTCTTTGAAGAAGAAACGAATTTAATTGTATGACCCCTGGTCTCAGTCTTGTGAGCTGTAATCCCTGCACCTTTTTCTTTATAAAAAGCCAAAAATTCATCCAGAAGATTTTTTTCATCAACATTGAAAACCACTCTGTGGATGGGTTCAAACACAAGACCCTCATCGTGAAGATTAACAATTTCAACAAGGGCGAAACGGGCCGGATGGGTTTCTAATTCATGGGGGGCAAGAGTTTTCTTAATGTTTTCCCAGCAGGCTTTTGCTGTTGCCAGAGAGTGATTGCCATCGCCAACTGCAAACAAAAGCACATCGTAATTATCATCTACATTGTACCGGTTTCTGAAATTCTCCGGATCGGAAAGTTTTAAAAGAGAGGTGGCAATGTTCCCGATTTCTTCTTCCTCTGAGATTTCCCAGCCTTTAATAGAGCCGCTGTTTTTCATTAATTCAAATGAGTAAAGCTGTTTATAAGAATCTGCTTTTTTAGCCAGCGGTTCAATAACGGTTTTTTCTCTGTCATCTATTAAAAGCATAATATGTGGAAGTTCCAAAGCAGCATTTTCACGTATTTTAATCCGCGGCGGAAGGCGATCTATTATTGTGCCTTCAGTGGCACGGATAAGACTTTGAGAGCCTTTGGAATAATCGTATTTTTCAAGGTCTACAGCAAGAACAATTCCATATCTTCTGGCACCATTCTGAAATGTCCGTTCAATTAAAATTACAGTATCTCTAAGTTCCTGCAAAATATCATTTTCAAGGTATGTATTCATGTAGTTGTTAATATTTGTAATACGCTTTCTTTTTTCTTCATCATTTTCGGTTTCAAGATAAGCTTCGGGAAAAATTAGTCTGAGCGTTGAAGGACTTTCTCCGACAAAGTCTTCGACTTCTTTCCAGTATTCAGGCTCGGAAGTATATTGATCACAAGCTACAACAGCCCATTTTTGCATATTGATATTTTTTCT
This sequence comes from Clostridiaceae bacterium, assembly GCA_012521615.1. Classification (GTDB taxonomy): domain Bacteria; phylum Bacillota; class Clostridia; order DSM-8532; family DSM-8532; genus DTU059. The sequence continues at coordinate 21,975 of JAAYMA010000038.1, read as the reverse complement.
GGGTAACAATACAGAGGATATGTTAATGCCAATTTTTTTCAAAGTTTCGTTAAACGTGTTGCTAATCATGAAAACCTCCCAAATATAAACCTTCGTTCATTTTAAAACATCATACAATAACTGTCAAACACTCTTGCGAATTCAATTAAAATAATTTGGAATACTAAAAAAGAAAAATACTTTAAGGAGGTTTACTGCCATGAAAAGAGGGTTTGGCGGCGGAATGCTGTTTGGTGTTATGATGGGTGCGGCACTTTCCATATTTGCAGAAGAAAATTTCAGAGTTGACAGATCAATTCGTGCTATGAACAGAGCTGGAAGAAATATAAGCAGACGTGTCAATAAAATTTATATGTCTGTAAAACATATGCTCTGATTCTTTTTCAGTAATCATATCTGGAATAATCTAAATGGCACCATGGAGGCGTTAGATCGTCTCCTTTATTTTTGCATTGTTGAGGCTAATTAATTATTTTAGTAAAATATATATATGATTAAAAAATTTGAATCCGGCCGGTCTCCTGCCAGTGTCTATCTTCGACATTGAGCAATAAATATTCAAACATGATATTTACGGGTGGTATGTTAAATGGGTAACCAATTCAGAAAAGAGGCAATAAGCGAAGAAAACCCAAAATGGGAAAAGTGTATCCGAAGACCGGATGGGCTTTATCATAGAAAAGATGATATCAGAAGCCCATTTGCAAGGGACTACAACAGAATAATACATTGTAATGCATACAGGAGACTTAAGCATAAGACACAGGTGTTTTATGCCACAAAAAACGATCATATATGTACAAGGATTGAACATGTAAATCATGTCTCTTCTGTAAGCTATACAATTTCAAAATATCTGGGACTGAATACTGAACTGGCAGTGGCAATTGCAACCGGTCACGATGTGGGTCATGCTCCTTTTGGTCATTTCGGGGAAAGTGAACTTAAAAAAATTGCAAAAAATGAATTGGGCGACACATTCTGGCATGAAAGAAACAGTCTGAGGTTTATAGATAAAATTGAAACATTACCGGCTCCGACGGGAGAAGAGTATAACTTAAATCTTACCTATGCTGTAAGGGATGGAATTATATCTCATTGCGGCGAAGTGGATGAAAGGGCAATTTATCCGCGAAGTGCAGACATAGATCTGGACAATATAAAACATCCCAGTCAATACTCGCCTTATACCTGGGAAGGTTGTGTTGTGAAAATTGCAGATAAAATAGCATATCTGGGACGGGATATTGAAGATGCGTTGAGACTAAAGATTCTTGACAGTGGTCAGTTGAAGGAATTGTTAAAGATTGTAAAGCATCATACCAATCAAAAAATATCAGATATAAACAATACTGTTATAATGCATAATTTCATAATTGATATCTGCAATACAAGCAGCCCGGAAACGGGTATCCAGCTTTCAAGGAAGCATTTTAAACTTATGCAGGAATTGAGGGAATTCAGTAACAATTACATATACAGGCATGAACGGTTATCAATTTATCAGAATTATGCTGCTTTAATAATTGAATCTATATATCAGACACTTAAAAAAGTATTTGACAAATACGAGACAATAAAGGAGATAAAAAAACAGTATGGAGATATATTTCCAACTTTGAGCGGATATTTTATAAAATGGCTGTACAAATATTCGCAAAATAATGATGGTTTTTCAAGGGATAATCGGTACAAAAATATTGCCATATATGATTTGTCCTGCGAAAAAGACTATATTCAAGCCATTATCGATTTCATTTCAAGCATGACTGACAGTTTTGCCATTGAAGTTTTTAATGAATTAACTTCTTTTTAAAGATTATTATCATTAGTTCCGGTTTCTTATCATAAACCTTATATGAAGTGAAATTTTGTGCACTATATTTTGGTATTTCAATTTTACGTCTTTAGAATTAACCCAGTAAAACAATATGACTGGAGTGATTTTATGGTTTATGATAAGACAAATATAAAGGAACAGATCAATTTCATATTGAATGAGCTCAGCAAAAGCATCGATGCCCTTTATACCGCTCCCAACCTGCTTACTATCAATAAAATATTGGAGAATATGAGAATAGATATTAACAACCTTGTATATCTGAATGAGATTCGTGATAAATATACAATTCAAAGGGCCGATATATCAAAGACGCTGTCTGAGAGTGGAAAATCAGAAGATAAAGCAGATCCCTTCCTTGCAAAGTTTCACGAGCCCTGGCCTGAAGAAAAAATAAGCGAGAATTTATCAAAGGAAGCCGAGAAAAACAGCACAGAAAAAACTGATGCAACACAAACAAAAGAACACAGTCAAAAAGAGAAAAAAGGGGCAGGCAAAAAACCATCAGAAGGGTTAAGTAAAAAAAAGAAAGAGGAAAATAAAGAAGATAATTTTTCAGAGAAACCCGCAAAAAATTATGAAGAGGTAAAAGAAGTATCCAGGAAAGAGGTTAAGAATGGTGAAAAATTATCAGAACTGGATTGGTTAGTATCTCAGCTAATAGATAATGATGATTAAATGTATCTTTCAGGCAGGTTAAATGCCTTTTTACCAATATATTATCATGCACAAAAAATTAACATTCTCATTGAAAATATTCTTGCATAATTTACTTGTTTTTAATTATTGACTATGTTATTATATTAACAAAGTTCCGGTGCGCTGTGAGATATTTATTATCTTGCAGCAAACCGTTCACATATATTTTGTAAATTTGAATATCGAAGATTGTACCTGAGCGCAAGAGGGTCCGTCCCGATTGGTAAGGTGAAAGATTGAGGAAATTAAAGTTGAAAAATACTTTGAATATTTTGTGTATATCAATCCTTGTGCCTTTTCAGGTACAGGGATTTTTTAATTTAGGAGGTATGGAATAATGGAAAACAGAGTGGCTCTGATAGGTATTATTGTGGAAGATAAAAATTCGGTTGAAAAACTAAACGCAATTTTACATGAATACGGAGATTATATTATTGGCCGTATGGGACTGCCTTATGCAAAAAGAAAGATTTCCATTATCAGCGTTGTTGTGGATGCGCCTCAGGATGTAATAAGCGCTCTTTCCGGAAAGCTCGGAATGCTTCCTAATGTAAATATTAAGACTGTGTATTCAAAAATCTCGACTAAAGAATAAATAATAGATCTTTAACAGAAACAGAAAAGACTTTAAATTTAAGACTTAATATTATGAATTTGGGGAATGGGATATGTTTCAGCTTATTGATAAATTAGAAAAAAACAATCAGCTAACCAAAGATGAATTTATATACCTTTTAAGTAATTTTAATCAAGATGTCAGCAAGTATCTTTTTGATAAAGCCCGCAATATTTCTCAAAAATTTTTTGGCAACAAAATCTATGTCAGGGGACTTATAGAGTTTACTAATTTTTGTATCAATGACTGTTTTTATTGCGGTATCCGAAAAAGTAATAAAAATTGTGACCGCTACCGCCTGACCAAAGAACAGATTCTGGATTGTTGCAAAAAAGGATATGAGCTGGGTTTCCGCACATTTGTACTGCAGGGTGGGGAAGATTTAAAGTACAGGCACGATGATATGATTGATATTATTAGCACTATTAGACAAGAATTTCCCGACTGTGCCATAACATTGTCCATAGGTGAAAGAACATATGATGAATACCTTAAATATTTTGAAGCCGGGGCTGACCGCTATCTTTTAAGACATGAGAGTGCAAATTTTGATCATTTTAATAAGTTACATACCAAGAATCAGTCATTGGATAAAAGAAAAGAATGCCTGTTTAATCTCAAGAAAATTGGCTATCAGGTAGGCACCGGGTTTATGGTAGGTTCACCTTTTCAGACTTTTGAAACTCTGGCTGAAGATTTGCTTTTTATTCATGAATTAAAACCTGAAATGATTGGAATAGGTCCTTTTATTCCTCATAAAGATACTCCGTTTAAAAATTTCTCACCGGGAAGACTGGATCTTACTTTGTTTCTGATAGGAGTTTTAAGACTTATGATACCAAATGCCTTAATTCCTGCCACGACAGCATTGGGAACAATTGATCCTAAAGGACGTGAACTGGGTATTCTGGCAGGTGCCAATGTGGTTATGCCAAATCTCTCACCGGTTGAAGTACGTAATAAATATCTGTTGTACAACGGCAAGATCTGTACCGGTGAAGAGGCTGCAGAATGCAGAATGTGTCTGCAAAACAGGATGAAAAGCATTGGATATGAGCTGGTTGTAGACAGAGGTGATTTTAAACCTCTTGAAGCATTGGCTTAAGCTTTATTTATGTTTTGAAAGATATCTATTCTCTGAAAAACACGCGCGGCTTCACTGTCTGGAAGCCTGTAAAGAATTAAAAATCTATAAAAGACAGCTATAGCATTTGAAATTGGTCTATAATTTGAAAGGGGTACTTACTATGTACGATGTAAAATCAAAACTTGCTTCTGAATTTATTAATCACGACGAAATCCTGGCAACACTTGAATATGCCGAAAAAAATAAAAATAACCGCGAACTTATAGACAGTATTCTTGAAAAAGCCGCCGAATTAAAAGGTCTTACCCATAGAGAAGCAGCAGTTTTATTGGAATGCGAGCTTGAAGATGTAAAAGATAAAATGTACCAATTGGCAAGAGATATAAAACAGAAAATATACGGCAACCGTATTGTTATGTTTGCCCCTCTGTATCTGTCTAACTACTGCGTAAACGGTTGCGTATACTGTCCTTACCATTATAATAACAAGAACATGAAGCGTATAAAGCTCACCCAGGAACAAATCAGGAGGGAAGTAACAGCTCTTCAGGATATGGGGCACAAGCGCATTGCACTGGAAACAGGGGAAGACCCTGTGAACAATCCCATCGAGTATATCCTTGAAAGTATCCAAACAATCTACAGTATAAAACACAAAAATGGTGCAATACGCAGAGTAAATGTAAATATTGCTGCCACCACCGTTGAGAACTACCGTAAGCTTAAGGATGCAGGGATAGGTACATATATCTTGTTCCAGGAAACCTATCACAGAGAAACATATGAAAAACTGCACCCTACAGGACCAAAACATGACTATGATTTCCATACAGAAGCAATGGACAGGGCAATGGAAGGCGGAATAGATGATGTGGGTCTTGGTGTACTCTTTGGTCTTAATTTGTACCGTTATGATCTGGTCGGGCTTCTGATGCATGCTGAACACCTTGAAGCGGTATATGGTGTGGGACCGCACACTATCAGCGTGCCGCGTCTGCGTCCTGCCAGCGACGGAATCAGTCCGGACGATTTTTCCAATGCAGTTCCCGACGATGTTTTCGAAAAAATAATTGCCATAATCAGAATTGCAGTACCATATACAGGAATGATCATCTCAACAAGGGAATCAAAAAGAATGCGACAGCGTGCCCTTGAACTTGGTGTTTCCCAGATAAGCGGTGCTTCCAGTACAAGCGTGGGCGGCTATGTGGAACCTGAAGAGGATGACGAGACTGCCCAATTTGACATAAGTGACAGAAGAACCCTTGATGAGGTCGTCAGATGGCTGTTGGAACTTGGACATGTACCCAGTTTCTGTACTGCATGCTACCGTGAAGGGCGTACAGGTGACAGATTTATGAGGCTTGCAAAAACAGGTCAGATACAGAATTGCTGCCACCCCAACGCACTTTTGACTTTAAAAGAATACCTTGAAGACTATGCCTCACCGGAGACAAAACGCATAGGTGAAGAAGTTATAGCAAAAGAGATAAATAATGTTCCCAATGAAAAAGTCCGCAATCTTTTAGTAGAACGCCTGAAAGAAATAAAAGGGGGAAAAAGGGATTTTCGCTTCTGATACAATATTTTAAAAGTACAAATTAATCCATATTCTCAACAGAAAAATGCATTTTATATTTTTAAATAATATGATAGTGTATTATTCGGTCGATAATTAATAAACAACTAAACTGCTTAGGATGACTTGAATGGGGAAAAATTCATTTTATGCAGAACTGAATAATGACAGCAAGTATGTCATAAACGTATGCTACTTTGCCTACATAATCAATGGGCTGTTTGTGATTGGACTTGATACCATAATGCCGTTTTTAAGTATCGAATACAATCTCAGTCACACAGTCAGCGGACTTTTAATATCTTCTGCAAGGGCGGGAAATTTCATAGCAGGGCTGTTTGCCGGTTTACTGCAGCTGTATTTTGGAAGGAAGAAAACAGTAACTTTATTCTATGGATTTTTGATTATGGGGCTTTCATTAATAATTCTGACCGGAAATCCGCTGCTTTTACTCTTGGGATTCGCTTTTTCGGGGCTGACCCGGGGCGGGATTGCGAATTTTAACAATGCAGTGGTAAATGAGGTATCCAACTCCAGCCCAAAAGCATTGGGATTTCTACATGGCTTTTTTGCTGTGGGTGCTATAGTTTCTCCACTGTTTATAGTTTTCTCCAATAATTTATTGGACAATCACGGGTGGAGACTGGCCCTTATAATAATACTTATATTTGCGGCTATAACTATACTTCTTTTTTCGAAAACAAATCTGCCGAAAATTGAGGTGGATAAAAGCAAAAAACAGCACTTATCCTACGATTTTTTGAAAAATAAAAGCTTCATTATATTTACAATAGTTTTCTTTTTTTACTATTCTTTTGAATCGGGTGTAAGCGGCTGGCTGGTCAAGTACTTTGTTGATACAAAAATAATAAACAGTGATTATGTTCAGATTACTGCATCGATACTCTGGGGTGCAATTTTAATAAGCAGGTTTACCTGCGCTGTTATTGGAAACAGGATATCAGCAAAGACACTGCTCATTATTCTAAGTTCAGGTTCCTTTGCCTTCTTTGTGCTGATGATTTCAGCCAAAAACCTGACAATTATTACTTTGGCAATAGCAGGACTGGGCTTGTTTATGGGTGGTATTTACCAGACAGTAATTGCTGCAGCGGGTAACACCTTGAAACAATATCCTCTTGCATTAAGTACCATATTGACAGTCGGAAATATCGGCGGAATCTTCATGCCATTTGCAGCAGGAGTTTTATCCGATCTGTTCAGTATTTATGCAGGAATGGCATCAATTGCAATTACAGCTTCATTACTTATTTTATTCTCAGCTTTATCTGAAAGCCGCTGATGTTATTCGCCATGATTTGATTTTCACTGTATCTGGTAATTATGACTTGCCCGGAAGTTTCTATTTGGTTATACTTATAAATATGGTTATACTCAGGAAAGTCACGTAATGTGGCTTTCTGTTTTAGTACTGAAAAATATTAATTGATGATTTACTTATAAAAAAGAGAGGTTGAATATACCATTATGCGTAAGTATGGATTAAATGAACTGAGAGAGATGTATCTGTCCTTTTTTGAAAGCAAGGACCATCTTCGCCTGCCCAGTTTTTCACTGGTACCAAAAAACGATCCAAGTGTTCTTTTGATTAATGCAGGAATGACACCGCTGAAACCATATTTTACCGGACTTGAAACTCCTCCGAGTAAAAGAATTACCACTTGTCAGAAATGCATACGTACTCCTGATATAGAGAACGTTGGAAAAACAAGCCGTCATGCAACATTTTTTGAAATGCTCGGTAATTTTTCTTTCGGAGATTATTTCAAAAAGGAAGCTATTGCCTGGGCATGGGAGTTCATGACAAAAGTACTTGAAATACCTGAAGAGAGACTCTTTGTATCCATTTATGAAGAAGATGATGAAGCATATGATATATGGCATAAAGACATAGGGCTTGCTGATAATAAGATATTCCGCATGGGCAAGGAGGACAATTTCTGGGAGCACGGGGTTGGTCCATGTGGGCCATGTTCTGAAATTTATTTTGACCGGGGATCCGATAAAGGGTGCGGAAAGCCTGACTGTCAGCCAGGGTGTGAATGTGACAGATTTGTCGAAGTATGGAATAACGTGTTCACCCAGTTTGACCGACAGGAAGACGGAACATATAAGGAACTTAAGAATAAAAACATAGATACCGGTATGGGACTTGAAAGGCTTGCCTGTATAATGCAGGACGTAGACAATATCTTTGAAGTCGATGCAATCCGCGCTATTTTGGACCATGTGTGCCGTATTGCCGGAAAAGAATACGGCAAGGAAGATAAAGCTGATGTATCCATCCGTGTAATAACCGATCACTCAAGAAGTGTTACCATGATGGTATCAGATGGAATACTCCCATCCAACGAAGGCAGGGGCTATGTGTTAAGAAGACTTTTAAGAAGAGCTGCAAGGCATGGCAGACTTCTTGGAATAGACAGGCCTTTTCTTGCTGAAATAGCCGATACTGTTATCTCATGCTTTAAAGGTGCTTATCCCAACCTTGAGGAGAAACAGGACTATATTAAAAAAGTAATCAATATGGAAGAAGAGCGTTTTTATTCAACTATTGATCAGGGAATGAGCATACTTGAAGAGTATATGAAACAGGTTCGTGAAGACCGGACAAACTGCCTGACAGGTGAAATGGTATTCAAACTTCATGATACCTATGGTTTCCCGCTTGACCTTACAAGGGAAATAGCTCTTGAAAACAATCTTTCCATTGATGAAGAGGGTTTTCATAAAGAGATGGAAGCCCAAAAAGAAAAGGCCCGTGAGGCTCATAAAAGCAAAGAAGGTTCTGCCTGGGAAAAGGACCTTTTTGCAGATGTCGACAAATCTGTTAAAACAAAATTTGCCGGTTATACTGAACATACCACTGAAAGTAAGGTTCTTTATATTATAAAGAATAATGAACTGACAGACGGAGCCCGGCAGGACGATGAAATTTCCCTGGTACTGGATGTTACTCCTTTCTATGCAGAAAGCGGAGGACAGATCGGTGATACAGGTGTAATTTATAATGATGACTTCAAAATGGAGGTTATTGACTGTCAGAAAACACATGATGAGAAATATCTGCATATAGGCAGGGTGTTAAGCGGAAGTGTAAAGACTGGTGACAAAGTAACCGCAAAAATAGATCTGTATAAACGAAAAGCTACCGCCAGGAATCATACAGTGACTCACCTTCTCCACAGGGCTCTTAAAAATGTTCTCGGCGACCACGTAAATCAGGCAGGTTCTCTGGTTACTCCTGAACGCCTGCGCTTTGACTTTACTCATTTTTCTGCTTTAACTCCGGAGCAGCTTGAGGCTATAGAATCAGAAGTTAATTCAAAAATTCTTGAAAATCTTCCGGTTAGCGTTAAAGTGATGTCGCTTGAAGAAGCCCAGAAAGATGGTGCTACTGCGTTATTCGATGAAAAATACGGCGATGTTGTAAGAGTAGTCAGTGCCGGAGAATACAGTAAAGAGCTGTGCGGCGGAACTCACCTGAATTCAACTGGTGAGGCAGGGCTTATTAAAATTTTAGGTGAAAGCGGAATCTCAGCAGGGGTAAGACGAATTGAGGCTTTGACCGGCTTTAATGCGCTTGAATATTATAATAGCAGGGAGAAACTGCTGCAAAAAGCTTCTGAGACCGCCAAGACTTCAACTGATGATATTGTCAGAAAAATAGAAAGCCTGTACGATGAAATCAAAAATCTCAAGAAAGAGCTTGACAGTGTAAACAACAAGCTTATAAGCAGTTCTGTCGGAAATATAATAGATCAGGCTGAGAGTTATAATGGAATTAAGGTTGTTGCCGTCAGACTTGACGGACTTGATATGAATGCTTTGAGAAATACTTCAGATGACCTTAAAAACAGGGTTGGTTCCGGTGTGATAATTCTTGCTTCCAGTAAAGATGGAAAAGTTAATCTTATAGTGTCTGCAACAAAAGATGCTGTAGCTTCCGGAATTCATTGTGGTAAAATAATAAAAGAAGCAGCAGCTGCCTGCGGTGGAGGCGGTGGAGGCAGACCCGATATGGCACAGGCAGGAGGCAAAGATCCTTCAGGTATAGATAAAGCAATAAGCATTGCTAAAGAGAAAGCTGTTGAAGTATTGAAATAAGTTTAAAATAGCCGCATTATAAAAATCTGTTTAGGAGTGATAAAATGGAAAACTGTGTTTTCTGTAAGATAATAAAAGGGGAAATACCTTCTGCAAAAGTATATGAAGATGAACATGTTTATGCTTTTAAGGACATAAATCCTGCGGCGCCTGTGCATGTTCTGGTTGTACCCAAACTCCATATAGAGAGTCTTGAACAGCTTAATGATGAAAATATCAATTGTGTTACCCATATCCATAAGGGGATTAAAAAGGTTGCTGAAATAGAAGGAATTAATAAAGATGGGTACAGGGTAATAGTAAATTGTGGTAAAGATGCAGGGCAGACAGTTTTTCATCTTCATTACCATGTTCTTGGCGGCACAAAAATGGATGAAAAGATCCTGTAAACTATTTAAGGGTTATTATTGACAGAAAAATATATTGACGGTATTTCAAAGGGTAGATATAATATAATACGTGCTATAACATGGTTTACCATTCACATGACTGGATAAATCCCCTGGCACGGCTTTACGTACGTAACGGAGGGGAGGGAAAGATGTGTCTGAAGTTAGAGTTAAGGAGAACGAATCCCTTGACAGTGCGCTTAAGAGATTTAAGAGACAATGTGCTAAGGCTGGCGTTCTCGCTGAAGTCAGAAAGAGAGAACACTATGTTAAGCCCAGTGTAAGGCGCAAGAAGAAGTCCGAGGCTGCGAGGAAAAGAAAATCTAAATAGTAGAATAGAATAATAATGCTGAAAAAGATTGATTTATTGTTAATCAATGTCTTTGAAATGGTTATGTTCTAATATTGATTTAATCGGACAAGAGTCTGATAAGCATAATAGTAAGGACTTTATACCATAACCATGAAGCCCGGAGCAACACCGGGCTTTAATCATTTAATATGAATTTTTTTAATGGGGAAGGTTCATGGAAAATTATTATTTGGGCAATGGAAAACGCTGGATATTTACTGATTGTTCAGCAGAAAACAATTCAAAAGAATTACCTGAGTTTATTTACAAGTTATTGTTGCAAAGAGAAATCAAGGATGAAAAAGAAGCACATTTATTTCTGAATCCCGATTTAAATTCACTTCATGATCCTTTTTTAATGGAAGGAATGGATATAGCAGCCGAAAGAATTATCAGGGCTATTGATAATAAGGAAAAAATTCTTGTTTATGGGGATTATGATGTTGATGGCGTTGCTGCAACATCCATTTTGGTCCGTTTTTTCAGATCACAGAATATCGATATAGAATATTATATTCCTGATCGTATAGATGAAGGGTACGGTATTTCAGATTTGGCAGTCGAATATATAATAGAAAACAACTTTGATCTTCTGATAACTGTTGACTGCGGAATTACGGCATTAAATCAGGTTAACGCCATATATGAAGGTTATGAACAAAAAGGAAAAAATATTGATATTATTATAACAGACCATCACCAGTGTAATGAAAAACTTATGCCCAGTGCACTTGCAATAATAAATCCGCATATTCCAAACAGCAATTACCCGTTTAAATATTTATGTGGTGCCGGAATTGCCTTTAAGCTTGTTCAGGCTATTTGTTCAAAATTAAATTTGGATCAGCACTATATGGAATATCTGGGTATTACCGCTCTTGCAACTATTGCTGATATTGTTGATATGAGGGGCGAAAACAGAATAATTACGAAATATGGAATAGAAAGAATGTCGGTAAGTCCATGTACAGGTATAAATGCATTGATGAAGGTTTCCCAGATTGACTGTATTGACACATATCGTCTCTCTTTTGTACTGGCTCCCAGGGTAAATGCGGCAGGTCGTATGGGGCATGCACGGGATGCTGTTGAGCTTTTTATAACAGATGACCTGTCAGAAGCTGAGAAAATTGCTTTACATCTGAATGAGTTCAATAATAAAAGAAAAGAAATACAGGATGAAATTTTTAATCATGTACTGAAAACCATAGAGGAAGATTCACGATATAATGATGAAAAAGTCATAGTTGTCTGGGGTGAGGGTTTCCATCACGGGGTTATCGGGATAGTGGCTTCCAAATTGGTTGATTATTACTATAAACCTGCTGTTGTAATATCTGTGGACGGAGATCAGGCGGTCGGTTCTGCGAGAAGTATAGATGGATTTAATTTGTTTGAGGCATTAAATGCAGCATCTGATATTTTGGTAAAATTCGGAGGTCATGAGCAGGCGGGAGGTTTAAGCCTTAAAACAGAAAATCTTGAGTTTTTCAGAGAAAAAATCAACCAGTATGCAAACCAATATATCAGCGATCATATGCTCATACCTTCAATAAATATCAATCTGGAACTTAAAGGTCAAGATATAAATTTAAATAATGCAAGACTTATATCCAGGCTGGAGCCTTTTGGACCCGGAAATCAAATTCCTGTTTTTTGTGTCAGAAATGCAAGACTTGAAACGAAAAAAGCCATAGGTAATGGTAAGCATTTAAGACTAACCGTCGATATTGACGGGAATGTGGCAGATGCTGTTTATTTCGGAAAAGGTTACCTTGCAGAAGCTTTATTCGAAGGGGATATGGTCGACATTATTTTTACACTGGGAATAAATAATTGGCAGAATACAGAAACAGTTCAACTTAGGATTCTTGATTTACGGCTCAATGAAGCTCAGATTAAACGCAACAGATTTTTCCTTAAAGCTTCCCAGCAGGTTGAATGTCTTGATTCTGATGCAAATTGGCTCTATAATGGGGTTATTGATAATGTAATAAATTATGACGATATTGTAATTAACAGAGATCATTTGGCACTCATATATAAGTATATTAAAAGAATGGATATTAAAAAGTTTTCACCTGTTGAACTTTTCATCCATTCCAGAAATATAAGTAATGCGACAAAAAAGAATATAAACTGTTTTAAATTTTTTGTTGGACTGCTTGTTTTTGAAGAGTTGGGCCTATTGGACCTGAGGCTATACGAGGATGGTACATATGAAATAATTCATTCTGACAATATTCAAAAAGTTAATCTTGAAGATTCCGAATTGTTGGATTGGATTAAACAGACAGCTCAAGGCTTCAAACTTTAGAATGGTGGTATAGATGTTAGACCAGTTTGTCAGGCTTAAGGAGTTGGTAACAAAATATAAGCCAGATGCAAATTTTGAGCTGATTGAAAAGGCATATAACCTTTCAAATAAAGCTCATGCAGGGCAGGAACGTGTATCTGGAGACCCGTACATCACCCATCCTGTCGAGGTTGGGTGTATTCTGGCTGGGCTTGAAATGGATGAGAGCTCTATTGCTGCCGGAATCCTTCACGATACAATAGAGGATACAACTTTTACCTATGAAGAATTAAAAAAAGAGTTTGGTGAAGAAATTGCCGAGCTTGTAGATGGGGTTACCAAGTTGACCCAGCTTCCTTATACCACAAAACAGGAGATACAGGCAGAAAACTTCAGAAAAATGTTTCTTGCCATGGCGAAGGATATCCGGGTTATTATTATAAAATTATGCGACCGGCTCCATAATATGAGAACTCTAAAGTTCATGTCAAAAGAGAAACAGGTTCAAAAGGCCAGAGAAACAATGGACATCTACGCTCCTTTAGCTCATCGTCTTGGTATTTACAAAATAAAATGGGAACTTGAAGATTTAAGTTTCAGATACCTTGATGAGAAAAGCTATTATGATTTAGTTGAGAAAATTGCAAAAAAACGCCGTGAACGCGATGAGTATATAAACAGGATAATAGAAATCGTCCGGAAAAAAATAGATGAAGTAGGTATTGAAGGCGATATTCAGGGTCGCGCCAAGCATCTCTACAGCATTTACAAAAAGATGGTAACTCAGAATAAAACTATTGAACAGATTTATGATCTTTTTGCCATCCGCTTGATTGTTGACAGTGTCAAGGATTGCTATACTGTTTTGGGTCTGATGCATGAACTTTTCAAACCCATGCCGGGAAGATTCAAAGATTATATTTCAATGCCAAAGCCCAATATGTATCAATCTCTTCACTCTACTGTAATCGGTCCTGATGGGATTCCTTTTGAAGTTCAGATAAGGACCTGGGAGATGCATAAAGTTGCTGAGGTAGGTATTGCTGCTCATTGGAATTACAAAGAGGGCGGAGGATATAACCAGAAATCCTATGCTGAGAAATTGTCCTGGCTCAGACAAATGCTTGAATGGCAGAAGGATGCCCGTGACCCCGACGAATTTATGGAGAATTTAAAAATTGATCTGTTCACCGATGAAGTATTCGTTTTTACTCCAAAGGGAGATGTCAAAAGCCTCAGGGCCGGTTCAACGCCCATAGATTTCGCCTATTTAATTCACAGTGCAGTTGGCAACAGAATGATAGGTGCCAAGGTCAACGGACGGATTGTAAATCTCGACTATGAACTTCAAAACGGCGATATAGTGGAGATAATTACTTCAAAAGCAAGTAACGGCCCAAGCCGCGACTGGCTTAAAATCGCCAAGACAAGCCAGGCAAGAAATAAGATAAACCAGTGGTTCAAAAAAGAGAAAAGAGAAGAAAATATAGAGCAGGGCAAAGCTATCTTTGAAAAAGAGGCGAAGAGAACTGGAATTCCGCTCAGTACACTTTTGAAAGCTGAATTTGTTGAGTCTGTATTCAAAAAATATAACTTTAACAACATGGATGATGTTTATGCAGCAATTGCATTAGGTGCGATCACTGCAAACAGGGTTGTTTCAAGGTTAAGGGAAGAATACCGGAAAAGTCTTCCCCAGGAAGAACAGACCAATATGCTTCTGAAGCAGATAGAAAAAGAAAGCAGAAAAAAAACAAAAGAGCATCATGACAGCGGTATCATAGTAAAAGGTATTGATAATTGTCTTACCAGACTTTCCCGCTGTTGTAATCCTGTTCCCGGTGATGAAATTATCGGATATATCACAAGAGGGCGGGGAGTTTCGGTTCATCGCAAGGATTGTCCCAATATAAAGAATAATATAATAGACGGAGATGCAAGACTTATAGAAGTATACTGGTATAAAAATGTTTCGCCCAATGTTTCATATCTGGCCGAAATAACAATGAAGGCCAATGACAGGCAAGGGCTTATTGTGGAGATTACAAGCGCTATAGGCGAGTCAAGGATACCTTTAAGAGCAATAAATGCCAGACCCACGAAAGATATGACTGTAACCATGCATATGACTTTGGAGATAAGTAATACTGAACAGTTGGATAAAATTATAGCAAAACTCAGTAAAATCAAGGATGTACTTGAAATATCACGAAATTAGTAAGGGAGTTTTACAAATGCGTGCTGTAGTACAAAGGGTTAAAAAAGCTGAAGTTCGTGTTGAAGGTCGGGTTACAGGAAAAATTGATAACGGCCTTTTAATTTTTTTAGGTGTTGGTCAGGATGATGACATGAAAGATTTGGAATACCTGGCCGACAAAATTATGAATTTACGAATTTTCGAGGACAATAATGGCAAAATGAATCTTTCAGTTCTTGATACAGACGGAAGTGTGCTGGTAGTTTCCCAGTTCACTTTGTATGGTGACTGCAGGAAAGGGAGAAGACCGAGCTATTCAAATGCTGCCAGCCCCGATATGGCTGAAAAATATTATGAAGAATTTATCGAGTATATAAGAAGCAAATATAATATAAAAGTAGAGACAGGAAAATTCCAGGCCATGATGGAAGTAGACCTTGTAAATGACGGACCTGTTACTATGCTCATTGACAGCAAAAAAACCTTCTAGCAGCCAGTTTATATGAAAACCTGGATTTTCAAAAAGTACAGATCTGATTTATATGGCCTGACAAAGTCTGTCAATATGCTTGAAAGGAAGAGTGAAGCATGGAATTAAAAGTATTCTCCAATGGCATATTTGATTCACACTGCTATCTTCTTTATGACCATGGTGAGTGTGCGATTATAGATGGGGGAGTCAATTACGTTGATGTGATGAATTTTATTAATGAAAAGTCTTTGAAGACACGCTATATCATACTTACTCACGGACATATTGACCATATTTTTTATCTTGAAAAAATAAAGGAAAAAACCGGCGCCGAGTTATGCATTCACGAAGATGAGGTTGAATTGTACCTTGATCCTTCCAAAAACGGAATAAAATTATTCGGTGTAAAAAGACCTGTAGAATTGCCTGAACCCGATATACTTCTGAAACACGGTACCAAACTGCCATTAGGAAGTACTACACTTGAAATTATTCATACTCCCGGCCATTCACCCGGGTCCATATGCATACTTTGTGAAAACAACCTTTTTTCAGGTGATACATTGTTTGCTCTTTCGGTAGGCAGAACAGATTTCTATGGAGGAAGTTCCCAAAAACTGACCGAATCAATAAAACAACGTTTGTATTCACTTGATGACAACGTTATAGTATGGCCCGGTCACGGACCTTCAACAACTATTGTGCATGAAAGAGAGAACAATCCGTATGTCTGATGTTAATAAACCTGTTGTTTATAACAAATCAACAAGAAGAGTGCTGGTAGAGATTGAAGGCATTGAAATGGAACTGGAGGCGTGGGAACTTCTGCGCCTCTTTTATGACAATGAGAATATTCATTTTGCCAATACCGGCTCAAATATGGATTCAAAAATCTGCACAGATTATTTGTTTATAAAAGTGGCTGAAAATGATGAGCTCTGGAATTGCCAGGTTTATCTCTATACAGATGTCAGTCTCCCTTTTACCTCAAAATCAAAGCCTGATTTTTCAAGCCATAAAACTATTTATCACAGCGAACTGGTAAAACCTGGAGGAAAACTGCTTGAAAGAAGAAAAATTCTTGTTGGCTCATGTATCGCAAAGGTAATGACTAACTTTACAGGTAAGAAACTTCCTTATGGTTCCCTTCTGGGAGTAAGACCTGTAAAACTTGCCATGCAATGTGTCAATGACAAAATGACCAGGGAAGAGACAGTAAAACATCTGGTAAAAATTTCGGATATTGATATTAAAAAAGCAGAATTGCTTTACAACATAGCAGATGTCGAAAAACCCTTTCTAAAGGATGATAAAAAGGCCATACATTTATATGTGGGTATACCCTTTTGTGCAAGCAGGTGTCTTTATTGTTCGTTCACTGCTTATCCCATAAGTAAATATAAAAATCTGGTCCCGTCTTATATAACTGCTTTGACCAGGGAGATAGAACACGCTGCAGAATGGGTCAGGCGAAATAACTATCATATAAGTTCGGTATACGTAGGAGGCGGAACTCCTACTTCCATTGATGCTGACAGCCTGTATAAAATTCTCAGCGAATTGACTGTCAATTTCGATTTAAAGGGCTGTGAATTTACTGTAGAGGCCGGAAGACCAGATACTATTACTGAAGATAAGCTTATAGCAATGCTCGAGAATAGTGTGACGAGAATCAGTATTAACCCTCAGACCATGAATGATGAGACACTGAGACTAATAGGCAGAAATCACACCTCCCGGGATATTGAAGAAAAATTTCAAATGGCAAGAGAACATGACTTTGACAACATTAACATGGATATTATAGCGGGGCTTCCCGGCGAAAACCTGTCCATGTTCAGAAGGACCCTTGAAAAAATAGAGGCACTGCAGCCTGAAAGTCTGACTGTTCATACACTGGCTTTTAAGAGAGCTTCAAGGTTGCGTGAGGAAAATTATCATTTTTCACCCGCTTCTGATGATATCCTTGAAGATATGATAGAACAGGCCAGGGAATCTGCTTCCAGGATGGGCATGAGACCATATTACCTTTACAGGCAGAAAAATATACTGGCCAATCTGGAGAACACAGGTTACTGCAAACCGGGCTATGAATGCATATACAATATTCACACAATGGAAGAGGTACAGTCTTTGGTTGCACTGGGTGCAGGAGCTGTATCAAAATTCGTGAACCACGAAGAATATGAAATTAACAGAGTTTTTAATTTTAAAGATGTAGACTTGTATATTTCAAAAATAGATGAGGTATTAAAAAGGAAAGAAGTTTATTTTTCCTGAAATGCCCGTAAAAACCCACCATGTACCGAGATACACGCACTACAGCGGGACAGGCGGGACATAGGACAGGGAATCGTTCCCTGTCCTATGTCCTATACTTGTGCTCTATTTAACATTCACACTTATTATTTCCCCGACATAAACACGATGATAATCATTTTTTGGATAGTGCTTTTCGATGGAAGGGTCAAGGAAATTTTCAGGTTCAATATCCTGATAATATAGTTTTTTACATTCAATTATTATGCGTGCCTGCTCAAAACCTACGGTATCATTGCATGGAACGGGTGTCAGACCTGTTTCTTTGACTTTATCAATATCACGTCCTGATTTTTTACCGCAGATGTTAAGCGCATTTCTCCATTCTTCGTCGAAAAAGTTCAGGGTAAAAGTCTCATTCTTTTCGATAAACTCATAAGTATAGCGGCTTGGCCTTATGAAAATATAACATACGTTTTTTCCCCAGAGTACACCCAGGCCGCCCCAGCTTGCAGTCATCATATTGAAGTTATCATGGCTGCCGCAGGTTACGAGCATCCAGTCATCGCCAATCAGTTTAAATGTATTATCTTTTATATCTTTTGCATCGATTTGCTTGAACCCCTTCAATCAAATCAGCTCCCTCTCTTTTATTTCCACAGAATTTAGTATATCATAAAACAATGTCTTTAGTGTTTGTTTCAATGGTTATTTGTTTATTGCCCATGCTATAATGTTTCAATGAGGTGCGTTATGTCAAAATCAAAAAAGAAATATAGATTTGTACTATATATTTTATTGCTGATATTACTGTTCCTGTACTGGGAAAACAACAGTATCCAGGTAACACGCTATGTTCTTGATTATGATAATCTTCCTCAAGAATTTAACGGTTACAGGATTGTACAGATAAGTGATATGCACGGGAAAACCTTCGGTTATGAAAACAGCAGGCTGGCGAAAAAAATCAAGGCGCTCGGGCCTGATATTGTTTTTGCCACCGGGGATATGATGAGTTCCAATGTAGATGATGGCAAGGCATTTCTTGATTTTCTGGATCATTTTAATAATGAAAGTCCGGTTTATATGTGTCTTGGCAATCATGAGCAGATAGCCCGCATGCTTGACGGTATGGATGAAATATATGAGAACTTTATTGAAGAAGTTAAAAAACGCGGGGTTATTCTGCTGGATAATGAAGAACATATTGTCACCAGAGGTGATGATTATATTGTAATAGAAGGTCTTACCCTTGAGCTTTACCACTATTCAAGAAGAGACCTGGATCCGGATGATGACAGCCTTTATTTGAAAACGCCATATATAAACGAAAAAATAGGCAGCCCGCAGGGTTTTACCATATTATTGGCACATAATCCGGCATACTTTGAAGAATATTGTGAATGGGGAGCAGATCTTACCCTTTCAGGTCATGTTCATGGCGGGATAATCCAGGTACCTTTCAAAGGAGGATTGCTGTCACCTGAAAGAGTGTTTTTCCCAAAATACGACGCAGGACTTTTTGAAATGGATAATAAAAAAATGGTTGTAAACAGGGGGTTGGGCTACTCGCAAATTAATTTTCGTCTGTTTAACAGACCTGAAGTTACATTTATTGAACTTCGAAATGAAATACGTTAACGTTTGAGTAATTTTAGTCATAATCCGGTTGTTGGTGGTCATACAATATGTTATAATCGGTTTGAACAGGGGCAGAAGCCTGAGTTCCAAAGCCGAGAACGGTTTCTTAATTTTTGATATCCGGATTTAAACGCAGAAAAAATTAAAATATTGCCAAGAAATAATACCACGAAGGTATTTGCTTTTTAGAAAAAAGCAGCCTGTCGTGGTTTTTTATTTTGATAAAACTATCATTTGGAGGAGAGATAAATGAGAAAGATTTCGACGAAAAAAATAACTTTGGCCGGACTTTTTATTGCATTGGGTCTGTTGATGCCATTTCTTACAGCCCAGATACCTTCAATCGGAAGCAAATTACTCCCCATGCATATTCCGGTATTGTTATGCGGTTTTGTTCTGGGTTGGCCTTATGGTTTAATCGTAGGTTTAATAGTTCCTGTTTTCAGAAGCGTGCTTTTTACAATGCCGCCAATGTTCCCTACTGCAATCGTAATGTCTTTTGAGCTTGCAGCATATGGATTTGCAACGGGGCTGCTACATAAACTGCTTCCGAAAAAGAATATATTTGTCTACGTCTCCTTGATTGTTTCAATGATTTTTGGAAGAATTGTATGGGGACTTGCCAGCTTCATTATATTAAATCTGAGCGGATCGGCCTTTACATTTGAAGCGTTTTTGGCAGGAGCTTTCATTAACGCATTGCCGGGAATTATTATTCAGATTGTTTTAATACCTGTACTGGTTATGTCCCTGCAAAAGACCATGGTTATGAAAGAGGCTCATTAGAATACTATGAAGAAAACACTGAAAGAACATTTTGAAAGATATCCCAAAATGCAGATAAGGGATATGTTCAAACTTATTTACCAAAATGAGTTTGCCGGCGGACACCTTATTCCGGATGAATTAAATAGTTTGAAAATGCTTAAGGAAGAGTACAGTAATCTGTGCTCTTCTGCTGCTTCTCTTTATAAGGACAATATGTTCGAAAGTATTGGCAATAACTTATACAGGCTGAATCTATACCCGCTTGCTGGTACAAATATTACCCTTGAAACTGTCAACCGCTTTTTTATAAATACTGCAAACAATTTCAAAGGAAATATGGACAGTTTTCTTTATAAGCTCGATATTTTTATGTCCATGTGCAGGGACAGCGAGCTTCCTTTTCCAGCAGATGAAACAGAAAAGTATCTGACAAACTACAAAGAGCATGGCTATCAGCCGGTAAGTCACAGTGATATTTACAGAAGGGCATATTTTCCTTCTTATCGGATAGTGCAGAAAGAATACTGTGATTTTTTCGAATTGTTCTGCAGAATAGATAAGCTATTAAAATATAAAGATACGGTTACCGTTGCAATTGATGGTAATTGCGGTGCCGGCAAAACTACGCTGGCTCACTTGATCAGCAAGGTTTATGACTGCAATGTTTTTCATATGGACGACTATTTTTTGACTCCTGAATTAAGGACAGAGGAGAGGTTAAATGAAGCAGGCGGAAATGTAGATTATATGCGTTTTAAAAATGAAGTAGTCAGTGGTATTCATAGCGGAAAGGAATTCAGATATCAAAAGTTTGACTGCAGGAAAATGGCTTTGACAGAATGGGTACATGTAACACCAAAAAGGCTTAATATTGTGGAAGGTTCCTACAGCATGCATCCTGTTTTAGCTGAGAATTATGATCTTAAGGTGTTTTTGTCCATAGATGAAAAATTACAATGCAGAAGGATACTTAAAAGAAACGGCCAAGAGATCTTGAAAAGATTCGTTGAATTATGGATACCTTTGGAGAACAGATATTTTGATGAGTTAAGAATAAAAGAGAGATGTGATTTGGTTTTTATAGCAGATGATTAAAGAGTTGTATTTTCTGCAATTATGTATGGTGTATATTCAAAAAAAGGTTATGTTTTAGAAAAGATATTGATAACTTGCCCAATATAATGTTAGAATGCTTTAAAGGAAAAGTTTTCAAAGTTGGAGGAAATAAAATGAGTGATGTTAAGTATTGTCCATACTGTGGGACTTCTCTTACCGGGGCTGCAACCTTTTGTCATAATTGCGGAAAAAATCAAAATGTCGAAACTAATTCAGTTGATATAAATGCTGAAATATCTTCTGTTCAGGATATAAAGCAAGATAATGCTGATGGCAATAAATCCTCTGAAGAGATTACCACTGAAGCTGCTGATATTCCCCAGCGGGCGCAGGCAGCACAGCCTGCAGCTCTGAAAGAGAATGGGCAACAGAAGCCAGAAATAAAAGAAAAAACCAAAAAGAAGTTTCCATGGTTTTTTGCTGTTATCTGGGGTTTGCTTTTGATAGGTGTTGCAACCTGGGGCTTGTATCTGTACTATCTGTATGTTGGAGGCTTTGACTATCCTGAATTTACTGAGGATGCACAAAGAATTGTT
>JAAYMA010000037.1 GCA_012521615.1 Clostridiaceae bacterium | reverse complement strand
TTCAAATTTTCACTTTTTTCTGTATTCAATTGTCTTATACTTCCCGTTTTTTTTTCGGAATTCATATGGGGTGTCTCCGGTAATTTTTTTAAATACCGTTGAGAAATAAGAAATGTTATCGAAACCAGACTGTAATGCAATATCACTTATACTTGAATCGCTTTTCAGAAGCAACTCCTTTGCAGCCCTGATTCTGCATTCATTAATATAATTACTGATATATTGGCCTGTCTCTGCTTTAAATATTTTTGCCAGATAGCCCGGTGTTAAAAAAACATGATCTGCTACATCCTGATTGGTAATATTTTCTGAATAATTTAACTGAATAAATCTCTTAGCCTTTTCAACGACACTTTCGGACTGCTGCATCTCATTAATATAATCAATTGCTCTATTTGTTATATAAGTAGCCCACTTCATCATATCAAATAAGCTGTTCTCAGCATTTTTATACAATTTCTTAGAGGTTTGATCCAAAAAAAGTATATGTGCCTGTACTTCATTTTTGTACAAATATGAATATACAACCTGCAGGAAATCATGCTGAATACAATGGAATGTAACGCTGTCAAGTTTACTTTCTCTTTTCAGCCTTTCCAATTCACTTTTCAATGTATTTACTATTGTTAACTTATCGCCTTTAAAAAACAATTTATTGAAAAGATTTGTATCTATTGAATAAGAGCCTTTGGTCTCATTGTCCTGTTTTTCTCCCTGCAGAATAACCTGCCCTCTTTTTGCAATGTTTTCCTTGTCGGTTTGTTCCAGTTCCTCCAGGATGCTCGCAAGACCCTGAATTTCCACTTGTTTACTTATATAACATGTTGCTTCACATTGTAGGTATTCTTTGCATAAGCGTATAATCGACATACATTTATCTCTTACGTCCGTCATATCAATACCGGCAGACAAAATTGCAGCATTATAAAAGTTGTCGTTTCGGACATAATTCAGGAAACGGCAAAAAACAGGTTCTCCAAATATTATTTCGCTGGTCATGTTAGAAAAGGCAAAGCTGAAAACATTGCTGTCCCACGATAATTCCTCCACCTGGGAACCATTTATACTCACCAGCAGCAGAAAAAATTTGTCTTTTGTATCTATAGATAAATGCCTTTTTTTAATTTCATTTTCTATGTGGTTAATCTGAGGGAAAATATTATTGAATAATAAATCCCTCCAAAATCCCTGCTCTATAAATGCCCTGCTTTTCACCCAATACTTGCTGTGCTGACTGTATACATCTACTCTTTTTTCCATTTTTACTTTTTCAGCTGCTTTTGTAATGGCATTTTCTACCTTCCTGCCATCAAACGGTTTTGTTACATATGCCACTGCGTCATATGCCATAGCAGTAGAAGCAAATTCAAATTTTTCATGACAGGTAAGAAAAATAAACTGACACTTATACTTTTTCTCGCGTACCCACTTAATCAAATCCAAACCAGACCCTTTTGGCATTTCTATATCACAAATAATAATATCGGGTACATTTTCTTTAATAAGTTCCTTAGCCTTTGCTATGTTGCAGGCTGTATCTATTTCATGTATTCCGTGCAACTCCCAGTTGATAAAATCTTTTAAAACATACAGTGTGGCAAAATCGTCATCTACCAGAAGGCAGCGCATTATCTTTCTCCTTCCTTTGAGGAATCAATATCTCGACCCGAGCTCCGGACGGCTCACAATTACTGATATTCAGCAAATTATTCTTTTTATATAAAAGGAATAATGTTTTTTTTATATTGGTAATTCCCACTTTCTCACCATCATTAATTGCAACATCCTGCGAATTGTTTATGGCCTCAATAATCTCTTTCGGA
>JAAYMA010000036.1 GCA_012521615.1 Clostridiaceae bacterium | reverse complement strand
TGATCAATGCCAGAAAGGGAGGATGGTGGGATGCCAATAAGGTGGGAATAAATACTCCGCCTCTCGAAACTGAAGAAGGCTGGCTGGTCCTTTATCACGGTGTCAGACAAACTGCTGCCGGGGCTCTTTACAGGCTTGGTCTTGCTCTTTTGGATCTTGAGAATCCACGTAAAGTTCTGCGAAGAAGTGATGAGTGGATATTTGGACCACAGGAGATCTATGAAAGGGAAGGGGATGTACATGATGTAGTGTTCCCTTGCGGATGGATCCTTGATGAGAAGACAGGAGAAATAAAAATGTATTATGGAGCTGCTGATACCTGTATAGCTATGGCGACTACCAACTTGACAGACTTGCTTGAATACATCAAAAGGTGCCCCGAACCTAAGGATGATTATTAAAAAATATGATTTTCGAATCTAGAAGCTTGTACACCCTGAGCTATTACGGGGTGTACGATTTTTTGTTTTTTCCGGGTAGTGAAAAATATTTTTGGCAGTCTGTGCAAACGTTTAAGCAATTCTTTAAATAATCCTTTAATAAACATGGTATTATTAGGGTAAGCAATTTTAACGTTACTATCATATCTATTTCAATTCAGGAGGCAGTATGAAAAAATCGCTGATTAGCATCTTTGTTCCTGCAGTTATTTTGACCGTTATAGCATTTGTAGCAGGTGGAAGCGGTCTTGTGATGAAGGGTTTTACCATTTCAATGAACACGGCTCTCCGAACTGCGCTTATGCTATTTGTCTCATTTGTGTTGATAGGGCAGCTACAAATTCTCATAACAAAGGAAGTGCTTGAGAGATTGCTGCAGAAACTGAGTGGGTTAAAAGGAATTATCATCGGCGCTATTGCCGGTGGTTTGTTCCCGGGCGGTCCCTATATATATTTTCCTTTTATTCAGAGTTTCAATAATAAAGGAATGCCATTTTATATTTTCATAACTTTCATATTCGGAAAAAATGTCTATGATTTTACCCGTATTCCAATGGAAGCAAGCTTAATTGGTCCCAATATCACGCTTATCAGAAACCTGATAACTCTCCCGGTTCCAATTATAGCTGGATTAATTGCAAGACGATTTTATAAAAACAGGACAATAGAGAGTATTCTTATGAAAGAGGGTGAAAAGCATGCTGCCGACAACAATAGTTCTTAGCGTAATTGCTATTATACTAATAATCGTTAATGCAAAGAAAACAGGGAAACATTACGAAGGTTTGAAATCAGGTATGAGACTGCTTTTACAGTCACTCCCTCTTATACTTTGTGCTTTCATATTGTCAGGCATGATAGAAGTTCTCATTCCGGTGGAATTTGTCCAAAACTGGCTGTCTAAAGAAGCAGGAATGAAAGGAATTTTTCTGGGTTCCTTTGGCGGAATGTTACTGGCGGCAGGTCCATACGCTGCTTTTCCTATTATTGCTGCAATAATGGTTTCAGGGGCAGGTCTGGGAACAGTTGTATCCCTTATTACAGGCTGGTGCCTGCTTGGACTGAGTAAAGCACCTTTCGAGACAGCTTTTTATGGGGTTAAATTTTTCATATATAAATTAATTGCCAGTATCCCTTTCTGTCTGGCAGCCGGAATATTGGCTCATATCATTGAAATAGTTCTGATGTAGAATGAATATTCCAGCTATAGCCTTTCAGGTATACTTCTGTCCTGACTGAAATTCTGGATGTGGAGCCTGGTTCTTGTAATTGCGCCAATTCAGGCGCAATTTTTGTTTTTACGTAACAACTATTATTTTTAAAACTGTATTATCTCAATACCATACTTTGCTCACTTTTTTGTCAAGATTACGGCTATGAAAACATTATTGACATATGTTATAAATGGAGTATAATATAAATATAAATGACATATGTCAGTAACTATTGAGAGGTGAATGACTGACCGAAAAAATGGAACAGGGAAGTCTGTCAAAATCAATTACTCGTTCAAAGGAAGATTATTTACGCATAATCTATGAGCTGTCGAAAACAAAGAAGAATATACTTACGTCGGATGTTGCAGAAATGCTCGGGATTACCAGGGCAAGTGTAAGCAGTATGATGTCTGAACTGAAAAAAACGGGGCTGATTGACAAAGAAAAATACGGAAGCATCAGTTTGACAAATGAGGGATATAAGCTTGCTGAACAAATAAAAGACAGATATGAACTTATCATGTCATTTTTGGTTGATGTATTAGGAGTGAATAAAAAAGTTGCCAAAATAGATGCTTGTAAAATTGAACATGCGTTAAGTCAGGAAACAGCAGAAAAGTTGAATAATCAAATAAGGAAACATTTAAGAAAAAGATGAGGAATTAAATTATGATTCAGAAAAATAAGGTTTTAAAAGAAGGGGTGATATCATTATGTCAAGAGGAGACCGAACAGAACCAATGGGTATGGGGCCAATGACAGGGCGAGGCGCAGGCTACTGTGCTGGCTATGCTGCTGCAGGTTATGCAAAATCTGCAGGTTTTGGATGTAGTTTTGGGAGAGGACGAGGCTTCAGAAGGATGTTTTATGCAACCGGTCTGCCGTGCTGGCTTCGTTATGGCGGACAAAATGTAAGCGGAGCATATTTTGCAGCAGCAGGCGACGAAAAAGAGTTTTTAAAGAGGCAGGCTGAATTTCTTGAGAACCAGCTTGACAATATAAAAAAGCGCCTTGAAGAAATAGAAGAATAGTTCTGTCAAAATACAAAAGGCTGGGCAGGTATTTTGTCTGCCCATTTTTTACATTTCGAATAAGAATCAAGAATTTTTGCAAAAGAAAAAAGAAATATTGGAAAAACGTTTGGATAGTAACAGAACTTTCTATATCGGGTATGAGTGGTTTAAAACCGTGTCGTAAAAACTGCAACAAAATCAGGAATTAAGGCAGCGGTATGTATAGATAAATTTGACACCAACATGAAAATACAGAAAATATAGAGAGATTCTGCAAAAACGAGGGTGGATTTTGTGGGCAGGATTCCTTTGATCCTGATGCAGTAAAAGCCATTAATAATGAAATGACCATTGTGGATATAGACTCCGTGTCAGGCAGAGTCGTGAAAGAAGTATATAATAGAACAATGAAATTGCTTTTTGAAGAAAGTGAGGGCTAAGGTCATGATTATTAAAACATTGGTGGAAAACACTTCGCTGTCGGATAATTT
Source organism: Clostridiaceae bacterium (assembly GCA_012521615.1). GTDB lineage: Bacteria > Bacillota > Clostridia > DSM-8532 > DSM-8532 > DTU059. Next base: position 47,079 of record JAAYMA010000036.1, on the reverse strand, counting down.
GGACAGCGAACACGGTCTTAGCCTTTATATTGAAGTGAATGCTCAGAAAATTCTATTTGACGTTGGAGCCAGCAACCTGTTTATCAGAAATGCCAGGAAAATGGATGTAGATATTTCTGATGTTGATTATTTGATAATATCGCATGGACATTATGATCATGGCGGTGGACTAAAAGCATTCTTAAAAGAAAACACAAAAGCCAAAGTATTTTTGCATCCTCTTGCTTTTGAAAAATACCATGCCTTACGTTTAAATGGTGATTTTGAATATATCGGTCTTGACGAAGAATTACGGGAAAATAGTCAAATTATTTTTACATCTGAGCAATTTTTCATAAGCAAGGGTATACAAGTCTTTTCAAATGTCATTCACAGAGATACTCTTCCGACATCAAACAAGGGTTTGTTTATGGAGCAGGATGGGAAAAAAGTACAGGATACCTTTGTCCACGAACAAAATCTTATAATAGAGGAAGATGGTAAGACGCTTTTGCTAACTGGCTGTGCTCATAATGGTATTGTAAATATTCTTAAATATTTTTATTATGTAAAAGGATGCATGCCTGATTATGTAGTAGGTGGATTTCATCTTTCAAGAGGTTCATCGGGGCTCTATGAGAAACTTGAGAACATAGATAAGATAAGTGAGTATTTGATGAAAACAAATGCAAAATATTACACTTGTCATTGCACAGGTATACAGCCCTATAACAGGTTAAAAGCTGTTATGGGAGAAAGTATAGATTATTTATCTGCAGGTAGTATTATTAAAATCTAATAAAGGAGCAAGTATTATGAGCGAAAAATGTAATATGAGTTGCAGCAGTTGTTCGGAGAACTGTTCAGAAAGAAAGGAAAATAAAAATGATTTTTCCGAGAAACCACATGAAATGAGCAGCATTAAAAAGGTTATCGGTATTGTCAGCGGAAAAGGGGGAGTTGGCAAATCACTTGTAACATCAATGCTTGCAGTTACCATGAACAGAAAGGGCTACCACACCGCTGTTTTAGATGCGGACATTACCGGACCTTCTATACCTAAAGCATTCGGTATAAAAGAAAAAGCTACAGGTAATGAATTCGGCCTGTTGCCTGTTAAAACCAAAACCGGAATTGACATAATGTCTGTTAATTTACTATTAGAAAACGATACTGATCCGGTTGTATGGAGAGGTCCCATTATTGCTGGTGTAGTCAAGCAATTCTGGACCGATGTTATTTGGAGCGACGTTGATTTTATGTTCATTGATATGCCACCAGGAACGGGAGATGTTCCTCTGACGGTATTTCAATCCATAAAAGTTGATGGGATTATTGTTGTTACCTCACCACAGGAATTGGTATCCATGATTGTATCAAAAGCAGTCAAGATGGCTGAAATGATGAATATCCCAATCCTTGGCCTGGTAGAAAATATGTCTTATTTTAAATGCACGGAATGTAGTAAGGAACACAAAATTTTTGGCGATAGCCACATTGAAGAAATAGCCAATAAATATAATTTAAAAGTTCTGGCTAAATTGCCAATTGATCCTAAAATACCAGCTGCATGTGATAAGGGAATGATAGAACTTTATGAAGGTGATTGGCTCGATCCTGTAGCAGAAATACTTGAAAGAAGAATTGAGGATGTTAACAAGTGAGTATACAAAGGTATAGTGGTTAAACATAAACATCATAATGAATGTGGTGAATAAAGCCATATAAATAGTGCTTGTCATTGCAAACTTTCTGCAGGCACTGTTTTATTTATTTTAATGATGTTCTGTTGAATTATAATAAATAGTGACAATTTGCAGAGATACGGGTGAACCTTTAACAGGAAGAACTTTGGTATTTAAAGTCAGTAATCCCTCCTGTACAGAATAATTGACAGGGGGCTGAATGACGGCATTTATAAAAAGATTGTAATAGGAGGCAGTTGCAGGGTCAGGGATACCTTTGTTTCCATACATTCTTAGTTCGTCTTTATTGGTGTAAGTACTTTTTTCATGTGCAGAAGCATTATATGTGTAAGTCCTGCCTTTAAGAAGGTGACCGTCAATCCCTTTAATGGTTATGAACTCCAAAGTAATTGGAGTTCCTTTTTTAGGTATGTCTGAGGTAAGCAGTGTCAACAGACCTTTTTCTGCTTTATAGTTGACTGCTGGTTGCAAAACTCCATTGATGTATAAATTCGTGAGGGATACTTGGCTTGGATCAAGTATCCCTTTGTTTCCATATAATTTTATTTCATCTTCGTTGGTAAACTTTTTTTTCACACCATCGGAAATAGTATTATAATGATATACTTCTGCAGGTAAAACATCCCCATTTTTATTTTTAAAAGTAACAAACAAGATTGTAACAGGGGTGTTTTTTATAGGTACATCTTCGGTCTTTAATGTAAGCAATCCCTTTTCAATATCATAATTTATACTTGACTGCACTACTCCGTTAATATACAGTGTAAAATAAGATACTCCTTGAGGGTCAAGAATTCCCAGGTTGCCGTATTCGGTTAATTCGTCCGCATTGGTATAGGTTTTCTTTTTTCCATCAGATAAGGTATTATATAGGTAAAGTTCAGCTGTAACAATTTCTTCTTCAGGGACTTTATATGTAATAGTAAATTCATTTGTAAAAAAATATTTATCGAAAACCCTGGTAACGTTTATACATACTTCATTGTCATTGAAAAAATTTATGTTTTCTGTTGACTTCTCTACAGCCGGAACAATTAAATTTACTTTAGCCACAGAACGGACAATGCTATCCAGTTTCACTTTAATTTTTATAATAAGTGAATTATTTTCAGTACATTCAGCATCTATACAGCATTTAAAATTACGAACCCTGAAGAATAAATCAGTTCCCGTTGGTGCATAAAGATAAAATTTTTCATACGTCTCAAAATGTATGGGTTCTGATATGCGATTTTCTTTTTTAAAAAGAGTAATATAACCTTCAATTTTTATTATGAACTCATTTATAAAATCTTTCTTATCTGAAACTTTTTCTGAATGCAAGTGCTTCTGTTTTTGGTTTGCACAGTTAACTGGTGTTACATTGATATAACTGATAGAACCAGGCTTATATGGATCCAGAATGTTTCCGTTTTTATCGGTCAGGAAACAATGAATTTTCGAAAATTCAGAGCTGGGCAACTCAGACACTCCAATTAAATCCTGCGGTAAATCATTATTATTTTATTCCGTTATAAAAGGCAAAGTTACATTTGAATAATGTCGGTTAAATAAAGATAGGGTGGGCCATATAACCCACCCTTCGATTTAATCATGTATTTACTGTGGTCTGTGAGTCTGCTTCCGGTGCAAAATTAGTAACTATCAAGGTAATTGGTGCTTCTTCTTCAATTTGGTCTGCTTCCTCAACCTGTACGTTTTCTGCTGAGACTGTAAATAGGGAATCTTGCTGTAAAACACCATTTATAAACAGCAAATAGTAACCATTATCAGGATCTGCTAAAGTTATATTATCTACAGGATTTCCCTGATCATCCACGAAAGCATCTGCCGGAATGGTTAAAATTCCCTGATCAATATGCTGCGGGTCTAAAGTATAAAAATATCTTTTTACATCCGGTTTGGTCAGGACATTTGTCGTTGTTTCTGCAGTAATGGCAAGTTTAAAAAGAGTGGCCATGATGATTTAACCTCCTTTGCAAACAATTCTTATACTTTATAATATGGTACTCGACAATAAAAAGTGAAATATGATAAAGTAAACTAAGAATTGAAGGCAAACTGCTTTTTACAGTTTGCCCATAATATTCAGAAGGGTTTGATAACTGTCAACATCATGGTATTTTACTTTGCTGGTGGATATCTGATTAAAGAGTTTTTTGGCACATTTTATTTTAGCCTGCTCGATAGGACGCAGGTTCAGGCTTTCCATTGTTCCTTTTGTCTCTGCTATGAAGTAGATGTGTTTTACAGTTCCTTCATAAAATGCAATTGCCCAGTCCGGTGAGTAGTTGCCAACTGGTGTAGGAATGGTAAAGCCTTTCGGCAGCTTGGCATAGACACAAACTTCATCGGCATTGTCCATGTCTTCTGCAAAACAGCGTTCTACGCTTTTTTCAGCTATTCCATCTGTAAACACATAATCCTGAATATTTTTCCTTGAGCGGAAAGCTTTTGTTAAATCACCTGACGCACCCTGGGCGGTGAATATACTGCTGTCATACCGTTTTTCTATCTGGTCGTAAGTAATATGCTCTACAATCATAGTAGCTTTCTGTTCGTTTATTAAACGTATTGCCTTGGAAATAAATTCTTCGGGATTTTGCTTAAAACATTCAAATACGGACTTTTCAATGCCAGTCAGTATGGCTGTTACTGTCCGCCGGGTAAGTGTGGTACCTTCGGCAATTTTGCCTATCAGATCATATTCTATCTGGCTTGCAGCAGCAAGCTTCAGGGTCTCAGTCCGGCTCCTTTCCCGCACAAAACTGTTGCCATGGGCAATATCCTTTCCGTCCAGGTTAGCTGATTGCCTGCCGGAAGTAACCGTATATTGCAGCTGGGAAACAAACATGTTTTCGTTTATATGCTTAATGGCTTTTTCAATCAGCTCTTTGCTGTCAAATTCAACAGTGTATGCATACTGATGGTTGATATAATTCCAGAGAGTCTGGAATTCTTTTTTATAAAAGTTTTCATTAAGAGGGTTTTCGGTAATTTTAGTCCTGTTACCGTTTTCTATCATTCTGTTCAGAACGCTTTCGTCAAATACGCTCTGAATGAGGGTATGCACACCTTCCTCAAGGTTAGCCAGAACTTGAGGAAGTGGAGCCAAACTATTGTTTTCCATGTCTGACCGATAGTTTTCGGTAATAGCGTCATTTGTATCAATATAATAATTTCTCACAAGGTAATGGTATATTTCTTTGGCCTCCTGCTGACTGACCACATGCATTTGGTCTCCTGCCAGAATTGTCTTTCCTGCAAAGTATTCCACTGTTGCTTTTGTTGGTCTTTCATACAAGGCTTCTTTAATGCCGGTTTGTAAATCTGCAACAAAATCCCTGTATCCTTCACTGGCTATGACTGTCAATAGGTTGATGGAGTGAACGGATTCGCCGCACCTTTCCTCATCCATACGTTCCCCTCTTTGGTTTACACACAAACGCAGACCCCTTCCAACCTCCTGACGCTTTTGTGCAGGGCTTGAACCACCGTGTTTCAGAGTGCATATCTGGAAAACATTTGGATTGTCCCAGCCTTCTCTCAGCGCAGAGTGGGAGAAAATAAAGCGTACCGGTTCATCGAAACTTAAAAGTCGTTCTTTATCTCTGAGAATCAGGTCATAGGCAGAGATATCATCACTTTCATCGCTTCCCCGTTTTGTGGGGCTGTCTACTTTGCGACCATGTCTGTCAATGCTGAAATATCCGGAGTGTGTTTTAGATGGATCAATGCTTTTTAAATAGCGGGTATAAGGAGTATCTTCAGAAGTAATATATTCGTTCAGTACACTGATATACTCCTGCTCGAAAATTTCTCCGTATTCCGAGTTTATTTCTTCGCCAGCTTCATTATATTTGCGGTACCTGGCAACCTCGTCTATAAAGAACAGGGAAAGGGTCTTGATTCCCAGTTCAAAAAGATGTTTTTCCTTTTCAAAATGAGAAACAATGGTCTCCCGAATCTGAATCCGGCGGATGTCTTTTTCAGAAATATCACCGACAATTTCTCCGCGGGACAATACAACACCGTTGGTAAAGGATACACTGACACTGATTGGATCAATTTCCTTTATAACATACCCCTTATACTGTTCCATTTGGTTGGATACATTATAAAGATTGTCGCCTGTGCCAAGAATACGGCTTACTCTCTTGATGGCTTTCTGGTATTTTATTTCCAGTTCAATTTTTGCCATGGGCGGCTTATCGGGAGATATAATGATATTTTCAAGATATAAATATCTGTCTGTACCTCTAAGGTTCTTGATTTCAAAACCTTTGACTTCAATTTTCTTGACAAGGCGTTTATTGTAGGCATCAACTGCATCAAGCACATAGACAAGGTTATGATGCTGTACATGAGTGGCCGAATAGTTCAGGCAGAACAGGGGATTAAAATTAGTCAGCGCTTTTTGAGTCTTGTCTCCGCCCATTTTCTGCGGTTCGTCCAAAATCAGTATGGGGCGGGTAGCCTTGATGACATCAATAGGCCTTCTGCTTCCGAATTCGTCAAGCTTTTCGTAAATGCGGCGCGCTTCTTTGCTGCGGCCGCCTTTTTTTAAAGAGGTATTAAAGGCCTGGATATTGATAATCATTACATTTATCCCGCTGCCGGCACTGAAATTGTCCAGCTCGGACAAATTCCTGCTGTTGTAGATAAAAAAGCGGGCTTTTTTCTTATAATGTTCCATGAAGTGATCCTGGGTAATCTGAAAAGTCTTATATACCCCTTCGCGGATGGCAATGGATGGAACCACAACAATGAATTTACTCCAGCCATACCGTTTATTCAGTTCGAAAATAGTCTTTATATATACATAGGTTTTGCCTGTACCTGTCTCCATTTCCACATCCAGGCTACATGCACCCAAGTGATCAACCAAAGATTCAGACAGCTTAATATTGTTTCGTGTCTGAATATTTCGGATGTTTTGAAGAAGCTGATCCGGTGGAAGTGCAAGGGGCGCATTTTTATAGCCGGTTGCATCGTCCTGAACATCGGCATCAGTGAACATGGAAATTTGAGTATACTGGTTTTTTCGGGTAATACCCAGATCACGTTCATAACTTACACTATCAGAAAAGGGTTGTCCGGTAAAAACATCGACTACACTATTGACGGCATCGGTCTGGTATTGCTGTATCTTAAACTGAAACTTCACTTCGGTACCTCCTTTTACAGAACCTTCCTGATAGTTGACGGGCTGTAGGCTTCAAAAATTTGCTCGAAATTAGCCGCAACGCTGTCACTGGCCATGCCACTGTCACGGAAAACAGCGTAATAGGGCTGCATTTTGGCAATTTCTTTGACGACTTCATCTGTCACGTCATTATCAAAGCAGGCTATCAGGTATCCGTCAGCTACATTAAACACCTTTTTGCCGCCAATGATTATTTCTTCAATTTTGCTGGAAAGCAGCACGCCCAAATCCAGCATGACCTGAAAAAGTAAATCCTGAGGAGTTCGGTCAGGCTTGATATTGTCTGTCAGAGAGAAAAGCAGTTTCTGCGTATATTCTTCAGGTTTGTAGTAGACATCCTCCATATTGCTGGTATCTACCTTGAGGACCCGGAAACCGATATCTAACCGTTCTGCCGACTCCCCATAATCTTCCAGTATCTTTTTCCCTGCCCGGCGGATTCTCTCTTTTCCGATATCTGAAATTGTTTTGTATCCGGCTTTATAGGCTCCGGAATCTTCGTCGCAGGGTTCAGGAAGCTGTATCATGATAAACCTGCGGTTTCCGCCGTCTTCGGCGTTAAGCTGCATGACTGCATGGGCGGTAGAGGCAGTGCCGCTGAAAAAGTCCAAAACAATGTCATCGCCTGTAGTTATGGCTTCCAGTATACGCTTTAACATTTTGATTGACTTTTGCCCCTTGAAATCCTGATCAATGCCTAATATTTTTGAAATTTTTTCACCTGAAAATGATACTATGGCAATGCTGTTAAGATCATCATATTCGTTACAATTCCATGTATCTTCAATGGGGTAGTGGTCAGGACGGTTTTCATGGTTTATAAAATTAATCAGGTCGTTTTGCTGTTCAGTGGTCAAGCCCAATTCTTTCAGTTTGCTGACCAATTTGGGTTCTTTTTTCACGAGTGGCTTAAAATCCTTATTTTCAATATATTTCTTTATAAAATTAAGCTTGGTGTGATTTTTCGAATAAAACAGGATTGTGTCATGATTCCGGATAAAGTTTGGGGCGGTGGTTTTATAACCGGAAAGCCAACCTATACGCCAGATAATTTCACGCTGGAAATTTTCTCTTCCAAATATTTCATCCATTATTTTTTTGAGATTTTCTACTTCATTAAAGTCTATACTGACAAAGATTGCACCATCTTCTGCCAGTAGATCTTTAGCCAGCTTCAACCTTGGATACATCATGTTAAGCCAGTCTGTGTGGAACCGGCCGTTGCTCTCAAGATTCTGTACCAGGCGGTTTCCTTCTTCATCAAATTGTCCGCTGTTGGCTAAATATTCATCTGAGCTTTGGATGAAATTATCCTCATATACAAAATCATTGCCTGTATTGTAAGGGGGATCAATGTAAATCAGTTTAACCTTTCCAAGATAAGTTTCCTGTAAAAGCTTAAGTGCTTCCAGGTTGTCCCCTTCAATATAGAGGTTCTCGGTTGTATCAAAATTTACACTTTCTTCACGGCAGGGGCGTAGTGTCTTGGCAATGGGAGCGTTTGCGAGCAGTATCGACTTCTTTTTGTCCGGCCATGTAAACTGGTAACGCTCCTCAGGGCCTTCTACAATAATGTCAGACAGCTCCTGCCTAAGTATGTCGAAGTCGATGGCATATCCGATGATAGGCTTTCCGTCTTTACGATAGCCTTTGATGACTTCGGTCAGAGTATTTGGAAATAATTCAGCCATTTTTTTGATGTTTTCATTTACTTTGTTTAAAGAATGCATTTTTAGTTTATCCATGCCCATTCTCCTTTACTGAGCTAAAAAAGATTGAAATCGGGTAATACTAAGCACAGTTTTGACTGCTTTATGCTCATTAATAACGTCAGACTATGATCACAACATTTATCTTGATTATATTATTTAAAGAATATCATATAAATAAGCAGTATCACAATAAAGTCTGGTGTTTGCATGGCGGTTATGCCAAGGAAACCTGATTGCCAACTAAAAATTGGAATGATAATATGGAAATTAGAGATTTTATGTGGGGGATTAATATGGCAGTATTTGATTTTAAAAAGGAATATAAAGAATTATATCTACCCGGGAGTAAACCTTATATTATCGATGTACCCAAAATGCGTTTTATTATGGTCGATGGTAAGGGTAATCCAAATACCTCTGAGTCATATAAAGAAGCTGTAGAAATTTTGTATGGATTGTCCTACAGCATTAAAATGAGCAAAAAGAGCGGCAATCAGCCCGAAGGATATTTTGATTATGTGGTTCCGTCGCTGGAAGGGCTGTGGTGGTTTGAGGATGACTATTTTGATGGCAATGTCATTGACAGAAAAGACGAATTTGTATGGATAATGATGATACGTCAGCCTGAGTTTGTTACTCAAGAGGTTTTTGAAACCGCCAAAGAGGTTTTGTCAAAGAAAAAACCGGGCCTTGATATATCAAGGGCAAGACTTGAAGATTTTACAGAGGGTTTATGTGCTCAGGTAATGCATATTGGTCCATACGACGATGAGGGACCTACCGTTGCGGTATTAGAAGAGTATATTGAATCGCAGGGCTACCGCACAGAGATGTCCGGAATGCGGCAACATCATGAAATATATATCAGTGATCCGAGAAGGACTGCACCTGAGAAGTTAAAAACAGTAATCCGGCATCCAATTGTGAAGGTTTAATTATGGAGAGGTAAACATACGAATTTGATGCGATAATCCATAAAGCCCCGCACATGGACGCCTGCATATGTTTTTTCCTTATGATATAAAGGCTGAGTTTTTGAGAAGGCAGGGTAAAAGTACATGCAACCTTGAGTGGGACGCACTGTTAATATAGGAGTTAAAAAAAGATATCCGCAAAAAATGATAAACAACCTGGGAATTTGTATAAATCACAATAAGAGAAAGAGCGGATCAGTACTTGATATAAAGTATGTTGCTCAAGGAGTCATTCTATGGTTTTGTGGGGTATTTTCTTCAGCTCATTTTTGATTGGATTTTCAGGGGCAATGATGCCTGGACCTATGTTGGGGGTTACAATCAGCGGAAGTCTTAAACGAGGGTGGATCGCAGGGCCACTGGTGGTATTGGGTCATGGAATACTGGAACTGATGCTGGTTATTGCCATGATCTCAGGTCTTAAAGACTTTTTTTCCAATACAACAGTTGCTGGATTGATCGGACTTTGTGGCGGTGTTTTTCTTGCATGGATGGGATATGGAATGATAAAATCCAGCATCAATAAATCTGTCTCTTTAGAAAATCAAAGTACCGGGAATAGTGGCGGAATTAAAAATCTGGTACTTGCTGGTGCACTCGTAAGTATTACCAACCCTTATTTCATACTTTGGTGGGCATCTACAGGGATGGAGTCAATCCGCCAGTCCCATGCTTTAGGATTAATTGGAGTATTGGCGTTTTTTAGCGGGCATATTTTATCGGATTTTACATGGTATTCTGCTGTTTCTATAGCATTTTCCAAAGGAAAGAAACTGTTTAGTGATACAGTATATCGCTGGCTTATATTATTTTTGGGTATATTCATAATAGCTTTTTCACTGTATTTCATAGGCAGTGGATGGAAGATGCTTCAATAAGACAACATAGATGCAATTAATCCGGCTGATTTAAGAGTGAATTTGATAGCAGAGCTGTTTCATTGGAGTGTGATATTATGGATTGGAATTCAAAACAATATTTAAAGTTTAAAACTGAACGTACACAACCTGCTATTGATTTGGTAAACCGTATCAATCTGGTTTCACCTGATAAAATTCTGGATATAGGTTGTGGACCGGGAAACAGTACACAGGTTTTGTCAGATAAATTCCCTAATGCTTATATCCTTGGAGTTGATAAATCTGAAGATATGATCAATGCAGCAAAAAAGAATTATCCGGACCTGAACTTCAGAATATGTGATGTAAGTAGTGAACTTCCACAATTGGACAGCGATTTTGATATTGTTTTCTCAAATGCTTGCATCCATTGGGTAACGGATCATAGAAAACTTATAGAAAATATGTTGAACTAATTAAATAAAAATGGTGTTCTGGCAGTTCAAGTCCCCATGAATTACAATGCGCCGGTACATAAAATCATTGCCGAGCTTACGTCTTCTGAAAAATGGAAGGATTATTTTGCAGGCACACGTTTTTCTCATACTCTCACTCCAAGCGAGTATTTTGATATATTATCCGAGTTATCTGAAGAATTTTATATTTGGGAGGCTGTATATTATCATGTAATGAGATCTCATAACGACATTCTGGAATGGTATCGCGGCACTGGTCTTCGCCCTTACCTTAATGTTTTACCTGCGGATAAGAAAGACGAATTCGAAAATGAAATAATGGAAAACTTAATACAAAGATACCCCAGGCAAAAAAACGGGAATATTATCTTTAAGTTTCCAAGGCTCTTCTTTATTGCTTATTCATGAAAGTGAGTAATTATTGTTGACATATCAAATCTAAAATTGTTAATATAAAATTGAACTGGTCGGACCAGATGGTTGCTGAGTACCAGCCGTTCCTAAATAGTAAGGTTCAGAGGAAATTTTTTATGATCTCGGACAAGAAGACTTCACTTACAAATAAAGAAGCATTTGTCAGAAGAATTACTAAAGAAATCCTTTCAGGAAAATGGAAACCGGGTGACAGGCTGCCCTCAGAACGTGAATTGGCAGCCGAAATGGGGATTGGAAAAACAGTGGTTCATTCCGGTTTTGAACAGCTTGCAACCATGGGGTTAGTTCATATCAAACCTAAATCTGGCACCTTTGTAGCGGACTATATGAAAATCGGGAATATTGAAACCCTTAATGCTATTGTTCAGCTTAACGGAAACGAATTGGGCAGGGACGTTGTCAAAGCTATCCTGGATTTGCGTCTTGCTATTGAGGGAGAGGCACTGCGAACATTATGTCTTTGCCGAAGTACAGAAAATATCGTTCATCTGCGTTCTATTACCAAAGATATTCGTGATATTGCTGATAACATCGGAGTGGAAGAATTGGCCGAACATTTTTTTATCTGGCACCGTGAGATCTGTATTTTAAGCGGTAAAAGTGTTCTTACGCTGTTTATGAACACCACACACGATGTTTCTATTGCTTTCTGGGCTAATTATCTCAGGATGTATGGTGCTTCATTTGCTATAGACCGGTTGGAACAGTTTACAGATTTGATAGAAGCCCGTGACGGGGAAGGTGCATATAACCTGCTGGCGTCAGGAATAGCCGACTATCTTGCCCGTCTCGACAGTAATGCTGGATCCTGACGCATCAATGCGTCTATAAATATCAAATACTTTGTGAAAGGATTGACAAATATGAGCAAGCAGACCAGGTCCAATATGCCATTGGATGAGAGTAATCTGTCTTTTGAGATTCCTCGCACAGAAGAGCCGCGCGAGAAGATTATAAAGCTCGGCAGGATGATTACCGATCGTCTTCCTGCGAAGCTGAAGGGTGTTACGGGCAATGATCCGGAATACTGGGGTCTTGCCGGTTTGGTTACCGACGAGATGGCTGATATTGCTCTAAAGATGGGGGTTCGGAAACCCAAGACCCTGCCTGAGCTGGTAAAACTGACAGGTAAGGATGAAGAATATTTAGAAAAAATATTAAATGAAATGGCCTATATTGGCCTTATCGAGTATAACTGGGAAAACCCGAGGCGTGAAAAGCAGTATGTATTGCCACGGTTTGTTCCTGGTAGTGCTGAGTTTTTTAATATGAGAAGATCTCAGATTGATGAGCATCCTGAAGTTGCCGCCTTTTTCGAACGTATGACCTTTCTTCCTCTGGAGAGGGTTACGCCCATGGTTCCACCGGGTGGCGCAGGTATAGGAATGCACGTCATACCTGTTGAAAAGGCAATTGAGACTGAAAACCAGTCATTAGACATAGAACACATCTCTTACTGGCTGAAGAAATATGAGGGAAAATACGCAAAAAGCATGTGCTCATGCCGCCTCAGCCGTGCTAAGCTTGGAGAAGGATGTGGGGATGATCCTGAAAGCTGGTGTATCGCAATAGGTGATATGGCAGATTATGTAGTTGAGACAGATCGTGGCGAGTACATAACCTATGATGAAGTGCTCGATATTTTAAAGCAGGCCGAAGACAACGGGTTTGTCCATCAGATTACCAATATTGATGGTGAAGATAAAATTTTCGCCATATGTAACTGTAATGTTAATGTCTGTTATGCTCTCCGGACTTCTCAGCTGTTCAATACTCCGAACCTAAGCCGCAGTGCTTATGTTGCGAAAATAGAGAACGAGAAATGTGTGGCTTGTGGCCGGTGCGTGGAGCATTGTCCAGCTGGAGCAGTGAAACTTGGTCAGAAACACTGCACAAAGGATGGGCCAATAGAATATCCCCGTATTGAACTTCCCGATGATACTCCGTGGGGACCTGAGAAGTGGAGCATAGACTATCGTGATAAAAACCGCATCAATTGTCATGATACAGGTACATCACCCTGTAAAACAGAATGTCCTGCCCATATCTCGGTTCAGGGCTATCTGAAATTGGCAGCACAGGGCAGATATCGCGAAGCACTTAAACTGATTAAACAGGATAATCCTTTTCCTGCAGTCTGTGGACGTATATGCAACCGCCGCTGTGAGGATGCATGTACCCGCGGCACAATTGATCAGGCTGTTGCAATTGATGAAGTAAAGAGATTTATTGCTCAGCAGGATCTGGATGCAGAGACCAGATATATTCCTGAGCCGGTTATTCCCAAGATTGGCGGCGGGTTTGAAGAAAAAATCGCCATAATCGGAGGCGGTCCTGCCGGTATGAGCTGTGCATACTTCCTCGCTTTGAAAGGTTATAAGCCTACAGTTTTCGAGAAAGAGGCAAGACCTGGCGGCATGCTTATGAATGGAATTCCAAGCTTCCGACTGGAGAAAGATGTAGTTGAAGCTGAAATAGACATCCTGCGTGAGTTGGGAGTTGAGTTTAAATGCGGCGTTGAGGTGGGTAAGGATATTACGATTCCTGAACTTCGCAATCAGGGCTATAAAGGTTTCTATATAGCTGTAGGCCTTCAAAGCGGTACTAAACTGAATATTCCCGGTGAAGACAGCGAGGGTGTAACTTCCGGTATAGACTTTTTAAGAAAGGTCAACCTTACAGGTGAGGTCAAGCTAAACGGAAAAGTAGTTGTAATAGGGGGTGGCAATGTTGCCTGCGACGTTGCCAGGACTGCTGTTCGCTGTGGCGCCGAGAGTGTCAGCATGTATTGTCTTGAGGCATATGATGAGATGCCCTGCGGTGTGGAAGAGCGAACCGAATGTGAAAAAGAGGGCATTAATATCCATACTGGCTGGGGCCCTGTGGAGATTATATCAAACAATGGCAAAACTACCGGTATTACTTTTAAAAAGTGTGTATCAGTAAAAGACAAACAGGGACGTTTTGCACCTTCCTTTGATGAAAGCATCACAGAAACTGTTGAGTGCGATATAGTTCTATACTGCATTGGTCAGAAGGCCGATTGGAAACAGCTTTTTGAGGGTACAAAGGTAGAGTTAAATCCCAACGGCACCATCAAAGCCGATCCTGTGACCTTTCAGACCGCTGAGCCTGATATTTTCGTTGGAGGCGATGCCTACACCGGTCCGAAATTCGCCATTGATGCTATTGCTGCCGGCAGGGAAGGCGCTGTTTCGCTGCATCGTTTTGTGCAGCCAAATACCAGCCTGACAATCGGCAGAAATCTCAGGCAGTTTATCGAGTTGGATAAAAATAATATTGTCATTGATGAAACAAACTTTGACAACTCACCCAGACAGCAGATAGGTTATAACGAAGCTTTAACCAAGACCTTCCGTGACAATCGTATTGGCTTTACAGAGGAGCAGGTTAAAAAAGAAACTGCCCGCTGCCTTGATTGCGGTGTGTCGGTGGTTGATCCTAACAAGTGTATCGGCTGTGGGGTATGTACAACCAAGTGTGCTTTCGATGCCATTCATCTTCACCGTGAGCGTCCGGAGTGCAGCAAAATGGTTCGCACTGAGGACAAGATGAAAGCTATTCTTCCATATATGATAAAGCGTGCAATAAAGATTAAGTTTGGCAGAAAGAAAGGCAAATAAAATGCATGAACTGGGAATAGTTTTTCATATCATCAAAGTCGTCAATCGGGTTGCTGAGGAAAATTCGCTCACAAAAATATCGCAAGTATCCCTGGAATTGGGAGAAGTGTCGGGTGTAATACATAAGGAGCTTGCTGACTGCTGGAAATGGGCAGTCAAGAAAACCGATATCATGAATGATGCAGAGCTAATCATTGAAACAATACAAGCTTTAACCCTTTGCGAAAGCTGCCGGAAGACCTATGAAACCGTACCACATGGACGAATTTGCCCTTATTGCAGTAGCGGGCAAACCTATCTTATACAGGGCAATGAAATCAACTTGAAGGAGATTAAGGCCTTTTAACGGAGGGGTAATATGGATAAAGTCAAAATTATAGAAGTAAAGGAAAGTATTTTTGCGGATAACAACAAGGAAGCCGAACTTCTTCGTACAAGACTTAAGGAGGAGAAAACTTTTCTGCTCAATTTGATGTCCTCTCCCGGAAGCGGGAAAACCACTGTGCTGATGCGTACTATAGAAGCACTCAGGGATGAGTTCAGAATAGGTGTGATGGAAGCAGACATTGACTCTGCTGTGGATGCGGAAAAAATAGCTTCCACCGGTGTCAAATCCATCCAGCTCCATACCGGCGGAATGTGTCATCTTGATGCCGGAATGACTGAACAGGGGCTAAAGGAGCTGGGCACAGAAGATTTGGATCTGGTTATACTGGAAAATGTGGGCAATCTGGTGTGCCCTGCCGAGTTTGATACCGGAGCGGTCAAAAATGCCATGATTCTCTCAGTTCCGGAGGGCCATGACAAACCTTTGAAATATCCTTTGATATTTACCGTGTGTGATGTGCTGATTATCAATAAAATCGATGTGATGCCCTATTTTGATTTTGATCTTGACAAGGTCAGGGAATATGCATATATGCGCAACCCCAGGCTTAAGATATTCCCCGTTTCAGCTAAGACGGGCGAGGGCATTGATGCCTGGACAGATTGGCTCAGGCAGCAGGTAAACGAGTGGAATCAGGCTTAGAAGTAAAAGTTATTCATAGTAAAGAATTTTTATATTGAAGCATTGAAGCTGAAATACTTCCTGCTGTCTTCTTGTGAGATTGTTTTAAAAAAGCCTGAAAATTTGATTTAGAAAAGGGAATTCCAAATAGGGAATTCCCTTTTTTTGAACTTCAGAAACAGACCACCTGATCAGAAACAATATAATCATAAAAATTGATATATTTCATTGAAGGCTTAAGCCCTTAGGTTTATAGCACAAAAATCTCTATGTCATATTTGAGTATAAAGTATAATTTATTAGGCAAAATATAACAGGACATATAACAGGTATATTCAATGGTAAAACTATTGATGAGTTTACAAGTCAATTTTTAAATTAAACAGGAGAGGGTCGTAAATGAAAAAGTGGAGATGTAAAGTTTGCAATTTTGTTCATACCGGAAATGAACCACCCGAAGAATGTCCTGTATGCAAGGCTGAAAAAAGTCAATTTATATTAATGGAGGAATCTTCGACTTCAAATCAATCTCAAAAATCGGCCAGATGGCGTTGTACCGTATGTGGATATATTCACGAGGGAGGTTGGATGACAAACATGTTTACGGTATATCTGAAAGAGATCAAATCATATTACTCTTCACCAGTTGCATGTATCTTCAGCGGTTTGTTTCTGCTTGTATCAGCAATATTGTTTTGTATAAACAATCTTTTCATGGAAAGTTCTAACTTTAACAATACTCTTGCATCAATGGGTGTAGTTCTGATATTTATAATCCCCGTTCTCACAATGCGTATTCTTTCTGAAGAAAGGAAAAACGGTACAGAGGCACTACTGCTCACATCTCCCATAAGTTTGGCAAGTATAGTAGTAGGCAAATATCTGGCTGCTCTTACGGTTTTCCTGATATTCACCATTATTTCATTCATATTTCCTCTTTCATTACTTGCTTTTGGCGGAAAAATTACGGCGCAGCTTTTAGGAGGGTATGCAGGATTCATATTTCTTGGCGCTGCATATATATCAATCGGAGTTTTTGCCTCATCACTCACTAAAAATCAGATTATATCTGCATGCCTGTCTTTTGTGATTTTGCTTATTATCTGGATTAGTAGCAGCTTTGCAAATGTAGTGGGAGGAGGCGTGTCAAGAATTCTTAAATGGCTATCATTGATTTCAAGATATGAATCTTTCAATCTTGGACTTTTTAAAATTGAACATTTGGTATATTATCTCAGTTTTATCATTTTGTTTATTACCCTTACGGTTATGGTTATAGAAAAAAGGCGCTGGAGTTAGGAGGGGTAAGAGTAATGGATAAGATACTCAAATATTTAAGAAGCAGAAGACTTAAATATGGCGCAAACTCTGTTGTATTGGTGTGTATAACGCTTCTCGCCATAATACTGGCCAATTTACTTGTTGAAAATCTTTCCCTGAAATTTGACTTGACACCGAGCAAGCTGTTTTCACTTGGAGAAACTACTAAAAGCTTACTTGAAAGTCTGGATAGGGATGTTACCATATATGGTATCTTCGACGATGGAAAAATAGGGGCTAAGAATTATTACATAGAAATAATCGAGCTTCTGGATCAATATGAAATTTATCCCCGTATCAAGGTAGAATATGTCGATCCTGACATGAATCCCGGATTCATCAAAAAACTTGATCCTGACAACAGATTACAGATAAGCAGAGGGGATTTTGTGTTTGTCTGCGGGGAAAAAATAAAAAGTATCGATTATTATGACATGTTAAGTACATATGTCCCTCTTGATGAATTATATGCAGACCTGGAAATCCCAGCCACGGCGGAACAAAAAATCACCGGTGCTATAAAATATGTCTCTTCCGACAATACACCCGTAATATATTTTACCGAAGGGCATGATGAAAACTCTCTGTTTGAGGATTACAGTTCTTTTAAATATTATCTCGAAAACAACAATTATGATGTCAAAACAATAAATTTGCTGACAGTGGAAAGAGTTCCTGATGACTCGGAGCTTCTGGTCATTGCCTCTCCACAGAAAGACATTAGTTTCTCGGAACAGGAAAAGATAAGTGTTTATTTGAAAAACGGAGGAAAAGCCATTATGCTTTTCGATTCGCTTGAAACCGATCCGGATTTTTCAAGATTTAATGAACTTCTGGAATATTATAACATTTCGCTCAACTATGATAAAGTAAAAGAAAACGATAACAGCAGGCATATTCCAGGCGATCCTTATGTAATTCTCAGTGATGTGCAGCAAAATGAGTTGTTCAGCGAAAGTTTCAACGTACTTCTGGAAGATTCAAGAAGTATAAATATACTTAAATCCAACAAAAAAAACACGAAGGTTATATCTCTTATAAAAACAGGTACCCATGCTACAGGGGAACAGATTGACACAAACAGAGGAAACAATATTCCGGGTCCTCTTGACCTTGCAGTGGCTGTTGAAAAAACAGGTAACTCACAAACATCAAAATTGCTCGTAATAGGTAATGCCTCATTTATTAGCGACACAGCAGAATTATATAATGATATTTATTTTCAGAACGGTATATACTTTTTCCTTACCGCATTGAATTGGATGCTTGACAATAGTAATGACACTTTAATAATTCCTAAGACATACAAGGCTCAAAGAATAATGATAACAGAAGAACAGGCTATGACTCTGGCGCTGCTATTTGTTATAGTACTTCCCATTATTATTTTCGCTTCAGGTTTAACTGTCTACTTAAGGAGGAGACATTTATGAAACTGTACCGGAATATTGTTATACTCGCATTTATGATTATTGCGCTGGTACTTGTATGGGGATCAACAGGAAAAAGAACTAAGGTTGAAATGAAACCGGAAAATGTTGATAATACAATTGCTATATTTGATTTTGATGCTGACAGCATAACGCATATTACCATAGTAAACAGTGATAGCAGATTTGAACTTGAAAGGAAAGAGGGCAAATGGACGTCAATATTCCCTGAAGGTATGAGAGTAAATGACTACACTATTGATATGATTGCCGAATATTTCTCGAATTTAACTGCATTGAAAATTGTTAAAGATAATGAAGAGAACGTCAAACTATATGGTCTTGACGACCCTTCCACAATAACGGTCAGATTAGATGATGGAACGGAGAAAACTCTTGAAATCGGCGATCTTACACCCACAAATGACAATTATTATGCAAAAGTAAAAGGAGACAGCAGGATATTTACTATTGGTGGATATATCGGAGACCAGTTCAAATCCAAAAAAGAAAACATCAGACAGAGAATACTATTTGATGTCCTGCCGGAAGAAATTCATGGATTTTCACTTGAACGCGGTGGTAAAACAGTTTTTGTCGCAAAAAGGACAGAGAATGGTAATTGGGAAATAATAAGACCTGTTCACCAGGCAGTCGCTGATTCGTCAGAAATAGAATCTATGGTATTTTTTGTTTCAAATCTTGCTGTTTTTAATTTTATAGAAGAAATGCCTTCGGATATTGGAAAATACGGGTTGGAAGATCCGGCTTATGCAATTGAATTCGAAACCGAACAGAGTATACAAAGGCTTCTTTTAGGCAGTGAAAAAGTAAAGGGATACGAAATTTATGCGAAACTGGCCGATAACAATGAAATATTCACTTTATCCATGGAGTTGCTTTATTTCCTCGATGTGCCTCTTGATGATTTGATAAAGTCCGGATGAATTGTTTATCGCTGTTGGAATATTCGTATCAAGTGTATTTATAAGGCAATTTTTATCGATATTTGAACAGTGATGTATTTAAATGTAAGATTTTAGGCTGAGAAAATAGTCTTAAATTAATGTTTATTAGTAAAAAATGACTGTCTTTGTGTCTACAGAAGTATAGTCAATTTCTTTTATGTTATAATATGCGCAGAACAGAAGGGGTTAGAAAATTGCAGGTGTTTTTGATTTGCAGTATTGTCGGGAAATAAAATATTCCATTTGACTGCTGCATAGGAGGAATTCTGTATGAAAATTTTCAAGAATAAAAACATGTCAGTTTCAGAATCCGAGATTAATAGGACACCGGAAAGGACATCGAAACTGGACAGGAAATCATTGAAAAATAAGAGAGAAAGAATTGATAGATCAGGTTTCTTCCACAGCATTCGTACAAAACTAATTTCCGGGTTTTTAATCACTTCAATTCCAATTGTATTATTAGGCTATATCTCATATAACAGTGCTTTTAATTCAATTAAAGATACGGCTACAAGGGCTTCTTTTGAAACTCTGAAACAGGTAGGAAGCAATATTGAAATAAACCTGAACTACTATGAAGAGTTATCAAATCAAATAGAGTTTGATAACAGTATTCAGCAATATTTGTTGGCTGATTCATCCGAAATGACTACAGAATATATGCAAACTGTTCAGGATGCATTAACTCTTTTAAAAAATTACGTGTACTTAAATTCACAGATTTCTAACATTACTCTGATTGCACAGAATGATAAGACCATTAATACATCAACCAATTTTACAGCAGATCCCTACGAAGCCTTAGCCGGGAGCGAACTGATGGCCAAGGCAGATGAAACATCCAGCAGAGTATTTTGGTTAGGCAGACATGAGGAACTTGATGAATTACGAACCACGGATTTAGATTATGGTTTATCATTAGTTCGGAAATTGAAACCTCCAAGAATTGGCGAAGAAGGAAGCCTGCTGATTATTGATTTTAATGCAGAACTTATTGAAACTATACTGGAGAAAATAAATCTGGGCGACAACAGTGAACTTCATCTCATAAGTTCCGATAATATTGATATCGCTTTTCAAATGGTTAATGGAGAAAGTAACCGTATTAACATAAGCGAAGCTGAAATCCTCATTACTGATATGGATTTTTATTTGAATATATCTGAAAAGGAAGGATTTCTATTTGACAGCTATAATGGCCAGGAGCATATGATTATATATAATAAAATCGGAGATACAGGCTATACTCTTGTAGGTCTTGTTCCCACATCAAATTTCAGGGCGGAAGCCAGCAGTATTTTTACTGCAACAGCTTTGTTTACAGTGGTGGCCATAGTTATTGCTCTGGTAATAGGATTCTTTTTGACAATAGGAATATCCAAAGCCATCAACAGAATATTAAATCTTATGAAAAAGGTAGCTTCGGGTGATTTAACAGTTAAGCTGGACACCATCAGCAAGGATGAGCTTGGTGTTCTTGCTGGCAGTATAAACTCAATGCTCGAGAGTATGCGCTCTTTGATTTCAAATGCAGCAAATACTGCTTTTACCGTTATAGAATCTGCCCGTACAGTTGCTTCGACTACAGGTCAGATTTCAACCGTATCCCAGGAGGTCACAAAGACAGTTCAGGAAATAGCAGAAGGCGCTTCTGCACAGGCTGTAGATTCTGAGCAGGGCGTATTCAAAATGAAGGAGCTTGCTCTAAAAATTAATGCTGTTTCCGATTATGCAAAGGCAATTGAAACTTATTCCAGTGAAACTATCAGTCTGACCGAAGAAGGACTGAAATCTGTTGAGGATTTGGAGAGCAAAGCAAAGGAGACTACAGGTATTACAAGAACCATAATAGCAGATGCGCAGGAACTGAATGTCCATTCAAAGTCAATTGGAAATATTGTAAAAGTAATAAGCGACATTGCAGAACAAACTAATTTATTGGCGCTCAATGCCGCTATAGAAGCTGCAAGAGCGGGAGATGCAGGAAGAGGATTTGCTGTTGTATCAGATGAAATCAGAAAATTGGCTGAGCAGTCGGCAACCGCTACCAGAGAAATTACCGAAATAATCAAGAATACTCAGAACCAGACTGCACGGGTTGTCGAAAGCGCCGAGGCATCAGAGAATATTCTTAAATTACATAATATTGCGGTGGAAAATACTTCTTCGGTGTTTAAAAAAATATCAGAAGCTATGACCGAACTGGCTAACAAGGTAAGTGAAATTACAGCGGGTGTGGAGGAAATGGAAAAATACAAGGAAAGCACCCTTTCGGCAATGTACAATATTTCCGCAGTTTCACAGCAAATTGCTGCATCAACTGAGGAAGTGTCTGCTTCCACCCAGGAACAGTTAAGTGCAATCGAAGAACTTACTTCATATGCCAAACAGCTGGATGAAACAGCAAATAATCTAAATGCATCTATTAACACATTTAAGGTTAATTGATTAATAACATTCTCAATATACATACCAGAAAGAGGTTCCTTTCCAGGAACCTCTTTTGAATCATTTATTACAGACAGCTGTCAGTACAGAATAGTATTAACGGTATCTGTGATGGAGCAGTCCTCCCGCATGACAGGTTTCATACGCAAACTGAACTCAAAATGTTTTTCATCAAATCGGTATTTGGGCAGAAGTTCCGGTCCGCAGCTGTTGGAACCAAGTCCGCTCATCTTATAATCCAGATTGATAATGGTTTCTTTACGTTTATTCAGTTCGTGCGGATGCTGTGCCTTTGTCAAATCTTCAGGTGTATAGTGGGATGCATTGAATGAAAATGCTTCTTCAGAAGTAAATAATATGCCCATTCCGATTTGGTTTCCGATGAAAACCCATTCAGTTCCATAATGACTTCCGTTTTCCTGAGGCATCAGGTAATCTTCATGCAATTCTTCAACAAGGGCGCAGAAATGGCTCTTCCAGGTACTTAAGTGTTTATCCACATAACTTTCATGGGGACCGTAGCCGAAATATTCAACCTTATTGAAGCCTTCGGTTAATTGGAGCTGGAGTCCAAAGCGTGGTAAAAACGGTACATCCTCTCTGACATTCACGGATGTATGGAGGCAGATATCTCCTGATGCATAGACTGTCCACTGTGCAGTACCTCGTAATACGGGTTTTTTCGCATAACTGCCAAGCGAATATTTTGTATGAACAGTAATTTTCTTTTCATCCTGATGAATTACTTCAGTTTCAAAAATATGTGGTACTAATCTATGGAAGCCCTCTGCCATCCATTTCTCTTTAATATACATGTCGTTGTCGGTCGGTGCCCTCCATACATTAAAGCGGGGTACAGAAGCCAGCATATCTGCGCCGCGGTAACGGAGCTGCCTGAAGGTTCCAAGATTTCGATCAAAAGAATATAGAAATTCCTTTCCGGAGATTACAATTTCGCTTTGTTTCTGAACCACAGTCAATTTTTCCGAAGGCAACCATGTTTTTTTCTTTTTAATTACATTTCCAACAGGCAGTTCGAATTGGAAGAAAGTAATTTCATGACTATAATCAGCCCATGGCATATTCTTTTTAAGCCGGAATGAAAGTATGACGAAATATCTTCCGTCGGCTTTCTCAGGCAAAGTGTATGGAATTGTTTCTTCCTTGCTTTCTCCGGGTTTTATATCAAGTTCTGATATTTCTCCAAAATCAACAGGTATACCGTCCTTTTCAACTTTCCATACCAGTCTGAGATGCGACAGGTCAATGAAATCATATAAGTTGGAAATTTTTATTTTACCTGTATTTAAGTCTACGGGTTCTGCTTTAACAGGAGCTATAACACTCTTGAGTTCCTTAAGTCCTGTGTGAGGTCTGCGATCCGGATAGACCAGTCCGTCTACACAGAAATTTCCGTCATTGGGCTCGTCACCGAAATCTCCGCCATAGGCATAGTATGTAATTCCCTCAGGTGTTGTTGTTTTAATGGCATGATCTGTCCATTCCCAGACAAAAGCACCGGCAAAGCGGGGCTCCCTGTATATAAGCTCCCAATAGTCTTTGAGATCTCCGGGACCATTTCCCATGGCGTGACTGAACTCACAAAGGATAAGGGGTCGGTTTTCTTCCTTATCGTTTAAAAATTCATTTTCCATCCATGAAATGGGCGGGTACATACGGCTTACCATATCCAGACAGGAAGTATCATAATCCTTGGGGTTGAAACCATGCCCGAAAACCCCTTCATAGTGGATAAGTCTGCTGGAATCCCGTCTTTTAGCCCATTGGGCCATTTGAATATGATTGTTTCCGTAGCCGGATTCATTTCCAAGAGACCAGATAACAACTGATGGATGGTTCTTATCCCGTTCAACCATTCTTTGCATTCTGTCAAGAAATGCTTTTTCGAACTGTGGATCTTTGGCCAGCATGCTAAAATCTCCTGCAACAGCAGCGCCATGAGTTTCAAGATCGGCTTCGTCGATTACATAAAAACCCATTTCATCACATAAATCAAGGAATCTTGGATCATTTGGATAGTGGGCAGTCCGGATGGCATTGATATTATGCTGTTTCATCAAAATCAGATCCTGCTTCATGTGTGCCAATGGGATGGCTTGACCGGTTTCAGGATGTGAATCATGGCGGTTTACACCTTTAAACTTTACAGGTTTACCGTTAATCAGAATAACGGAATTTTTAACTTCTATTCTTCTTAATCCTGTCCTGACAGGAATGACTTCATTATCGTGTATGAACAGCAGGCGATACAGTAAAGGAGTTTCGGCAGACCAGAGCAATGGCTTATCAATTTTGAATTCAATGCTGCCGCTTTCGCCAATATTTATGTGACTGCTGCCGATTATCTCACCCGAAGGATCCTGCAGAATTACTTCAGTTTCGGATAAATCTTCACTCGACATGGTTATTTCACATTTTATTGTTCCTTCGGTAAAATCCTTATTGAGCTCCGGTTTAACAAAGATGTCAGCAATATGCTTTGCATCCCTGTATAATATATATACATCACGGAATATACCTGAAAGACGCCACATATCCTGGTCTTCCAGGTAGCTCCCGTCACACCACTTGAGAACCAGAACTGCCAGCCTGTTGTTACCGGTTTTCACGTAAGGTGAAATATCGAATTCTGATGTCATGCGGCTTACCTGGCTGTAACCTACGAAACTTCCGTTAACCCAGACATAAAAGCAGGAATTCACACCTTCAAACACCAGGTGGCTTCGCAAATCTGAACATTCTTCAAGCACAAAATCGCGTATATAGGCTCCTGCTGGGTTGTCATTAGGAACATAGGGCGGATCGCAGGGATAGGGATAATTGATATTGGTGTAATGTGGGATATCATACCCATGCATCTGCCAGTTTGAAGGAACAATCAAATCATCCCATCCAGAGGCATCAAATTGTTCCGTATAAAACTCTTCCTGAACCTGATGGACCGACGGATAGTATTTAAATTTCCATTGTCCGTTCAGGTTCTGATACCTGGCAGATTCTCCCCGGATACCCAGTTCTGCTTTTTCTTTGCTTTCATAAGGAATAAAATATGCTCTGGGCTTCAAACAATTAACATGTAAGATATCCGGATTTTCCCAATATTTTTCGATGTTTATCATATCGCTACCCCCTTGTTCTATTGTGATTGTATATCATTTGGTATAAAATTTAATATAGATTCATCCTAATTATATGATAATAAATAAGGTGTTTCCATGTATTCTTTGGTTTTTTGTATGTAATATTTGGGATATTAATGTAATCTTCAGAGAAAGGCAGAAAGGTTATGGATATCGTAACATACATCAAAGCACGTTTTTCTGAAACAACTGCTATTTATGATACTATCGGGAATGATCGGGATAATGGTATTATCGGATGCGGCTTTCTGAGAAAGAATTCCTGGCAGCAAAACAATATTGACAGTGTTTTTTCATATTACAGCGGTGTGTTGATTATCGAGGGTTCTGGCAGGTATATTGATGAGGATGGAACTTCGGTCGCACTGTACCCTGGATGCTTTATACAGCGCATTCCCGGCCGCAAACACAGTACGTTGGTCAATATGGACGGAAAATGGCTTGAAGCTTTTCTTTGTTTGGGGAAAGGGCTATATGAGGCTCTTGCTCAAATCGGTCTGATAAAACAGGATAAACCGGTTCTGTATACCGGGCTGGATAGCCTTCTGCTGGAGCATTTTGCTAAATTATTTGATGAACAAAAAAGTCCTACATTTTCACGGATTAACGACTATCTTATACGTGTACAGAAGATTATTTTTCTTGCCCATGAACTGGATGCAAAAAATTCGGGTGAAAAGGCGCTCTCATTAATAGAACATGCCTGTAAGCTGATTGAACATCATGTAAGGGACAATATTACAGCGAAGGAAATAGCCCGCAGGCTCAATGTTTCTTATGAAACCTTCAGAAAGCTTTTTAAAGCAAAGAAAGGAGTCCCTCCCCACGAGTATATAGTCAGGAAGCGTATTGATACTGCAAAGACAATGCTGCTTCAGGGAAAAGCAATTGGTGAAATTGCACTGGAACTCGGATATTGCGATTCATTTGCTTTCTCCAAACAGTTTAAAAAAGTGGCAGGTATCAGCCCGTCCCAATTCCGCATTAACAATTAAATGAAGGTTTCAAATATTAATATAATGTATAATATTTTAGCATAGTAATTTATCTGTATAGAGTTTAAAATAGTTATATAATAGTGAAATAGGGGG
Source organism: Clostridiaceae bacterium (assembly GCA_012521615.1). GTDB lineage: Bacteria > Bacillota > Clostridia > DSM-8532 > DSM-8532 > DTU059. The sequence continues at coordinate 20,678 of JAAYMA010000036.1, read as the reverse complement.
AAGCTATGGGCAAGCATACAATTAAAATCACCCAGGAGACTAAGAGAATTTATTCGGGACACCTTAAACTTGGCGGCTCAAATCCCAAAGGTCATCATATAAATTTCACAAATTACTTTATTGAACTGAACAGAAAACCGTTTTTCGGAATATCAGGTGAATTTCATTTTTCCAGGTATCCAAAAGAATTTTGGGAAGATGAACTTCTTAAGATGAAGGCAGCAGGGATTAATATAATCTCTACCTATATATTCTGGATACACCACGAAGAAGACCAAGGTGTGTTTGTATGGGATGGGAATTTGGATTTGAAATACTTTGTTTCCCTCTGTGAAAAGCATGGAGTGTATGTAATACTCAGAATTGGACCCTTTAATCATGGTGAAGTCAGAAACGGCGGGCTCCCTGACTGGTTGTATGGACGCCCATTTACAGTAAGATCCAATGATGAAGGTTATTTGCTCTATGTCAGACGCTGGTTTGAAGAAATTGGAGAACAGGTAAGGGAATATATGTACGGGAACGGCGGGCCCGTAATTGGTATACAGCTTGAAAATGAGCATATGCATGCATCACCTGCATGGGAATTTCTCATCACCGACGAATTTGAGTGGGTTGGCTCAGGCAGGGATGGGGATGAACATATAAAAGTTCTTAAAAAGATGGCACAGGAAGCAGGCATGAACGCTCCGATATATACATGCACAGCGTGGGGTGGTGCCTCATTCATAGAAGACGAGACACTGCCTACATACAGCGGATATGCTTTTCAGCCATGGCTGTTCGTGTACAGCGGTCAGAAGCCCGGCAGTCATCCGCCAACAACCCAGTATCTTATCCGGAATTTTCATAGCAACAACTTAAGATATCCCGAGTTTGATCCGCCTTATGAACCCGAAAAGTATCCATATGTCAGCAGTGAGCTTGGAGGCGGAATGGTCTGTTCATATGCCTACAGGTTCAAAGTTGAGCCGGAAAGCGTGGAAGCGGCTACAATTGTGCAAATAGCCGGGGGATGCAATTTCATAGGTTATTATATGTTCCATGACGGATCCAATCCAATAGGAAAACACTGCTATTTAAACGAGCATACCGTGCCAAAAATATCTTACGAGTTTCAGGCGCCCATTGGTCAGTTCGGACAGCTCAGGGATTCCTACAGGTTTCTGAAGCCTTTGTTTTACTTCCTGACTGATTTTCAGGAACAGCTATGTCCCATGGGTACGGTTCTTCCCGAAGAAGTTAAAGATTTGGTGCCCGAGGATAACAAAACTTTACGTTATGCTGTCAGGCAGAAGGATGAGGCAGGTTTTGTCTTTATAATCAACTATCAGGATCATTTTGAAATGCTTGATCAGAAAGATATTTGCATAGAATTGCAGCTTCCGGGCGAAACCATAACTATACCCGGGATAGATTCTCACCTTACCAAAGGTTTTACACTCAAAAAGAACAACTCTGTCATACTGCCTTTCAATCTGGATTTATGCGGTATAAAGCTCAAATATTCGACCACACAACTTATTACATATATAGACGGTGACAACGAAAGAACTTATTTCTTCTTTGCACCTGATGGTATGGAAAGCGAGTATTGCTTTTCAAATAAAGAGATTGACCAACTGACTTTTGAGAAAGCAGAGATGAAAAAAACAGAAGAATATACATTTGTAAAGGTATGTCCGGGAATGAATTCCATTATTGCTATTACAGCTGAGAACGGACAGAAACTAAAACTGTGTACACTTACCCGTGAGCAGTCCCTTAATTTCTGGAAAATGAACCTCTGGGGTAAGGAGCGGGCAGTTATTTCAAATGCGGGACTCATAGTTAGAAATGGTATGTTGGAGGCAACAACAAGAGACAAACATATTGAACTTTATATATATCCTTATTCACAGAATAAATTAGGATCATCCATGGGTCTTATGAATGGAGAAAATGCGGGGTTATTTACCGGTTTCTGCAAATCGATGCCTGACCTGAGAATAGATATACAGGTTAATAAAGTTGCTGCCGGCAAAGCCGCAGTAAACATCAAGCCTTTCGATTTTGAAAATATCAATGAGGTGTACCTCCAGGTGGATTATCTCGGAAATGTCGGTAATGCTTTTTCTGACGGTGTGCTGATAAGTGACAATTTCTGCAATGGTGACATTTGGGAGATTGGTCTTAAACGCTTCTGCCCTGAAATTTTTGTCAAAGGCATGTATTTTCACATCATTCCCTATAACAAAGGCAGCAGTGTGTTCTTTGATAAGGACATCAAATTCAGACATGACTTTACAGAGGATTCAACAGCTAAAATATATTCCGTTGAAGCAGTACCTGAATATAAGCTTGTTATAGGATAGGGAATCGGAAAAAACTTGAACTGTTATTTATTAGGACGGGGGTATATTATGGGAAATTATTTACGAAAACGCATTTGTTTTAATTATGACTGGCTGTTTCTGCATGGAGATCATCCCGAATATAGTAAACCGGAACTGGACGATCGACAATGGCGCCGGCTTGATGTTCCACATGACTGGAGCATTGAGCACCCCGTTGACGAAAATCATCCATCCGGCAGGGGCGGTGGTTATGTTCTGACAGGTATTGGCTGGTATCGGAAACATTTCAGCTATACTGAAGAAATGAAAGATAAACAAGTATCACTGATGTTTGACGGTATTTATATGGATTCCTCTGTTTATCTTAACGGTAAATTAATAGGAGGATGCGGGTATGGCTATACTTCTTTCTCAGTTGACATGACCGAACACCTTCAAGAGGGTGACAATGTCATTGCTGTCAGAGTTAACAATTCTTTGCAGCCTAATTCCCGCTGGTATTCAGGTTCGGGCATTTACCGCAATGTCTGGCTTGATATATATGAAAAGGTTCATTTTGAACAGTGGGGTGTTTTTTGCTTTACCAGCCGGCTTCATGAGAATCTTGACAGCGCTCTTCTCGAAATTCGTGCCGAAGTAGTAAATGAGAGCGATGTACCTGTTAATGCAGGGGTCATACATCGGATTTATGATCATGAGGGAAAACAGGTAAGTTATTCGGGAGCTCCGTTGTCATTGAAACCGGGAAGCAAAGGAATTGCAATGGTAACTCCCACAATACAAAGCCCTCGTCTTTGGACCGATTCCGATCCATATATGTATACTCTCGAAAGCACTGTTGTTGTGGACGGAAAGCCTGTAGATACCCTGTCAACAAGCATAGGAATCCGCACTGCCACATTTGACTGTGACAAAGGTTTTCTTCTAAACGGCAAGCCTGTAAAAATCAAAGGCATGTGTCTTCATCATGACTGCGGTCTGACAGGCGCCGTGGGCTATAAAGAGACGTGGGAAAGAAGACTGCGTGCTTTAAAGAACATGGGTTGCAACGGTATCCGCTGTGCCCATAACCCGCCTTCGCCGGAATTTTTGGATCTCTGCGACGAGTTAGGTTTTCTTGTAATGGATGAAGCTTTTGACGAATGGCTTTTGACTAAGCATAAACTGCGAAATTATTACACTGAAGAATTTGCATATGGCTATTCCCAGTTCTTCAGTCAGGATGCGGAGAAAGACTTAATCTCAATGGTACGCCGCGATCGCAATCATCCTTCGGTCATTCTTTGGAGCATCGGTAATGAAATACCTGAGCAGTCGTCCAAAAGCGGCATTGAAATATTGAAACTTCTTCGAAATATATGCCGCCGTGAGGATCCGAGCCGCATGGTCACCTGCGGATGTGATAATATCGCATCAGGCACTACTGCTGAGGCATATCGTGAGTTTGAAAATGAACTGGATGTGGTGGGCTATAATTATGTCGCCCGCTGGCGTGAAAGGGCTGAAACTTTGTATGAAGAAGACAGGAATCTGTTTCCGGAGCGCCGCTTCTGCGGATCAGAAAATCCTTCGGCCTGGAGTTCATTCCGCGGAGATTATCGTCCTGAAAGAAATTATATTGCTGCGACCCTAAGTCATGAGTGGCTCTGGCGGTACACTGTAAGCCGTGATTTCGTAGCTGGAGATTATCTGTGGACCGGCATAGATTATTTGGGTGAGGCTATGTGGCCCAGCCGGGGCGCATTGACCGGACCGATAGACACCGCAGGTTTTCCTAAAGATACATATTATTACTTCAAGAGTATCTGGAACCAGGACGAAATAACCCTACATCTTATGCCACACTGGAACTGGGAAGGAGATGAGGGGGTGTTCAAACAGGTCGTGGCCTATACCAACTGTGAAGAGGTAGAGCTTTATATCAACGGTCGTCTGGTCGGGACCAGGGGTTATCAATGTCCCAATTATGGTAGCAGACATGTCTGGAACGACAGAAAGAGGCGGAACTATACAACCCATGATCTGCATCTTGTATGGGATGTTCCCTATGAACCGGGTGAACTTAAAGCAGTCGGCTATATAGACAGGAAGATTGTTGCTGAAACTGTAGTCACAACAACCGGTAAGCCGGTAGCTTTAAAGACAGAAGCCGACAGAGGGGTAATCAGAGTGGACGGGGTTTCCCATATAGAGATTATGGCTGTAGACCAAAGCGGGCTGTTTGTTCCTGATGCAGGTCCGGTTGTGCACTGTGAGGTGGAAGGACCTGCCCGCCTTGTTGGAATGGATTCAGGAGATCTGTTTGATCATGCGCTGTACAGCTCACCTTCCCGTAAAATGCTTGCCGGAAGACTTTTGGCAATGATTAAGGCTGAAGGTAAGGGTGACATAAGAGTAACGCTTTCTTCTGAAGGTATGAAGGAAGCAGTTGTTAGCCTCAGGGCAGAATAGTCGTTTTGAGAATCGGATCATATTAATATATTGAGTCAAGTGTTGATAATCCCGGTCAAGTAATATGGAATGCAGAGTTAATTTTGAATTCCATGGGAGTAACGCCCTCATGTTTTTTAAATACCGCACAAAAGTAGCTTACGTCGTTGTAGCCAACCTTACTGGCTACTTCTTTTATCTGCATTTCAGGATGTTTGATAAGGAGTTCTTTGGCATTCCGCAGCTTTATCAGATTCAGATAGGTAAACGGACGTATCCCAAGTACGTTATTGAAAATTCTGCAAAAATATTGAGGGGAGACATTGATGAGCGATGCAAGCTCATCCATCGTGGGGTTATTCATATAGTTGTTATCTATATAATCAAGTACGGGACGCAGTTTGTTATACCTGGATACATTTGCCGTATCCAGACTTTCTTGTGTCTGGACTTTCAATTCAATCAGAAGATTATAAAGTTTGGCGGAGCAACGATAACCGGAAAGCAGATTTTTAGACTGAGACAGGATATAAATATCATTGATGAGATTGTCCAAAGGCCTTATATCATTTAACCTGAATACATTGTATTGTGAAAAACCCAGTGCATTTAGCAGAGGCACAACTCCATAACCACCAAACACAACCCAATGGGTTTCCCATGGTTCTTCCACTGCAAAATACTGATGGGGAACACCAGGGTACATGAAAAAACCTGAATTTCTTGGAATAAAAAATTCCTTATTGTTAATAATGAGTTTTCCCTTTCCTTTTACACAATGAAGCCATTGAAAGTCATGATAACCATTGGGGCGTATAATGTGTTCCTGATTCTCCAGACCTCCTACTCCTTTGACATAAAATGGCAGGGTGTTTTCGTAGGTTATTACCGGAAAGAGATAATTGTTCATAGTATCACCAGTTTAAAATATTTATATAAAGTATAATATAATATTATGGAATCATTTTCAAGAGATATGTATAATGTAATTATCAGGAGTTTCAAATTATTGATCAGAGAAAAGTCGATATTGTTTAAAATGATTAAATAACATCACTGTACAGACCACACATCAGATTGATTGATTCTGAAAATAAAACACTGTCAAAGGAGGATAAGATGAAGGATACATTTATTCTGAACATTCTTCACCGGCCTGAAATGGTTCCGGAGTATGCCGAGAAAGTAACGGGCCAGGGCAAAAAAGAAGACATCGGAAGAAAAGAACTTTTGACTGAATCTCTTGACATTTTCAAGCTGCAGCAGGAAATCGCACACCAGCACGGGTTAAAAACCACAATTCAGATGACTTATTCAAGTCTTTTCAATGATGAAGCTATCAGTCTTGCCAAGGAACATCATGAAAAATACGGCGACGAAATATCTCTTACACTTCTGGGGCTTCCCTGCAAAGAGTTCAGAGAAAAGTACAAGACAAAGGATTTTTGTATCTGGATGTTCTCAATGGAGGACAAGAAAGCCATTGTCAGGGACGTATTCGAAAAATTCCACGACATTTTCGGATTTTATCCCCAATCAACAGGTTCCTACTATATGGATGCCGAACTGATTAATTTTATCAAGCAAGAATATCCATCAGTTAAATGTGCAGTGGCAACCTGTTGGGAGGAAGGACCGAAGGCCTACAGAACATGCAACAATTCATGGTATACATTCATGGATGGAGGTCCCTGGAATCCATGGATTCCATCAAAAGCCAATTCACATGCTCCTGCAACAAACGAAGAGGAAGACAGCGGTATTGTTGCAATACCTCATCTTTCCCGTGATCTTCTTGCATGTTTTGACGGTAATGGTTCCAATTTCGGTACACATCCGCAGAATGTGCTGAGGGGAATGATTTACAAGGACGGAAAATATCCTTATCTTTACAATCTTATTGATCAGTACAGACATCTTGCGAAATACAATCGGGGCTATGCCTACAATATGATGTTTGTCGGACCGGGCTGGATGAACAAGGCCGGTCGCTGGGAAGCACCTTATGAACTTCTTGTTCAGAGTTACAGAGACTGTATGGCATATTATGCTGAACTCAGGGATAAAGGTGAACTTGTCGATATGACCATGGCAGAATTTGCTGACTGGTACAGAGCCAATAAAACCTACACCCAGCCTGAATGTGCTCTGTGGAAGGATATCCTGTATGGTTCAGAAAAACAGCTGTTCTGGTATTGCGATCCATATTACCGTACCTGCGTGGACATGAATCAGGGCGGTGCCATTGTGGATCTGAGACCATATGCAGCCAAGCTGGAGATTCCTGTGGGCATAGGAACCGGAAATGTTCATGATGCATCATATCCATTCCTTGTACAATCCATGTACAGAGCCGGCTATTTCACTCACTATGCAGGAGAAGGCAGTATAAAGAGCTGTAAGGTAAGTTATAAGGGAGAAGAGGCTGATCTTTGTCTTTGCCGTACCAAAGCCAAATTCTCCGAAGAAGGAAATGACAGAATATTGACTTTGGATCCTGTTGATATTGAATTCAGTGATCTTACCTTCAAAGTGACCACCAGGTTTATATTCAGCGAAGGTTCAAGTGAGATTAAAATTTCAAGGATAATCACAGATATGAGCAATCCGGATGCCAAGGTACATATAAATGAATATATTACGGCATGCTATGGCACCACTGAATACCCTGAAGACATGAATGGCATTGTTTTAAGATGCAGGGGCAAAGAAGAGGAAAAAGAAATAGTGTATGCATATAAATGCCGTGAGGAATCTGTCAAGGACGCGGCTGCTGTTGAAGCAGTGGTACCCCAGGTTAAAACTAAGATGACAGTATATCCTGTAAAAGGAACATTCGAAGGTTATTTCAGGGAGGGTTACGCATTTTCACCCATGTTTACCCTTGGTCTGAACACTGAACTATCAAATAACGAGGAGATGATTACATGCCTCAAGCTGGAAAAGGTAGATTAAACTACAGATGTCCTGCCTGCTTTATCAGAGAATTGGACATTGATATGTTCTACGACAAGGAAAAAAAGGAATACTACTGTCTCAGATGTCCATTTACAGGCACTGAGGAAGAAGTGTTGAAACTCAATGAAATGGCCAAATTCAGGTATAAGGCAATGATGGAAAGAATAACTGATTTTGATTGACTATTCATGAAAAAGGTGACTGTATGAATAATAATGTTGCAATAGGTAAAACAACAAGTTCTGATTCATCGTATCCTGGCCATATGCCTGACAACGTCATTGACGGGAGGCCTGATACATACTGGACTCCCGCCGACAATGCACCGGGACATTGGTGGAAGATCGATTTAGGCAGTGAAATATATATCAATGAGATTTTGGTTACATGGGTCAGAGCAGACAAAGTCCGTTATAAGCTGGAGCTGTCGTTTGATGACAGGAACTGGATTAATGCATCCGATATTCTGGAATATGCCATCGAGGACAATAATATCAGGCACATCATCAACTCCAGAGCCAGATATGTCAGAATAACTCTCGTTGATGGCTTGCCTCAAGGACAGCAAAGCGGTATCAGCAATGTAACTATTTTTCAGGGTCAGCCTGCTGAATTTATTTGCGGGGCGGATGTATCCCATCTTCTGCAAATTGAGGATTTTGGCGGGAAATTTTATGACAGACAGGGCAGGGAACAGGATTGTCTTCAGATTTTAAAGGATCACGGTGTTAATTACATCCGCCTAAAACTGTGGAACAAACCCGGACTTCCATTAAGTGATCCGGCAGGTTATAACGATAAGGCTCATGTGATGGAAATGGCCAGACGCGTTAAAGAGATGGGATTTAAACTGCTGCTGGATTTTCATTACAGCGACTGGTGGGCAGACCCCGGAAAGCAGACTATGCCCAAAGACTGGGAGGGTCTGGATTTTCCTGAACTGGAAAAAGCACTGTATGATTTTACTTATGATGTGGTGAAATCACTTGCAGATCAGGGCACCACTCCCGATATGGTTCAGGTTGGCAATGAGATTAGCAACGGAATGCTTTGGGATGTGGCAAAGATATCAGATGAGTTTAATACAGACAGTCAGTGGGATAAGTTTTGCATTCTGCTGAAAAGTGGTATGCGCGCTGTAAAGGATGTTAAAAGTTCCATAAGAACAGTTATCCATATAGAGCGCAGCGGTGACAATGCCGCAAGCGTTTACTTCTTTGATAATCTTACAAAACGTAATGTTGAATTTGATGTAATCGGTCTTTCATATTATTCTATCTGGCATGGGCCTGTCTCAGTTTTCAGTCATAATGTCTTTGACCTTGCCAAGCGCTATGATAAAGACATATTAATTGTTGAAACCGCCTATCCGTACACTGAAGAAAACGGGGACGACACTCCTAATTCCACTTCAACACCCTACACCAGACTGCTTCCGGAGTATCCTCCGACCATTCAGGGGCAGGCAAATAATCTTCAGGCTGTCGCTTCTGTTGTGAAAAAAATTCCCAATGGAAAGGGATTAGGCTTTTTCTACTGGGAACCTGCTTTTATACCTGTCGAAGGGGCAGGCTGGAAGTATGGCGAAGGCAGCGAATGGGATGATCAGACATTGTTTGACTTCAATGGACATGCCTTATGGTCCTTGGACGTATTCAGGATGCATGCCCCCAACATGCCATCGATAAAAAATAAACCCATGCCATAAGGTGTGTTCATTTCAAGAAAGCTCACACTATAATTTCACCGCGTTTCATACTGAGATCAGAGATGCAAGGATAATGATTATCCAGAAAATCCGTGCATGAAATAATAGTTCCTGAATCAATCATAAGAGATCGTGCAAGGAAAAACTTGAGCAGAGGGGAGAGGGGAGTGTGTACCAAGCTTAATACAGTCAGAAATTCTATTCTTAACGGCAACACAACTATCGGTATTGAACTGGGGTCAACCCGAATTAAAACAGTTCTGGTGGGTCCCGAACATGAAATATTAGCTTCGGGCAGCCATGAATGGGAAAACGAGAATATTGACGGAATCTGGACCTACAGCCTGGAGGATATTTGGAAAGGGGTACAGGACAGTTATAAGAACATGGCCGATGCTGTGGAAAAAGAATACGGGGTAGTTCTTAAAACCACAAAAGCCATAGGCGTAAGTGCCATGATGCATGGATACATGGTCTTCGACAAAAATGGGAAACTGCTGACACCATTCCGGACATGGCGCAATAACATTACCGGTGAGGCGTCGGGGAAGCTGACTGAACTGTTCAATTATCCCATACCCCAAAGATGGAGTATAGCACATCTATATCAGGCCATTCTCAAAAATGAAGAGCATATCTCCGAAATCAGCTTTATGACTACTTTGGCAGGCTATGTACATTGGAAACTGACAGGTAAAAAAGTCCTTGGCATTAATGATGCGTCGGGTGTATTTCCTATAGATATAAATAATAAAAATTATAATAAAAAAATGCTGAAACAATTCAATGAAATACTTCGTGATAAAAATATTCCCTGGAATCTGGAAGATATCCTGCCTGAAGTTCTTGAAGCCGGTGAAAAAGCAGGAGAACTCACTACAGAAGGAGTACGGCTTTTGGATGTAACTGGTCGTCTTGAGCCAGGAATTTTCATGTGCCCGCCCGAAGGTGATGCGGGGACCGGTATGGTAGCTACAAATTGCATTGCGGAGCGTACCGGAAATGTATCGGCGGGTACATCGGTTTTTGCCATGATTGTGCTTGACAAGGAATTATCAGGAGCATATCCCGAAATTGATCTGGTTACTACTCCCACAGGAAAACTGGTGGCAATGGTGCATTCCAATAACTGCACTTCAGATTATGATGCATGGATAGGCTTGTTCGGTGAAGCAGTAAAGGCTTTGGGATTTGAGGTAAGCAAAGCAAAGCTCTATGATACATTTCTGAGCAAGGCGCTGGAAGGTGACCGGGACTGCGGAGGTCTGTTATCTTACGGCTACATATCAGGTGAGCATATTACCAATTTTGAAGAGGGTCGTCCCATGTTTATCCGGAAACCGGACAGCAATTTTAACCTTGCTAACTTTTTCAGGACACATTTATTCGCCTCGTTAGCTGCTCTGCGTATTGGACTTAATATTCTTTTTGAGAAAGAGTCGGTAAAAGTGGATGAAATATTAGGACATGGCGGTTTTTTCAAAACCAGGGAGGCAGGACAAAGAATAATGGCAGCAGCGACACGAGTACCTGTAAGTGTTATGGAGACAGCAGGTGAAGGAGGGGCATGGGGAATTGCTATTCTTGCTTCATATATGGCAAACAAATCTGAAAAAGAAACATTGGAATATTTCCTTAACAGCAATGTGTTTAAGGTTAACCGGAAAATAACTGTCCAGCCTGTTTCTGATGATGTTGCTGACTTTGACGTATTTATGGACCGGTACATAAAAGGCTTGGTCATAGAGAGATCAGCGGTTGACAATTTTAAATAAAGCAGGGTTGAACATTAAGGAGGGGAATAATGTCAGGGGATTTAAAGCGTGCTGTGCTCAAGGCAAACCTGGAACTTCCCAAAAGAGATTTGGTGATCTATACCTGGGGCAATGTCAGTGGAATAGACCGGGAGAAAGGAATTATAGCCATAAAGCCCAGTGGAGTTGAATATGAGTCTCTGCGGGAGGAGGACATTGTGTTGCTGGATTTATCCGGAAAAGTTCTGGAAGGCAGGCTCAACCCCTCCTCAGATACACCTACACATGTGGCATTATACAATGCATTTCCTGATATCGGGGGAATATGCCACACCCATTCACCTTATGCTACAGCATGGGCACAGGCCGGTATGGCCATACCTGTCTATGGAACGACACACGCCGATTATTTCTATGGAGAAATACCCTGTACAAGAGACATGACAGAAGAAGAAATCCGGTCCGATTATGAAACTAATACCGGAGCTGTAATAATTGAAACCTTCAAAGATTTGAACCCAAATGATATTCCTGCTGTTCTTGTAAAAAATCATGCTCCGTTTACCTGGGGCAAATCCCCGGAAGAAGCGGTACATAATTCAGTTGTACTGGAACAACTTGCGATGATGGCGATTTACAGTCTTCTCTTAAAACCGGGTTTGGGAACTATGCCACAGAATTTACTGAATAAGCATTTTTTGAGGAAACACGGACCCGGAGCTTATTATGGTCAGAAATGAAGTAAAAATATTTTTAACAAAATTTGAAGGTATAAAGCCCAGGAGGTAGCAAAATGTCGGATCTTAAAAAATACGTATTCTGGTTTATTACCGGAAGCCAGCATCTTTACGGAACTGAAGCTGTCAGACAGGTGGAAAAAAACGCTAAAACAATTGCAAATTCACTTAACAGCAATGTTGCTATTCCCTGTAAAGTTGTTTTCAAGGCAGTTGTGACAACTCCTGATGAAATAAGAAAAGTCATTGAGGAGGCAAATGCTGATCCTGAATGCAGCGGCATCATAACCTGGATGCATACATTTTCACCGGCAAAAATGTGGATAACAGGTCTTTCAATGCTTCAAAAACCTCTTTTGCATTTACATACCCAGTTCAATCGTGATATTCCCTGGGACAGTATTGATATGGACTTTATGAACCTGAACCAGGCTGCTCATGGTGACCGTGAGTATGGATTTATAGGTGCACGCATGAGGATTTCACGCAAGGTTATTGCAGGTCATTGGGAAGACCCGGAAGTATCCCTCAGGATTGCCGGCTGGATGCGGGCTGCTGTCGGCTGTGTTGAAGGCAAAAATCTCAAGATCGCCCGTTTCGGCGATAATATGAGGGAAGTAGCAGTGACCGAAGGAGATAAGGTAGAAGCTCAGATAAAATTTGGTTGGTCTGTAAATGGATATGGACTTGGTGACCTTGTCAAAGTGCTCGATGAAGTTACTGATGAGAGTGCAAATAAACTCCTGAAAGAATATGAAGAAAAGTATGATATAGTTCCTGAAGGACTGACAGAGGGACCAATAAGAGATGCTATCAGATATCAGGCCAAATTGGAAATTGCATTTAAGACTTTCCTGGCGGATGGTGGATTTGGAGCGTTTACAACCACTTTTGAAAATCTATATGGTTTAAAACAATTGCCCGGTCTCGCCGTTCAAAGATTAATGGAAGCAGGATATGGTTTTGGCGCGGAAGGGGACTGGAAAACTGCCGGTCTGGTCAGAATTATGAAGTTGATGTCTGCAGGCTTAGATGGAGGCACTTCATTTATGGAAGATTATACATATCACTTTGAGCCAGGTAACAGCATGATACTTGGTGCGCATATGCTGGAGGTATGTCCTACTGTTGCCGCATCCCGTCCGAGAATTGAGGTACATCCACTCGGTATTGGAGGAAAATCCGATCCTGCACGGATGGTGTTCAACGGAAAGTCCGGAAAGGCTATAGCAGCGTCGTTAATTGATATGGGAGATCGCTTCCGTCTGCTTGTTAATGCTGTTGAAGCAGTGACCATAGAAAAAGATATGTCTAAGCTGCCTGTGGCACGTGTGCTTTGGAAGCCGCAGCCGTCACTTCATGAGGCTGCCGAAGCATGGATTTTGGCAGGCGGAGCACATCATACGTCGTTTTCGTATGATTTGACTGCTGAAAATATGATGGACTGGGCTGATATGGCAAATATCGAGTTTGTGCTTATTAATGATGACACAAACTTATTGGATTTTAAAAACAACCTAAGACTAAACGATGTTATCTGGCGTTTCCGTTAAGTCTTGATACCGGTTTATAATCTTGGAAAAGAAAGTTGAGTGAATTTATATCCAATATGAAGGCATGCTAATGATATTATCTGGAATTAGTATGTCTTCTTTTGCATACTATTTGGCGGCAGTCCTGAGTAAATATTGTAGATTACCCCTTTTGAAGCTTTCTGTACTCTTTGGGCGAATAACCTACAATTTTTTTGAAGACTGATGAAAAATAGTATTGATTTTCATAACCCAGGCAGCGGCTTATTTCTTTAATTCTCATGTCACTGAGATCAAGAAGCTCACATGCTTTTTGCATTTTCAGACGAATAAAATAATCAATTGGAGAATAACCGGTTATTTTTTTAAATACCCTGCAAAAATGGGATGGGGATATTTTCAGATAGTCTGAAAAGTGTTCAAGATGGAAAGATTTGTTTAAATTAGCACGCATGAATTCTATAACTTTGTCTACGTCAAAACTCAGGTTACTATGACCTGACGATATTTTGACCTTGATAAGATATCCGAAAATGTTCTGCAAGCATGTTGATGAATAAATCAGATTGGCGGTATTATAGCCATTTTCCAATGCTGTAAATATTTCATTGAACATATATGTTAATTTTTGATGATACCCGATATTAATAACAGGAGTATCAGGTGAAAGATTTAATAAATTTAAAAAACTTTGAGCGTTTTTGCCCATGAAATGTGCCCATAAAATAGTCCATGGCTCTGTGTCATCGGATAAATACGAATGAGGAAGATCAATATCGCAAATGAACAGATCTCCTTTGTATATGTCCCATTTTTGTCCGGATAATTCCAGACATCCTTTTCCATCCAGACAGTATACCAATACATATTCATGGCTAACTCTGCCGATAACTCTGTGTCCATGTGCTTTTTCATATAAACCTGTTTTTGAGACAATCAGACCTTTCAAAAGTTCATTGGCTGATTCTTTTACGATTATATCTTTAGGTATATGGATGGATTTTTTAATAAAATTAAAAGTTTCAGATTTGTTTTCATGCATAATGAATTCCCCAGCACACTTATTTAAGATCTTAAATAATATTATAGCAGCAATTGCATTAATTAAAAAGCAAAATATTATATTTTTATGAAAGGATAATTAATTTATTAATTTCTGTTTATGGCTTATAATTCATGTCAAACGGTATAAAAATCAAAATCATAAATTAATATTATGAAATCAAATTTTTCATAATTCGGTGTAAACAATGGAGAGAGTTCTGTGAACTACAAGCGGACTATGTTGCTAAAGCTGACATTGCCTATTTTTATTGAATCACTTCTTCGCATTCTGATGGGAAACATAAATGTGCTCATGATCAGCAGATATTCTGAAAATGCTGTCGGTGCTATAGGCGTTGCGAACCAGGTCATCAGTATGCTGGTAGTTGTTTACGGAATTGTAAGTCTGGGTTCTGCAATAGCTGTGGGACAGCATAAAGGAGCAGGCAATTATGATATGGCATCTAAAGTTGCAAATGTGGCGCTTGTTCTGAATTTTCTGTTCGGCTTGGCATTAAGTATGGGCGTGGTGGTTTCTGCAAGGTTAGTTCTTAAACTTATGAATATACCTGCTGAGCTGTCAGGATTTGCGTATACCTACATAGTAATAGTGGGCGGAGCTTCATTTAATCAGGCGCTTATGAGTGCGATGTCAGCTATATCCCGCAGCTATGGGCAGACAAAGTTTCCCATGTTTATAGCTTTGGGAATGAATTTATTAAACATAGCAGGAAATGGTATATCGCTGTTTCAGCCATTTGGTATTCCGGTTCTGGGAATTAAAGGTGTGGCATTTTCAACTGCCATAAGCCAGGCAATAGGTGTTCTGGTTATGGGTCATTTCCTATATAAACAAGTGGGTGTTGAATTCAGGTTTTCATACTTCAAGCCTTTTCCCAAGGATATTTTTAAACTGATAATAAAAATAGGGACACCGGCTGCCGGAGAATCAATGGCTTATACATTTTCGCAACTGGCGACCACCGCTATTGTAACTATGATAGGACCGAATGCCATTACCGGAATGGTTTATGTAATGAATTTAACATATTTTGTGTCTATTTTGGGAGGTTCGCTGGGACAGGGAACGCAAATTGCAGTCAGCCATTTAACCGGTGCCGGAAAAATGGATGAAGCCTATGAAACATGTATAAGAAGTGTAAAGATGGGAGCATTGGCAAACAGTATCGCTTCGATAGTATTGATCCTTTTTAGGATGCAGTTTTTGATGCTATATACAAATGATGTTGAGATATTGAGACTATGTGAAAATTTGTTTTTCATTGATTTTGCCGCACAAGTAATAAGACCTTTCAATCATGTAATCGGAAACTCTTTGAGGGCTGCAGGAGATGTAAGGTTTCCCATGATAATATCTTCCCTGTCTTTCTGGGGAGTAAGTGTGACACTTTGTTATATTCTTGGAGTAGCTTGTGGTCTGGGTTTAACAGGTGTGTGGATTGCATTTGCCATAGATGAATCTGTCAGGGGGCTCACTCTTCTTAAACGCTGGAAATCACGCGTATGGCAGTCCAAAGTTTTAGTAAGAATAGGCGGTCAGGCTTAGATGACAATATGTTTTGTAAATATCATACTACTATTGCGAGATTGCATGAGACGGTAAGATTTTTGCAATATTTGTTGAATGCCAGGTAATTATAGGGGGTCAGGTATATGTATAATTTTTATGTTACTCCTGAAGAACGTAAATGTCTGCGTGAGCTGGCAAAAAAGCAGCTTGAATATTCACAGCTGCCAATAATGGAGGAACGTAAACAGCTTTGGTATAAGCATAACGAAGGCAACAGCGTAAGACCGATGATACATGTGGAAATATGGACATTCGAGCATGACATTCTTCCGGAGTTCAAATATGAGACTGAGACCGGTCGTGCAATTGAACTGGAGCTCTACCGCAATTTTACCAATTATGAAAAGATTGATGACGACAGAATTGTACCACCATATTTACCAATTCAATGGGACACTTATTTCAAATTATTCGGTGTTACAATCGAAAAGGAACATGCTGTAAATTCTACAGGCCAGAATGTGGGGCACAGGTTCAAGTATATAATAAATGACCTTGAAGAGGATTTTCCAAAACTCGGCCCGACTGAATATGGTGCAGACAAAGAAAAGACGCTTGCATGGAAGGAATTTTTGGAAAACATATTTGGTGATATCTTGCCTGTAAAAATCACCAATAACTGTTTGGGTGCCGTTCCTACACAGGAGGTAATCCATTTGATGGGTATGGAAAATATGCTCTTTGCCATGTATGATTATCCCGACACATTCCATGCTTTCATGAAACGGATATCTGATGATTACATAGGATATTTCAAATGGCTTGAAAGTGAAGGTCTGCTGCTTCCGACCGCATCCTATGAAATGCTTGGTCAGGGTTCATTCTGTTTCACTCATGAACTTCCACAAGAGGTACCAGCGGGTGGAAAACTTACAACAAAGGATTTGTGGGGGTTTATGGATTCCCAGGAAACAGTCGGTATATCACCTGCAATGTATGAGGAGTTTATTTTCCCTTACTACAAGAGAGTATCTGACTTGTTCGGACTTTTTTCCTATGGATGCTGCGAACCGGTTGATCCAATATGGGACAATTGCCTTAGCAAATGCGAAAATCTGCGGAAAGTTTCTATTTCGCCCTGGTGTAATGAAGAGTTAATGGGAGAAAAACTCAGGGGTACCAAAGTGATTTATCATCGTAAACCTTCACCAAACTTTATTGGTGTGGATGAAGTGTTTGATGAGGAAGGCTGGCGGCAGCACATCATCAAAACTCTAAAAGCAGCCAGGGGATGTAACCTTGAAATATCCCAGAGAGATGTTTACTCATTGAAAGGAGACCTTGAGAGACCTCGTAAAGCGGTAAAAATTATCAGGGAATTAATTGAAGAATACTGGCAATAAACCTGTCATAGACCGGAATTGACTATTTTTGCCTTTGCAGCAGTGTGCCCTATAAATATAAACCCAAATAATAATTAACAGGAGTTGATTGCATGGTTAGAAAACTCATGGATAACCCGGTTTGGCCCAGGCCGGTTATTGTACCCATTCCAGAAAGAGATTCAGAAGTATCGACCCCTTATATTTCATTGAATGGAAAATGGAAATTAGTCGAGAACCCTTCCGGGGAATATTGGAGCAATACTGTAGATGTGTCCCAATGGGATGAGGTGACTGTTCCTGCAGAACTTTTTGCTCTTGGATATGATGTGAGAAGAAACAAGGAGTTTGTTTACAAGAAATGTATAAAAATTCCTGAAGAAATGAAGGGTAGGAAAATAATTCTCAAGATAGGAATGGCCTACGAGTATTCAAAGGTCTGGGTGAACGGAAATTTCATACGTGACCATGGTGGTGCTTTTACACCCTTTGACTGCGATATTACTGATTACGTTACACCGGGGGAGGATGCCTGGATTACCGTAATGTGCATGCACAGAACTGATGCCCTGTGTGATTGGGTGGGAACTGAAGATTCGCCCGGATATGCAGGGCTGATTGATAACATTGGTATTTTAAGTGTCCCCAAGAACCATATTTATAGTTTTCATTATGCAACTGATCTTGATGAGAACTATGATGATGCGATTCTTAAAGTAACCGTTTGTGCCGAATTAAATAGTACAGATTATGCAAATGTACACTTCAGTTTGTTTGATAAAAACGGGGAACCGGTAACGATTCAGCCTTCAAAAGTCTTACTGAGTAAAGAAAATACCAAAATTGAGGTGGATATACCGGTTAAATCTCCATTAAAATGGGATGCCGAGCACCCTAACCTGTACAGGCTGGAAGCTTCTTTTGAGGTTGACGGAAAAGTCCTGCAGACTTTTTCAAAAAGAGTGGGTTTCAGAAAAATAGAAAGAAAAGGGAATAATCTTTATGTAAATGGTAAATTGACGAAATTGAGAGGAGCAGCAAGGTATTCCCAGGAGCCTATACTTGGAAAGACTTTTTCTGACGAACAGCTTGAACTTGAAGTTAAAATGACGAAATATGCAAACATGAACTATATCAGGTCGGCCTCTTATCCTGAAAGAGAAAAACTGTACGAATACTGCGATATTTATGGAGTATATGTTGAAGTATGTGCTCCGGTGAATTTCCAGCGCGGTGCATGGGACAGTCAGAAGGATCAGGTCAAAAGACAATCCAGTGATATACCTCACTATAAGGCTGAATATATGAATCAGTTTGCTGAAATGATAGAGGCTTATAAATCACATCCCTCGATTATTATATGGGAATATGCAAATGAATCGGACTGGGGTGTCAATTTCCAGACACAGCTGGATTATTTGGAATATGAAGATCCTTACAGGCTTACTGCAGGAACATGGGATAATACGAAAACCAGTCTTGCTTCATGGCATTACCCCGAATACAATGAAGTGTTTAGTAATGCGGCGATTTATGATGAGTTTGTTCATCTCGCTGCACATGCCTTAAATACCATGACCCGTGACCCGGCTATAAGGAATGCGTGGGGATTATCGCTGCATAAGGGATGGGAAGTGCTGTGCCCTGCCGATGGTTTTGTAGGCAGCGCCATATTTGCCCTTGGCGACTACACAATTATGAGACCGGATGGAGATGTTTTTGCAAGATCTTTCGGGCAATGGGGACTTTTGGATTGCTGGTACAGGGAAAGACCTGAACTGTGGCTTGCCAAAAAGGCGTACTCGCCCGTACGCATAAAAGACAAAAGAGTTGATAATCCTGGTGAAGGTAATCCACTTAATATTCCAATGAAAAACTGGTATAACAATACAAATCTCAGCCAATTGACATTCCACTGGCGTGTGGGAGCAGAAGAAGGAACTCTTACCGGGCCTGATATTGAACCGTGGAATTCCGGGGAGCTGGTTATACCCGCAAGAAAATGGGTTGACGGGGAAGTGCTCGAATTGACTGTCAAGGACAAAGAAGGCATGTTGGTTGACAAATATGAACTGACAATTGGTGACAGCAGAAACACAAGAAGTTTTCCAGAGGTTATGGGACCGGCTCCTGACCTACTGCAAGATGATTCAGAGATAAAAGTTTCAGGTAAGGATTATCATGTTATTTTCAGTAAAGAGACCGGGCTTATTACAAAAGGACATTACAATGGCAGCGATATAATAAAAAGCGGGCCTTATCTCAACCTTTACGGCATGTATTATAAGCCTTCCGATTTTTCGAAAGACAGACAGGGAGAATTCGGATTAAAGTTCTCAGGATGGAAGAAGAGCTCCATACATGCAGAAATTCAGGGCAACGAGGTTGTAATCTATATCAGTGGAACCTATCCCGGTGATTCGAAAAAGGATGTATGGGGCTTTGAGTTCAGTTATGATGAGATAAAGGTTGATTTTGAGGTCAGAATTGACGGCGCAGGATTGCTAACCACAAAATATACAATACAAAATCCACCTGTTCATTACCTGACTGAAGTTGGAGTTGCATATGTATTGTCAGATGAAATTGACCGTCTGACATGGGAAAGAGAGGCTCTTTACTCCTGGTATCCTGAAAATCATATAGGAAGACCGAGAGGAACGGCATACAGATACAGGGGATACGGAAAGGACACGTACAGGGTTAAACCTGAATGGGATTGGGCATTTGATGAAGCAGATTTTGTGTATTATGGCGGAAGTGATAAGGGAGGACATGGAACAAATGATTTTAGAAGCTCCAGGGAAAATATTTGGTTTGCTTCTGCTGTAATGGCGAATTCTGAAAACCGTGTACGTGCAGAAGCTGACGGGAAATCTGTCACCGCCAGGGCAGGAGTTGCAAAGGATGAAGATCCGGATCTTCCTGAAGGCATTAAATTTAACATGAACAACCTGATATACTATGATCTGGGCAACGGATCTAATCCTAATAAAACAGGTGATGGGTACCTGGGTAATTATACATATCCTGAAATACATCTTAAGCCGGGTTATACAAATTGCGTGAGAATGAGATTTACAGACAGTGACGAGTAATTACGAGAGGTAGTGTAAAAATTTTTGTGTACGAAAAGAAATTTAACTCATTTCTGGTTAATGATTTTGGGCAAAATGTTATCAAAGTATCATCGTTCAATAATATTATTTCCAAGAATATGATATTATATGCTTAAATAAGTATATTTTTGACAATAATTATTCATA
>JAAYMA010000035.1 GCA_012521615.1 Clostridiaceae bacterium | reverse complement strand
TACCTACATGACGGTCGATAATTTCAACCAAGGCATAATAAGCAGCCCGTACTCTTCTTGTCTCTTCAGGGTCATATCTGTTTTCGAGATTTCGTTCTTTAAACCAGTTTTTCATAGCAGGATGCATTTGCTCGTACTCATTTTTATCAAATTCCAGTACAGGAAGGATATTATAGTAATATTCATATAGTTCACGAGGAGCTATATAAGGACAGTGGGGACCGTAAAAACCTACTGTCATGAACAGTGGACGATCGTCCTTTCTGCTTTCCAGATAATACTCAACCCAATATGCCGGCCTGGGGGGCAAAAGACCGCAGGATAGGGAATAATCCTTTGATTTTAGCAATCCCGAGAAAAGAAGGACATATTGTTGTTGATGTTGCTATGGCACAATTTTCTTATGGAAAAATAGAAGAATGTAAGTTTAAAAAACAACAATTGCCCGTTCCGGGTGGTTATGATAGCAAAGGCAATCTTACAACGGATCCTGCAGAAATTGAAAAAACATGGAGGGTTTTGCCCATAGGTTTCTGGAAAGGTTCAGGTCTCTCTATTGCACTTGATTTAATTGCCGCAGTAGTATCAGGTGGTAAATCAACTCATGAAGTCGGAAAGTTAGGCGGAGATGAATACGCGCTTTCCCAGATAATGATAGCCATTGACCCATATAGATTTAGTAGCCCTGAATTTGTTGAAAAAACTCTGAATGATACAATCGAATATATAAAAGCTTCTATACCCATGTCTGAAAACGGAAAGATATATTACCCCGGTGAAATTGAGTTAATGACAAGAGTCGACAATTTGAAGAACGGAATACCTGTTGAAGTTGAAATTTGGGAGAAAATAAAGAGTATGTAATTTATATTTTGCATTAAATGTCAGGAGATTTATGATAGAATATAATTGTATCTTGAGTAAATAATGAAAGAGGGGTGATATATAAATGTATTATAATGAAAACAGAAATTATGGTGCAAGAACATATGAAGAAGAATTTGCAACTATCCGTGGAATGAATGCATTCATATCCAGAGTTTATGGATGGATGTTCTTGGGGCTGCTTCTTACTGCAGGTGTAGCATTTTATGTTGCAGGTAATGCCAGGCTTATCTATACAATATTCTCCAACAGCTTTTTGTTATACGGGCTGATGATTGGCGAGGTTATTTTAGTAGCTGTTCTTACGGCGCGTATTACAAGAATGAGATTTGCATCAGCAATGACTATGTTTTTAGTTTATGCAGCTCTTAATGGAGTAACTCTGTCATCCCTGCTCATTTATTTCACGGGCGAATCAATAACCAGTGCGTTCGTCATAACTGCTGTAACTTTTGGAATAATGAGCATATATGGATATTTTACCAGGACAGACCTGACACAATTCAGAAGTATTCTTTTTATGGGTCTCATAGGAATTTTAGTTCTGTCATTGGTAAATATCTTCTTAAGAAGCAGCGGTTTGGTATGGGTTATCAGTTTAGTAAGCCTGTTTGTGTTCCTGGGTCTTACCGCTTATGATATGCAAAAACTGAAAGGTTACTATTTTGGTACCCATGGTAATGTTGCACTGCGCAATAATCTCGGTATAATCGGTGCTTTAAGTCTTTATCTTGACTTCATTAATCTGTTTTTAACATTCCTTCGACTGTTCGGAAGATCAAGAGACTAATCAGAGTATCAAATTGCAGCAATTTGTTAATTAAAACTGGTTTGGATTTTGCCGGCAGATGACAAATGAGTTATCTGCCGGTATTCGTTTTCCGGCATATCTTTAATTAATCAGTAAAACAAGGGAACAGGCTTCAGTTGTGTTTAAAATATACAGGTCCGGATTTAAGCTCTGTTCCTCCAATACGCTGTTTTATGTCAGGATAGGCAAGTGCGTATGCATCGGTTGTTCTGATTTCATGTTCAAAAAGCTTCCGGGCGAGGGGGTTTGATAGTTTTATATAACTTGCAGGCTTTGTTATTATAGGAAGTTTTGAGTTCTTTTTTATTTTGTTCAGCAAGCTCCGTCCTTTTTCGTTGAAACCCAGAATTCTTATATATTGGGCATATCGGTTTTCCTTCAATTCCTCCAGAAAATCTGCAGTCATGCCTGTAAGCATAGCACATAGAATTCTTCTTATGCGGGAAGCGGGATATCTGCTTGTAACAGTTCCGGATATAACCTCTGAAAGCGATACCGAACTTATGGCTGCATCTTTCAGACGGTTTTCGAGGCCTTCTGCCACATAGGGAAGTTTTTTCAGTTCATTTACAGGAGTTTTGCGAAGCAAATAAAGGAGTATGGATTCCAATGCTTCAGGAAATACGGGACCCCGCCCAAGAGCTGTTTCTTTAGAGATAATCTCCAGGCTGCTTTCAGGCAGGTTATTGATCAGAAAACCATCTTTCATAAGTTTAGATGAATCAAAATCAGAACAATTAATACCGTCAATTTTACTGAGATAATGGCGGACAGCGGTGGCACTTGAAAAGGATGCCGCAT
The DNA here is from genome assembly GCA_012521615.1 of Clostridiaceae bacterium. Lineage (GTDB taxonomy): Bacteria > Bacillota > Clostridia > DSM-8532 > DSM-8532 > DTU059. The sequence continues at coordinate 11,910 of JAAYMA010000035.1, read as the reverse complement.
GTTCAATACTGTTATATCCCTGTCCTATCCGCTTTATAGTTACAGGTTTAATTTTGCTTTCTGAGCGCTTAATTGCCTTTATATATTCAACACTCAGGATATTATTGGGGTCACTTAATACAGAAGAGATTCCCCGGGGAACATTTTTACAGTTGCTTAGAGCTTTCTGTCTTGCTGCAGCAAAGGATAGACCCTCGTCCAAGGCTTTTTTTAGTTCAGTTTTAAATTCCCGGCTTTCATTGGCAAGAAACTCGGCAGCACGTTCAAGATTTCCAATCTTTCCTTCTTCACTGCCAAAGCACAGATAGTCCACACAGTTAAGACTGTCCAAAATTTGTACAGCAGCCGAAGCAAAATACTCTGCAGAGGAACATGCAAATGCTGAGGGCAGCTCTATTACCAAATCAATGCCGATTCCCAGCGCCATTTTGGTTCTTGCCCATTTATCAAAAATTGCAGGCTCTCCTCTTTGTACGAAATTACTGCTCATGATGCATATGGCATAATCTGCACCGGTCTCTTTTAGAGATTGCCTGAAATGAAAAAGGTGTCCCTGGTGCAGCGGGTTATATTCGGCTATAATTCCAGCAACAGACATAACATCTCCATGTATTTCAATAAAAATTATATTGAAATAATAGTGAAAATACTTTATGATGTATAATAAAGAAGAAATAAGTAAATCTTATAGTTGTTTTTTTATTATTAAATGTAAAATAATTATAATATATGTTTATTATTATTTCCAGTAATACTGCATATAATAGTACTGCATTCTGAACCCTTCAACGGCATATTATGTGTATACATTTACGAAAATATATGTTGAAAGGGTCTATGTTATGTGTTAGAATGAACTTGTCGGTGCGTTTTTTCACAAAGAGTGGGTAATCTCCCACTCTTTGTATTTGTAAACGGAGGTATATATGTCAAAAAAAAGCATACCTGAATTAGTTGCAACCCTGGCTGAACCTATTGTGGAAGATGCGGGGTGCGAACTTGTTGATGTGGAATACGTGAAAGAAGGTACGAACTGGTTTTTGAGAGTGTATATAGACAAACCGGGAGGCGTTACTCTGGACGATTGTGAAAATGTGTCAAGGCCTTTGGATAAGGTTCTTGACGAACAAGATTTTATTAAGAATGCCTATTATTTAGAAGTTTCATCTCCTGGACTGGAACGTAAATTGAAGAAACCCAGGGATTTTGAAAGAGCTCTGGGTTCACTGGTGGAAATAAGGCTGTATAAAGCTGTTGATAACCGTAAACGGTTTGAAGGTGAATTAATTTCATTTGATGGGGACTCACTGGTGATAAGAACTGAAGATGATGAAGAACATCACTTTAAGGTGGAAGACATTGCAAAGGCCAAAACAATAGTGAAATTTTAACATGGAGGTAATGCAAAGTGATGAGCATTGAGTTACTTCAAGCTCTCGAACAACTCGGAAAAGAAAAGGGCATAGAGAAAGAAACATTGATTGAAGCGCTTGAGCAGGCACTTATTTCAGCTTACAAAAAGAATTTTGGATCTGCACAGAATGTCGAAGTAAGTTTGGATAGAAGTACAGGTCAGATTAGAGTCTATGCTCTTAAAACTATTGTAGATGAAATAACCGATATTGCAACACAGATGTCTCTTGAACAGGCAAAAAGGTTTGGTGCAGATTTTGAAGTCGGCGATATTGTTGAAGTTGAAGTAACTCCAAGAAAATTCGGACGAATAGCTGCACAGACTGCAAAACAGGTTATTATGCAACGCATCAGAGAAGCAGAGAGAAATATTGTTTACGAAGAGTTTTTAAGACGTGAAGAAGACATAGTCAACGGTGTTATAAGCAGATATGACAGGAAGAATGTAATAATAGACCTGGGGAAGGCAGAGGCTATATTACCTCCGTCAGAACAAACACCCGGTGAGGTATATAATGTTCATGACAGGATTAAAGTATATATATTAAATGTTAAAAAGACAAATAAAAATCCTCTGATTTATGTATCAAGAACTCATCCCGGCCTTGTGAAGAGACTGCTTGAGCTGGAGGTTCCTGAAATAGCTGATGGAACTGTTGAAATTAAGACTATAGCCCGTGAAGCAGGCTCCAGAACAAAAGTAGCCATTACATCACGTAATGAAAATGTTGACCCTGTCGGTGCCTGCGTAGGTCAGAGGGGAAGCAGAATCAGAGCTATTGTGGATGAGCTCAGGGGTGAGATGATTGATGTTATAAAATGGAGCAGTAATATAGAAGAATATATTGCTGCCAGCTTAAGCCCGGCAAAAGTTCTGCAGGTAGAAATCGATGAAGAGAATAAGATGGCACGCGTTATTGTACCGGACTTCCAGCTTTCACTTGCAATTGGAAAAGAGGGTCAGAATGCAAGACTGGCAGCAAAGTTAACCGGCTGGAAAATAGATATCAAGAGTGAATCTCAGCTTAAAAGCCATCTTGAAGAGCAACTTTTTGGCACGGTATCACAAACTGAAGAACAGCAGGAAAATGATGCTGAAAATGAGCAGAGCGCAGATGAAGCTCAAAACTCTGAGAATATTGACGAAACTGACGATATTACAGAAGAGTATGAAACTGATGATGAAATTGAGAATGTCAGTGATGATACCTGATAGATATCAGTGGGATAATATATCCTTTAGAAGGAGCTGACTATGAAAAAGAAAAAAATTCCTATGAGGCTCTGCATAGGATGCAGAGAAAAGAAACCTAAACGGGAATTACTGAGAATAGTCAAAAACAACGAAGGGGAAATTTTTGTTGACCCTACCGGAAAGAAAAATGGCAGGGGCGCATATATTTGCCCGAACATGGACTGTTTCGCCCAAGCACGCAAGGCCAGATCTTTGAACCAGGAATTTTCGTGCCAGATACCTGACGAAGTCTATGCAGAAATAAGCAGGCAACTGGAGGAATATGTCGGAAAATAAGATTTATTCATTTATCGGACTTGCAAGGAAAGCTGGCGCTGTGATTCTTGGGGAAGCACTTTCAGTTAAAGCTGTAAGGCAGGGCAAAGCTCACCTGGCTATAATAGCCTTGGATGCGTCCGAAAACACAACAAAAAAGATAGAGACTGCTTTATTTAATACCAACATTCCTATGGCCAGGTTTGGCAGCAGGGAAGAACTGGGTCAAATTCTGGGCAAGCCTTTCATTTCGGTTTTGACAGTTACAGATAAGGGCTTTGCCAAGAGGCTACAGGAAATGATTTATGATATAAATAAGAATAATTCAACACACGGGGGTGGCGTTTTTGAGTAAACCTAAAATTCATGAGCTTGCCAAGGAGTTGAATGTTACCAGCAAACGGCTCATAGAAAAGCTCAATGAAATTAATATTTTTCCTAAAAGCCATATGTCATCTCTCGAGCCTGAAGAGGTTGAGAGATTGTATGAACATATAGGCGTGGTTAGTCATGACAAAAATAAGAATGAAGAATCTCAGAGTAATACTGAGCCAAAAGCTGAACATTCAAATGCTACGGTAAAAAGAAATGCTCCCCGTATTATCAGAAAGACCAGAGTAATTATACATGACGAAACTCCTTTTGAAGAGCAAAAAACTAAAAGAAGCCGGAGGGCTATTGTAAGAACATCTGATAGCAATGAAGGACTATTGGCAGGGTTTACAAGGGAGGACAGCGATTCGCCCATAACAGGCGTTCGGAAGCGTTCCAAATCAAAGCCCAAGGATAAGGAAGAGAAAAAAGATCCTATTTTAATTTTGAAAGCTGAAGCTGAACGTGCTTCTGAAAAACAGATAAAACCCGTAGACGATATAATTGGCATTACAAGAGTAATAAAGAGATCTGATCTGACAGCCGAAGATATTGAAGGGGCTGCCGACAATAAACAAGCAAAAGAGCAGGAAGATATGCAAAAAATAGACAGTGTGATTGATGAAAAGCAAACAGAAAAAGAAAAAGTAAAAGAAAAAACAGCAAAAGAAGATATGCTTTCTGAAAATAAAGAGGAGAAATCTCTAAAGACAGATGATGCTGCTGAAACTAAAGTTGAAATGGTGAAGAAAGCCGAAACCAAAACTGTTAAGAGTGACGAAGCAAAAGAAGAAAAGGCAGAAGAGCAAAAAGAACAGAGACTGGAAGAGAAAGCACCAGACAAACCTGAAAAACTGTCTGAAAGTATAGCTGCTTCCAAAAAAGAGGATGCTGTTGAAACTAAGCCGAAAGAAATCAAACAGGATGTCTCCGCTAAGAAAAGTGAGGCTAAGCCTACTGAAACACAGCGTGAGGTTAAGGCCGGTAAAGGCGGCGGGGAAGAGCAGCGTAAGAAACAGACTCAGGAGCCATCAGGTAAAGCCGCTAAAAAGACTGATTCAAGGAAAGATGAAAGAGGAAAATCCGGCAGAGGCAGACAGTTGGTTATTCCTAAAGCAACTGCACTCCCGGGTACCCCGGAGGAAAAAGTTTCAACTCGCGGTGAAAGAAGAAGCTTCCAGGTTGTTGATAAGCAGAAACTTGAGAAGAAAGAGGAAAAAAGAGCAGGCGGACGTTCAGGTGCTTACCAGAGAAGTGGCGATATCAGAAAAAAACTTGGCAATGTTATAGGACATAAAGCCAATGTTAAGGACATGTTGTCTGATGACTTCATTATTGATACATTCTATGATGATTCTGATGAAGCTATCAACGCAAAGAGAGCGGCTAAGAAAGCAAAGAAGAACAGGCAAAAGGAAAAGCATATTCCGCCAAAAGCTGTGCTTACTGATATAACTATAGGCGAAACCATAACAGTAAGAGAGCTGGCTGAAGCACTTAAGAAAACAGCAGCAGAAGTTATTAAACGATTGTTCATGATGGGAGTAGTTGCTACTCAAAATCAGGAAATAGATTTTGATACTGCTGCCATAATCGCTGATGAGTTTGGTGTAAAGGCTCATAAGGAAGTTGTTGTAACCGAGGAAGATATACTATTCGACGAATCGGATGATGCTCCTGAAGAACTTGTGCCACGTGCGCCTGTAGTAGTTGTCATGGGACATGTTGACCATGGTAAGACCTCTCTTTTGGATGCCATAAGAAGTGGGCATACAGCTGAAAAAGAGGCAGGCGGTATCACGCAGCACATCGGTGCCTATACTGTAAATTACCAGGGACGTGACATTACATTCCTTGACACGCCTGGTCACGAAGCATTTACCGCTATGCGGGCCAGAGGCGCTCAGGTTACTGATATAGCCATACTGGTTGTTGCGGCTGACGACGGGGTTATGCCTCAGACTAAAGAAGCAATCAATCATGCCAAGGCAGCTGGTGTACAAATAATAGTTGCCATTAATAAGATTGATGTGCCCAGCGCCAATCCGGAGCGGGTTAAGCAAGAGCTTGCTGAAAATGGTCTTTTAATCGAGGAATGGGGTGGCGACATTATTGCAGTACCTGTTTCCGCCAAAAAAAGACAAAATATAGACCAGCTTCTTGAAATGGTGCTGCTGACAGCTGATATACTTGAACTTAAGGCCAATCCGAATAAACAGGCAAAAGGGACGGTTATCGAAGCTCAGCTTGATAAGCACAGAGGACCTGTTGCAACCCTGCTTGTACAAAGAGGAACATTGAGAACAGGTGATGCAATCCTTACAGGTACTACTTTTGGGCATATCCGTTCAATGGTAAATGATAAAGGTAAGAGGATTAAAGAAGCAGGGCCTTCAACTCCTGTTGAAATCATTGGTCTTTCCGAGGTTCCTGAAGCAGGCGATGTTTTCTATGCGGTAACTGATGAGAAATTAGCAAAACAGCTGGCTGAAAAACGTAAGGAAGAACTTCGTGAAAAACAGATTGGCAGAAAGAAAATTTCTCTGGATGATCTGTTCAGTCAGATTCAGGAAGGTAGTGTAAAAGATCTGAATCTTATCGTAAAAGCCGACGTCCAGGGGTCAGTGGAAGCAATATGCCAGAGTATGGAGAAGCTGTCCAATGAAGAAGTGAAGGTTAACATTGTACACAGCGGAGTAGGTGCAGTAATAGAATCAGATGTGAGATTGGCGGAAGTATCCAACGCTATAATAATAGGCTTTAACGTAAGACCTACTGCCAATGTAACTGATCTGGCGAAGTCTGTAGGCGTCGATATGAGGCTTTACAGAGTAATTTATGATGCCATTGAGGATATGGAAAAAGCAATGAAAGGTATGCTTGCACCTACTTATAAAGAAGTTGTTGACGGTCATGCCGAGGTCAGAAAGATATTCAAGGCATCAAGTATCGGTACCATTGGAGGCTGTTATGTAACTGACGGAAAGATACTCAGAAATTCTGAAGTTCGTGTTGTTCGTGACGGTATAGTTGTTTATGAGGGCAGATTGTCTTCGCTAAAGCGCTTTAAGGACGACGTAAGAGAAGTAGCTGCCGGCTATGAGTGCGGTATTACTATTGAACGCTTTAATGATATAAAAGAAGGCGACGTAATAGAATCCTTCCATATGGAAGAGATTGAAAGATAATTATAAAGATATGTTTCAAAGTTTACTCTGAAACATGATGTTCAGATCTGGACCATAAACAGGCAGCGGTTGAAGATTTTATGCTGACACTGATAATTTCCTGTGATGATAAGAAAATCTGAATATCATGTTATTAAAGGGGCACATCGGGACATGGCGGAGTTTTACGAAGCCATGTCCTCTTTGTAAGGGTGCTGGTTATATTAACCTGGTGCTTTGAGGCTGTTTTGAGGCGGAGAAATTTACAATTTCACATGACGAATATGGGAAAATATATAATTAAAGAGCATTTGAAAAAAGGATGGTGTTTATGGACAGAACAGACAGAATTTCCAAAGAGGTGCAAAAAGAGCTCAGCGACCTTATTCAATACGAAATAAAGGATCCGAGACTTCCTAAGTTTGTGTCTATTACTTCTGTTCGTGTTACAAAAGATTTAAGATATGCAACGGTCTATGTAAGTGTATTAGGAACTGAAGACCAAAAGAAAGATGCTCTTGAAGCACTCAAGAGTGCCAGTGGTTTCATACGCCGGGAAATAGGACAGAGAATTAATCTCAGATATACACCGGAGTTCAGATTTAAACTGGATGATTCCATAGAACATGGAATGTATATCAGTAGGCTGATCGATGAGACTATGGGCTCGGGAAGCAGTTCAGGAAAATCTGATGACGAGAAAGAAGATGAGAAATAAGGAGAAAAATATGGTTGACAAGCTTGCAGCAATAGCAGAGTATTTAAAAAATGCCAGAAACATAGTTATTCTGCCCCATATCAACGTAGATGGTGATGCCCTGGGAGCGTCTGTTGCCCTTGCGCTTGCACTTAAGAAGATGGGCAAGTCAGCAGAAGTTTTAATAGAAGAAGATGTGCCCGGAACACTGGATTTTCTTCCCGGATTGGAGCTTGTAAAAAAAAGTTCCTCTAAAAAGTATGATGTGGCTTTAAACATTGATAACGGCGATATATCCAGGCTGGGCAAGAGGGAACAGTATTATAATGATGCAGAAACAAAGCTGAGTATTGACCACCATTCTACTAATAAAGTCGAGGCCGATGTTTCCTATGTAGATACAAAGTCAGCTGCAACAGGAGAAATAATATACGATCTTATAGCCAAATATTTGAAAACAGGTATAGACAAGGACATTGCTCTTTGTTTATATACTGCCATAGTGACTGATACCGGGTGTTTCCGCTATACCAATACCACCTGGAAAACATTAAGAATAGGCTCCGAATTACTTAAATATGATATTGATTTTGCGGTAGTTATTAAAAAAGCTTTTGAAACAATTTCACTTGCCAAACTTGAGTTAATTAAAAAAACAATCGATTCCCTGAGACTTTTCGAAAATGGCAAGATAGCCGTAACCTATCTTACCAAAAAAGACATTATGGAGCTGCCGGCAAATATAGATGATTTTGAAGGACTTGTCAATATAGGCAGAAATTTGGAAGGTGTCGAGGTTTCAATATTTCTGCGCGAGGAAAAAGAAGGCCATTTCAGAGGCAGTCTCAGGTCAAACAATTATGCAGATGTTTCGGCGATCGCTGAAAATTTCAATGGCGGGGGCCATAAAAGGGCTGCAGGTCTGAGTATTGACGGAGAGCTTGAAAATGTTATAATGTCTGTTGTTGAAGCGACAATCAGTGAAATTCGGGGAAATGATTAAATGGACGGTATACTGAATATTGACAAACCTGTGGGTATGACATCTTTTGACGTAGTAGCCCGTATCAGAAAGCTCACCAAAATAAAAAAAGTAGGACATGCCGGTACGCTGGATCCTGATGCAAGTGGAGTTCTGCCGGTTTGTATCGGCAGAGCCACTAAAATAATTGAATTTTTAATGGATAAAGATAAAACATATGTTGTTGGTCTTTCATTGGGAAGGGCCACTGATACTCAGGATGCTTCAGGAAATACCCTTTATGAAAAACCGGTCCTGCACAATGATACAGAGATTGTGGAGGTTATAAAAAGCTTTATTGGCCGAAGAGAGCAGATACCTCCAATGTATTCGGCTGTTCGTGTCAATGGTCAAAGGCTCTATGAGCTTGCCCGCAAGGGCATTGAAATAGACAGAAAGCCGCGTACTGTGACTTTTCACAGAATAGACATAACTGATATTGTACGACAGCAGGATAGGGTCAATGTGACAATGCTTGTAGAGTGTTCCAAAGGAACATATATCAGAACCTTGTGCCATGATATAGGTGAGAGGTTAAATTGCGGCGGTCATATGTTTTCTTTGAGAAGAATCAAATCGGGTCCTTTTTTCATTGAGGATTCTTACGCCCTTGAAAAGCTTGAAGAGCTGAAGGATCAAAATAATCTTGCTTCAGCCATAACTGAAATTGATAAGGTTCTTCTACATTTTCCTGAGATTAATTTAACTGTGTCGGATGCTATGAAACTCAAAAATGGCTTGGTACTGCCGGGTAAGGGGCTTATTCCCGGGTATATAAGAGTTTATTGCGGGAATACTTTTCTGGCAGTCGGAAAGGTTTTTGAAAAAGAAGACAAAAAGGTTTTGAAGACTTACAAATGGATAAATTTAAACTGGCCGGAAAGGATGAACTGATTTGCAGGTCATTTACAATATTCAATCAGATACCTTTAATTCCAATACAGGTGTAGGACTTGGAAATTTCGACGGCCTGCATATAGGTCATATGGCCCTTATTAACACGCTTATAAGTGAGTGTAAGCTAAATGGCCTTTCCTCTGTTGTTTATACTTTCGAAAGGCATACCCATTTTATGCTTGGGAAAAAATCATTCAGTTCAATTATTACAACCAATAAGCAAAAATCAAAAATTTTGTCATCCACTGGTCTTGATTACCTTTGTTATCAGTACTTTGATGAAGAGTATTCCAAAATGAGTCCGGATGATTTTATAGAGAAAATACTCATCAACAAGTTAAAGATAAAACTTGCTGTTGTAGGTTTTAATTACAGATTCGGACATATGGGCAAGGGAGATGCGGAATACCTTAAAAAATGCGGAGAAAAATTTGGATTCCGTGTTATAGTTATACCACCTGTAAGGATAAAAAACGAAATAGTGAGCAGTACCCTTATACGTGAATACATTAAAAAGGGTAAAATGGATCGGGTATTTCATCTTTTGGGAAGGCATTTCTCCCTTTGCGGGACAGTGGTTTCGGGTAAAAAATTAGGACGTACTTTGGGTTTTCCAACCGCTAATATAACTGCTGATCCGGAAATGTGCGTACCTGCCAGAGGAGTATATATTACAAAGACAAAAGTCAAAGGTGTTTGGGTTAATGGGATCACTAATGTTGGTGTTGCCCCTACTATACGCAACGAAAATCTTATCAGTATTGAAACTCATTTTCTGGAACGGGACTTCGATGAAGAATTGTATGGCCAGCCTATTGAAGTATGTTTTGTTTCAAAGCTTCGGGGAGAGAAAAAATTTGAAAATGTTGAGGCTTTGAAAAAGCAGGTCAAGGAGGATATTGTTAAGGCCAGAAAATTCTGGGATATATTCAACTGATTGATATTGCCTCAGAATGCATAATTGACACTTTCTTGGGAAAAACTTCTCAAGAGGTGTTTTTTTTGTTTAATAAAAGGATCAGATTCATTTGGTCGGTATTTGTAATATGCTTCTTTTTAATTACCATACAGCTCTTTAATATACAAACCAACCTCGCAAGAAAATATTCAGTGGCTGCAGCACTCCAACAGACCCGTAACCGGGTTATTTACCATGAAAGAGGCGATATCCTTGACCGCAGCGGTATAAAGTTTACCGGTCGTGAAACATGTTGGAAGGCTATATTACAACCTGCCACTCTTATGAACAATCCTTCAGTACTCAGAACGGCTGCAGATCTTCTGGAAGTTGACTATGAGGATTTTACCGCCAAACTTTCAAAGGATAATTTACCATATCTTGTTGATATCTCTCAGGCTCAGGCTGTAGCTTTAGGAGATCTGACCCTTCCGGGGATAAGTGTTATTGACATGAGGGTACGAAACAGTGAAAAAACTTTGGCAACTCATATTATAGGATATGTGGATGAAAAAGGAGAGACAGGTCTGGCAGGTATTGAGAAAATTTATCAGGATACCCTTTATAGCGGCGCAGGAGTTTATGCTGGCGTGATAGCAGATGCCGGCGACAGCTTCATGAGTAATTTCGGCTACAGAATCTGGAACAATATGGGGAAAGAGAGATTGAATGTGAAGCTGACATTGGATTATCATATGCAACGGATAGTCGAAGAAACTATGGAACGTATGGTTGAGAAAGGGGCAGCCGTACTCATCGATATACTTACTGGTGATATCCTGGCAATATCTTCACGGCCGGGTTTTAATCCGCCAAACATAAATCCCTATTTAAACGACAACAATCAGCCTCTGTTCAACAGGGCATTGGGAGCATATATTCCGGGTTCCATTTTTAAAATTGTGACCGCCGCTGCTGCTCTGGAAATGGGTATATCCCCTGACCTGACCTTTGAATGCCCGGGATATGTGGATTTTGACGGAATACGTATTAACTGCTGGAACCATGAACGGGGAGGGCATGGAGAGTTAAATATGCCACAGGCTTTTGCCCAGTCATGTAACTCTTATTTTATTAAATTAGGTCTTGAAATAGGCCGGGATGCAATTTTGGAAATGGCCGACAATTTCGGATTCGGACATATTACCGGCTTAAGTAAGCAAGGGATTGAAGAACCAACAGGCATGGTGCCAAGCACTATTGGTCCGGCACACCCTGCAGAGACTGGAAATATTTCTATAGGCCAGGGTCCTGTATTGGTATCACCTGTCCAGGCTGCAAATATGACGGCTGCCATTGCCAACGGAGGTATATTAAACCAGGTATCAATAGTGGATTCCATTGTAAATGACAGAGGGGAAAAAATAAGAAATATCCGAAATTCGGACTGGAAGAGAGCGATATCCAAAGAAACCTCCGCCCAATTACAGGGCATGATGCTTTTAACTGTTCAGGCAGGAACAGGAAGTATGGCCAATGTTAGAGGATACGGCGGAAGTGCCGGAAAAACCGGAAGTGCTGAAACAGGCTGGGTAATTGATGACAGGGAGATTCTGCATGCCTGGTTTGCCGGATATTTTCCTGTCGATACACCCAAATATTCTCTGTGTATTTTTATTGAGGACGGACAAAGTGGCTCAAGCAGCGCAGCTCCTGTATTTGCTGAAATCGCGGCTAAATTAATGGATGCAGGTTTCTGAAAATTTTGTTCAAATTAAATGATAATTGATAAACTTCGGCATATTTCCCTTATACCCTTCAAATTGCAAATAGGCTCTAAATATACATTTTTAACTATTCATGCAGGTAATAGTAAAAGCTCCCTTGAAAAAAGTGGAATTGAACAATATAATTATTTTCAGATATACAAAGGAG
>JAAYMA010000034.1 GCA_012521615.1 Clostridiaceae bacterium | reverse complement strand
TATAATCTTTATAGAGCATGGTTGAATCTCCTTTCAAAATGGGACTCGCAATTTCATTTTACTTGAGATTTCAACTCCATGCTCTGTTTTTTTATAAAAAAATGTTGGAGTACCGGAATTTTTCTTCAGCACCCCAACATTTATTATAGAACCTTTTTTGTTTGTTGAATTGTTTCACACATCGGGTGCCAATTATTTTATTATTTGCACTTTAACACATCATACTGTTATAATTATAAAATGTTGAGTATTAAAAACATAAATTAACTGTATATTTATGCATTAAAATATCAAAACACATATCAACAGGGAGAGATTATATGAAAAAGCTTTTATTGGGCAACGAGGCAATTGCCCGGGGAGTTTATGAGGCAGGAGCCAAAGTTGCTTCAGCTTATCCGGGTACGCCCAGTACCGAGATAACCGAATACATAGCCAAATACGATGATATTTATTCAGAATGGGCACCTAATGAAAAGGTGGCTCTTGAAGTTGCCATTGGTGCTTCGGTTGCAGGAGCAAGGGCATGTTGTGCCATGAAGCATGTAGGACTTAATGTGGCTGCAGATCCGCTTTTTACAGCATCTTATACTGGTGTGAACGGCGGGCTTGTCATTTTTGTGGCAGATGATCCCGGCATGCACAGCTCACAAAATGAACAGGATACCAGGATTATTGCTATGGGAGCAAAAGTTCCTGTGCTGGAACCTTCTGACAGCAGTGAGTGTAAAAAATTCACTAAAAAAGCTTTCGAGATTAGTGAGAAGTTTGATACACCGGTTATTGTAAGACTCACAACAAGGGTTGCCCACTCTCAGTGCCTTGTGGAATTGGAAGATAGGGAAGAGGTTGAATTAAAACCTTATGTAAAGGATATTTCCAAATATGTCATGATGCCGGGCATGGCAAAAAAACGTCATCCGATTGTTGTTGAGCGGATGAAAAACCTTGCTGAATATGCGGAAAACTCTGATCTTAACCGTATTGAATGGGGAGACACAAAAATTGGCGTTATAACAAGTGGCATATCGTACCAGTATGCCAGAGAAGCCTTCGGAGATGTTTCTTATCTGAAACTGGGTATGGTACATCCGCTGCCCGAGAAATTAATCAAAGAGTTTGCCGGTAGAGTTGAAAAACTATATGTAATCGAAGAACTTGAGCCTTTTATAGAAAATTATTGTCATAAAATGGGCATCAAGGTTATCGGAAAAGAGCTACTTCCGGTAATAGGAGAATATAATGCAAGTTTAATAAAAGAAAAGGTATTTGGAATTAAAGAAGAAAAACCCAACAATATAGAAGAAAATGTTCCTTTAAGACCGCCTGTCCTTTGTCCCGGATGTCCTCACAGAGGTACATATTATGTTCTCAAAAAACTTAAACTTACTGTTTCAGGGGATATAGGATGCTATACCCTTGGTGCCGTTGCGCCTTTGAATTCGGTTGATACCACTGTTTGCATGGGCGCAAGCATAGGTATGTCCCATGGTATCGAAAAAGCCAGGGGCAAGGATGCTGCCAGAAAAACAGTTGCTGTAATTGGAGATTCCACATTTATACATTCAGGTATTACAGGGCTCATAAATATTGTTTACAACAAAGGAACAAGCACTGTAATAATTCTCGACAACTCCATAACTGGTATGACCGGTCATCAGGACAATCCTACTACTGGTTATACAATTAAAGGGGAGCCCACAAAACAGGTTGATCTTAAAAAGCTCTGTGAGGCTATTGGAATTGAGCGTGTAAGAATATGTGATCCGTTTGATCTTGAGGAATTTGAAAAGGTTGTCAAGGAAGAAGTATCAGTTGACGAGCCTTCTGTGATAATAGCCCAGAGACCTTGTGCCCTGCTGAAGAGTGTAAAACACAGTGATCCATTAAGCATTGACATGAATAAATGTAAAATGTGCCGTATGTGCATGAGACTGGGTTGTCCCGCAATTGTTGACAGGGGTGATCATCTCGAGATCAATACCGCTCTTTGTGTAGGCTGTGATTTATGTAGCAAGGTATGCCGTTTTGACGCAATTGAAAAGGCAGGTGTTTCAAATGAATAACAGATCAATTATGATAGTAGGAGTAGGCGGACAGGGAACACTTCTGACCAGCCGAATTTTAGGCGATGTGGCAGTAAATCGCGGTCTCGATGTTAAGGTATCTGAAGTACACGGCATGTCCCAGCGCGGCGGAAGTGTTGTTACATATGTAAAAATGGGTGAGAAGATTTATTCTCCCATAGTAGAGAAAAATGAGGCAGACATACTTTTATGCTTTGAACAGCTTGAAGCACTGAGATGGATAGATTATGCCAAAAAGGACGGAGCAGTCATTGTCAATACTCAGATGATCGATCCAATGCCTGTTATAACCGGAAGTGCAAAATATCCTGAGAATATAATAGAAAAAATAAAGGAAAATTATCCGAATACCATTTCGGTACCTGCTCTCGAAATGGCAAAGGCCTGTGGCAGTGTAAAGGCTGTAAATGTAGTCATGATAGGTGTAATGGCAAGGCGCACAGGAATTGACAGGGAAATCTGGCTGAACGCTATTAAAAAGATCATAAAACCTCAATTTGTTGATATGAATATTAAAGCCTTCAATATGGGGTATGAGTTTGAGGAGGTAAAATAATGTTTAATGAAAAAATAGTTCAAAGCCTTTCCAAATCGTCGATGATACGTGCCATGTTTGAAGAGGGAGCACGACTGAAAAAAATTCATGGTGAAGAAAATGTATATGATTTCAGCTTAGGCAATCCTGAAGTTGAGCCTCCGAAAGAAGTAATTGATACTTTAAAGAAATATGTAAACAGCGATGAGACAGACCTTCATAAATATATGAATAATGCAGGTTTTCCTGATGTCAGGGAAAAAGTTGCGACATATATGACAAAGAAAAGCGGTGTCGATATTTCAGCTGAAAATATTATCATGGTATGCGGTGCGGCCGCAGGTTTGAATGTTGTATTAAAATCCCTGTTAAATCCGGGGGAAGAAGTAATAGTGCTTGCACCTTATTTTGTTGAGTATCTGTCCTATATAGACAATGCTTCAGGTAAACCGGTTATTGTAAATACCAGAAAAGATACTTTTGAAATAGATACCGCGGCGGTTGAAAGTGCAATTACAAAGAATACCAAGGCTATTATTTTAAACTCACCCAATAATCCTACCGGAGTTATTTACAGCAGGGAAAATCTTGAAGAGCTCAGAGAAGTTCTGGAGAAAAAAGAAAATGAATTAGGAACAAACATTTTTGTTATTTCTGATGAGCCTTATACAAGCCTTGTTTATGACGGGGAAGAAGTGCCTGAAATGCTTTCAATATTTGAGAAAAGTATTGTAATTAATTCTTTCAGTAAATCCCATGCTCTTCCCGGAGAAAGAATAGGATATATTTGTGCAAGCAGCCGTATACCCCAGGTTGATACTCTTATGTCTGTAATGACTACATTAAACAGGACATTGGGCTTTGTAAACGCCCCTTCACTATTTCAGAAGGTAGTTGCCGATAATCTCGAAGTAGCAGTCGATATCGAAAGCTATAAGAAAAAAAGAGATCTTTTATATAATCATTTAACAAAAATCGGATTTAGCATAGTTAAACCGCAAGGAACTTTCTACCTCTTTATGAAAACACCCATCGAGGACGATAAAGAGTTTTGCAAGGTTGCAGCTAAATATAACATACTCCTTGTGCCAGGAAGCGGATTTGGCTGTCCGGGTTATGTAAGAATTGCATACTGTACCGATATCGGCATGATTGAAAGAAGTCTTCAGGCATTTACAAAGCTCGCCGGAGAATTTGATTTGTTGGTATAATTTGGTGGTATAATAATTTAATAATCGACAATTTATTATTCTTTGGAGGGGTACTCATGAGAAAAATGACTGTTTTGCTTACGTGTGTACTTGCTTCTTTGTTGTTCATCACCGTTCCGCTTCATGCCAGCCAAACAATTTATTCGGGGACACAGACAGTAAAATTTTCTGGAGGAAGCCGGAAAGTAAACTTTGTTTCAGTGGATTTAAATGATCCATCTGTAAATATACAGGAGATATGCGCACAGAATGCCCTAGGAAAGACCGAAAGCCTTGCGGACATAGCAAAAAGGGCTGTTGATGACAATACTGAGGTAGTAGCAGCTATAAACGGTACATTTTTCAATGCATACTCAAGCACTAGTTCCGAGCCCTACGGACATATTATAAATGAAGGTGAAATGGTACATATGGCATCTGTTGCAGGATCCTTCGGATATTTTACAGAGGATAACAAATTCGCGACAGACCATATTTATGTATCCGTAGAGGGTACTATCGGTGCTGCGTGGCAGTATCCCTACAATTGGTCTGTATATGCAATAAATCATAAAACCTCATCGGATTATATTCTTACACCAGATTTTGGTACCAATACCGGAGATTGTGGAGAAGCAACCATAGTTGTAGTTGAAAATGGCACAGTTTCAGAAATCAAGCAGGGAAAAGCTGATATTCCTGAAAATGGATATGTTATTGTTCTTAACTACAAACAGAATGCTGAAAAATTTAAAGTCGGCCAGAGAGTTGACTATCGGATAAGGTATCATGAGGCTGTATTTGAAAATGGTAAGGCGCAAAAAGGAGAGCTGCTTGATCTTGACAATATTAAAGCCGGGCTCAGCGCGGGTCCTGTCCTTCTGATTGATGGTGTGGTATATGCAGACGGAGCCAAAGAAGGAATTACTGAGAATAAGATGAACACTTTGCGGGCTGCCAGAAGCTTTATTGGAGTTAACCGCAATAATAACAGACTCATAATGGGCACAGTTTCTAATGTAACTGTCAAGGAGCTTGCTGAGATTGCAAAAAATATGGGACTGACCGATGCAGTCAATCTTGACGGAGGAGCTTCTTCAGGTCTTTATTTTAAAGATAAATACTTAACTTCACCTGGACGTAAACTTAGTAATGCACTGGTAATTACAAAATCCAAAGCTCCGGTAAATGAGGCAAAAGAAGTTTCTTTCAGTTTTGCTACATTGAACGATACAATCATGGTACCGCTTAAAAATATATTGAAAGCAGCAGATTTGGATACCATAACTTATAAAAAGTATATATTGATAGAGACAGCAGAACATGAAATAGTGCTGTGCGTGGATGACCAGGAATATTGGTTAGATAACGAGCGTGTTTCGATTGATCAGCCCGTGACAACAATTAATGATGAAATATATATTCCATTCGAATTGACTGAGCTGTTTGGAATTCCGCTAGAGATTGACGAAGAAGAGGGAATTGTTACAATTAATAATGATGTGACTGTTATAGATCCTCTCAAGACCTTTGACAAGGGTATGGAAGCATACAACAATCAAAAGTACGATGAAGCTGAAGAACTCTTTTTACAGGTTCTGGAGGCAGATCCTGGCTTCTCTGGGGCTATGGATAAGCTTTTCAGAATTTATAAAGATAAAAAAGAACACGCAAAATCAGTGGAATACCTTGAGAAATTCCTCAGCATTCATGAAAATGATTACTCTGCAATGAACGCATTAGGATGGGCATACTATAGTGCCAAACGTTATGATGACAGTCTTAATCAATTCATAAAAATGACTGAAGTATTCCCTGATAATCCCGGTCCGTATGAAACAGTAGGGGATATGTGCCAATACCAATACTTCAGCAATCCTGAAATGGCAAGAGAATACTATCGGAAAGCTCTGAAACTCAATTTGACTGATGATGTAAGAAATAGGATATCAAAAAAGCTCTCCGAGGTAAAATAAATTTATTTTAAGATGCTATGAAAAAAACAAGATAAAAATCTGAACCTTATTTAAAAAAGAGCAGAGTAAACTGCTCTTTTTTAAAACCTCGTAAAATTGTTATTCATAAGTACATAAGTGAAACTTGTAAAAGTCAGGATGTAATGATAAACTTTTGTGACATAAAGCAATAATATGCTATTGTGATAAACAATTCTTAAGACTGATTTAGGAGTTGAAATGATGATAGAAAACAAATTTTTAAGTACAAATGAAAACAATCATCTTGTAATCGGCGGATGCGATACAGTCGAGCTTGCAAAAGAATTCGGCACTCCGCTTTACGTGATGGATGAAGAACATATCCGGCATAACATTCGAACATTCAAAAATGCTATGGAAAAATATTATGGCAAAAAAAGCCTCGTTCTTTATGCCAGCAAGGCCCTTTGCACAACGGCTATCTGCAGGATTGTCCAGCAGGAAGGCATCGGGCTGGATGTAGTTTCTGGCGGAGAATTATATACTGCCAAAAAGGCAGGATTTCCAATGGACAAGGTGTATTTTCATGGCAATAATAAATCAGAAAAAGAGTTAATTGAAGCCATAGATGCCAATGTAGGACGTATCGTAGTTGATAATATTCATGAGCTGAAAATACTAAACCAAATATGCAGTGAAAAGAAAGTAAAAGCTAAAATATCAGTCCGTATTAAGCCAGGTATCGATGCTCATACTCACGAGTATATTATGACAGGTCAGCTTGATTCAAAATTCGGTGTAGCCATAGAAAACGGTGAAATCTATGATTTTGTTACAGTTGTAAAGAGATGTACAAATGTTGAACTGGTTGGGTTGCATTGTCATTTGGGCTCTCAAATACTTGAGATAAAGCCTTTCGAAAAAACGGCTGAAGTAATGCTGGATCTTCTTGTAAACCTTAAAGAGAAATATGACATCTCAATTTCAGAACTAAATTTAGGTGGAGGTTTTGGCATAAAATATACTGAGGAAGATAAGCCGGTTAAGTATGACCGTTTTATCGAAATGGTATCTAAAACCGTTAAAAACTATTGCAAAGAACATAAAATTCAGCAACCATTTATATTAATTGAACCTGGTCGCGCCATTACCGGACCTGCTGGAATTACTTTATATACCGTAGGCGCAATAAAAACTATCAAGAATGTCAGAAAATATGTGGCGGTAGATGGCGGTATCAGCGATAATCCCCGTTATGCTCTTTATGATTCTAAATATTCATTTGTTCTTGCAAACAAGGCTAATTCACCTTTAAGCCAGCTTGTGACAATTGCAGGCAAACACTGTGAATCAGGGGATCTTATAGGAAAGGATATTCTTATGCCTGATATAGAACCGGGAGATATAATAGCTGTTCTGGCTACAGGTGCCTACAACTATTCCATGTCCATGAACTACAACAGAACCGGTCGCCCTCCGATGGTGCTTTGTAAGGACGGTAAGGCAAGGATTATTGTAAAAGGTGAGGATTACGAGGATATAGTAAGAAATGATGTTATACCACATGATTTATAAAGAATAAGACCTATCTGCTATATAGCAATTTAAAGACAGATACAAAAACTCACCCTGCTAAGCATCAGGGTGGAAAATAAAACAAACCCTGCTGGTACCGCATTTTGCGGTACCTATTAAATTACATTTCAATAAGAAGTAACCATTTCAAGTTCAACTCAATTATTTTGCAATAATAATCGAATATATGTTTTCATAAAGTATAAAACTCTTAAATCAAATTTAAGCAAATCAGATATAAACATAAGGGGAGGTGAAAGTCATGATTGAAATTAAAG
>JAAYMA010000033.1 GCA_012521615.1 Clostridiaceae bacterium | reverse complement strand
ATCACCTATGTAATTGATCCCCTGATTAACCATGTCCACTTTTTGCGGTTGAATATCAAAGCCGATTACTTTATACCCAGCCTTGGCTTTTTCAACTGCTAGCGGTAAACCGACATAACCGAGTCCGATGACACCTAAAACAGCCGTTCTTGCTTTTAGCCTATTTGTTAACTCCAATTCAACTGTCTGCATTCTACACATCCCCTATCTTCCTATCTTGAAGAAATCTACTTGAAAACTAAACCAATCTTCATCTTAAACTTCCTCGCATAACCAATTAACATTGAAGGGACAGCACTTATTTCTAATGAGATCATGTTTAGTCTTATATACTCCAAAACACCATACAGGCGAATAAACTCTCTGTTCGGAGGGATAAATCCACCTTCTACCACCTTGCGTTTTACGCACTCATTCATAGCTATTATGGCAAGAAACTCCTCAGCGTCAGGATGCTCTAACTGATCGATTTTCAACGCTAATTCTTCATAAAACACTGAGTGCCTAGCGAAGTCTTTCTTTATCACAGAATCCCTCTTCATGGTCTCCAAGGATCCGTTATCATTATTTCCATGGATCCTATACAGCAAAAGAGGTTCATCTAGATATCCAATTTTACCAGCATACATTAGGGAAAAAAAAGTAATCCACCAATCTTCAAATCGGAGCGTTTCTGGAATTGGAAAAATCTTCTCCGCAAGATTTCTTCTTAAAATAAACGTACCGCCGCCAACCATATTATGCAACAATAGCCTTCTTTTACTCTGTTCCCAGAAAACAGTGGACTCGGTGTACCGATAGCCTAGTTTAACTTTATTAAGCTTCGCATCGCAAACCCAGAAATTGCAGAATGCAACCGCATTAGAACTCAGGCTTTGGCTTCTTTTTTCTAGTGACTGTTTGGGAAGGACGTCATCCGCGGCGAACAACACTATCAGATCTCCCGTCGATTCTTTAACGCCAAGATTGATCGCTGCAACTTTTCCTTTGTTGGTGTCGTGCTTTAAAACAGTTATTCTATCATCCAAAAACGACGATATTATCTCTTCTGTATCGTCGGTACTTCCATCATTTACTATAATCAGCTCGAGGTTTTCATATGACTGATCGAGTACCGATCGGACGGCTTCCTCTACAAACCTGCCTCCATTATATATTGGCATAATAACCGAAATCTTGCTGTTCACTCAAAACACTTCCTTTCCGGAATCGAATCCAACTTCTCGTTGTTTTTCTTGGTACCAATCGTTCAGAGCAAAGCCGTAATTGATCAGTTCTTTCCATCTGTTGTGAATTTATCCGAATAGGAAACTGTTGCTCCCAAGCATATCCAAAGCAAATCGTGTGCGTAGGAGCGGGAAAAAAGGAATATTAAGAGCATATACAGTGATGAAAACAATAGCCCGCCAGCTAGGCTGTCTTGGTATAAGGAAAAAATTCTGTAATTTTTCCACATTGCGGAGATAACAAATCCTAAAATTAAAGCAAACGCCAGCAGACCGAATTCGGCCCAATACGACAATACATTATGTATGTAACTTCCGCTGTCACCAAAACACTTGATTTCATAGAGGAACTCCCCTGTTAAAGGCTTCTTCATTAAAATTCGTGTACCCTCATCTTTCATTAGAGACCTAGCCATCTGCGATGCATCGGAGCGGTTTAGGACACTATGCAGCCTATACAGAATAGTGTTAATTGAATCAACTAATCTACCATTGCCGTTTATAACAACCACTTGATTGGCTACAGAATTAACGAAGCTTATTGAAAAAACAACAAGTAGAATCAGTCCGAATAAGATTAAGAACCTTACCTTCGTGCTTCCTTGGGTCAAATTTGTGTAAAACACATTTAGGTAAATAACCACCGCGAAAATTATAAACGATGTAAGGGAAAGATATACCGCAAGAGTAAGACATGTGACGACTGATACAACTAGTTTGTCAATTTTCCTACTCGAGATATTGAACACTGCTATTCCTAAAAAGGCGACCCTGTCGGAGACAACCAGAACATTTTCTGGACGTCCAGGATTACCCTGAACTACATTCCAGAAAAAACTTAATACCGCCAAGACCAAGTTCAAAACAAAAGCCCATCTCAAGAATGATTCGAACTGCAAATTCCTAACAAGCATATAGACAACGACTAGCAAAACGAATGGATAAAGTGCTCTACTATAAAACAGCTCTGGATGTTCTAAGAAGACTCCCTCATTATTGAGCAAAGCAGGGAAAACAATCGAACCGAACAGAAAATAGTAACCTAGCAATAGTCTCTTGTTAGGCATGTATATCGTTCGTTGTGTACTGATCCTAGTGATAACGACCAACAAGAAAAGCCCTAATATAATAAGCGTGCTCGGTATACGGACGTTCGAATAGGATTCGAATGTCTCAATATGGACGCTAAGAAATACAATACAGCCAAGCAGAAAAAGCACTTTTTTCCACATATTTCTCCTCTTTCCCGACGATCCTCAACAATAATTACTGTCAAATCCCCAAACGTAACCGTTCAAGGTGTTCAAGTGCTGTCTCCGTTCACAACTTCCACGCTATAGTTAGGAATACCATCCTCGATTAGACATTGTCTTCTCACGTTTCCCAGACAAGCTCATTCATTAACACCACACTAAAGATGCATTTTATGGTATATCTCACCACAATATTGCCTTCCAATCAAAAGAAATACTTCCCAAACCGGAAATGCCAACATCACAACAGCACGGTGCATTCCTGTATGGTTCCCTAGAAGCGCATACAGAGCCATCCATTAGCGCTTCAAACATTACAAAAGCTGCTGTACATATTTATGTACTCGAAGAACCTCTGCTCGCTTCCATAGAACTCTTTTGCCCTTTCAATACACGCAACAGAATACACTGTTTTACCCGTAGTTTTTATCAATCGCGCCTTAGTTGCGACATCGTCAACATTCCCTTTGTCTACGAGGTAACCAGTGCTATCATCTATACATTCCGGGCTACCCCCTGTATTAAAGGTAATTACAGGAGTCCCACAAGCTAACGCCTCAAGATTGGTGGTCGGAAAATTATCTTCTAGCGTTAGATTTACAAACACATCTGCCGCGGTATAAATCTCCGCCAATTCAGTAACACTATCCGTTCTAGTAATTCCAATTATTCCTGAGGGCAAAGTTGCTTTCTGTTTTTCCGTCAGCCCGACCAGAACAATTACCTCATCAGACGAAAGGTAGCTTGACAACTCCAAAAAATACTGCAAACCCTTCCTTTCAGTCCAAACATTGGCAACCCCTAAAATAATAAACTTGTTCTCTAGTGAATACCTTTGTCTAAAGTCACTGGGAGTGGGTTTGAAAACGGATAAGTCGATACCATTATTGATTACTTTGACCGGGTAATCTCCTAAAAATGAATCTCCCACTAGGCCAGCGAGCCACTGAGACGGAGTAACAATAGTCAAGTTCTTTACACCCGTAAATGCCGCCT
>JAAYMA010000032.1 GCA_012521615.1 Clostridiaceae bacterium | reverse complement strand
TGCCGGATAATCTCACTGCTTTCTACAAAGCCTTCCAGATCCCCTGCAACTGAACCATAGGATACTCCCAGTACAAACATTCCGATTACCCATGCGATGATGGGGGTTCGCTGCAGTCTTAATGAAAGTCCCAAAGGGGATGAAAGAATTCTTGAGCCAGTGCTTCTTCCGGGTTTGGTGGGTATGAAGCCTGAGCCCAAATCCCTGACGGAGTTTAAGTACAAGGCAAGTCCAAATAATATCACAGATATTCCCAAAGTGACAAAAACCGGCCACCAGTAATTATTTACGTAAACTTCAGTGCGGAGGATTAATCCAAGGGGGGAAATAAGGGATAATGTCTCATTGTTGATATCTCCTATCCCTCTGACTATATAGGCTATAATCAGAAAACCAAATGAGTATCCGATTGTTGACCGGGTATTTGTTGCAAGCTGAGCGAATAGTCCTGTTAATGCCGCAAAGAATATGCCAATGGCCCCAAGGGATGCTCCATAAAGCAGGGAGCCGTCTAAGTCCATGCTTTCAAAACCCAAGGAATACAATCCGAAGGACACTGTAAGAAAGAGAATTATATTGCTTATAATAAGAATTGAAATTGTAGCTGCTAAAGGAGACAATGGACCTGCAGGAAGGGAACGGATCATTTCTATCCGGCCATATTCTTCATCTTCCCGGGTATGTCTTGTGGTTAATAATATACTCATTATTCCTGCGGCAACAGTAGTGAAAGCCAGCATATAATGGGCCATCATGGCTCCATTTGTATAGTTGTCAAGACCATATCCGGGTCCTAACATAAATGTAACAGCAGGATTCTTCATGGTTTCGGCCATCAACTGTCTTTCCATACTTGTGGGATATAGTTCGGGCAGCATGGCACCAATCATTATGGTGAAAAAAACTATGGAAATTATCCATACGGAAATCCTTATACAATCTCTGCGAAGTATTAAACGAGCCAGTTTACCTGTATTTGTGAATAGTCCTGACATTACACTTCACCTGCCTCGCCTTTGTAATGCCTCATAAACAGGTCTTCCAATGTGGGCGGTGCACTTTCCAGTTTTAATATTTCAAATTGGCTGATATATTTAATTACATTAGCCAATTCTTCCGTATCGACCTGGAAATATATTGAGTTATCTTTTTCTTCGATATCATGGACACCTTTTAATTCATTTAAAGCGGGAATAGTTTCTTTGGTCTGAACAAAAATACTGGTTCTTGTTAAATGGCGCAGTTCTTCCAGAGTGCCTGTCTCTATTATTTTGCCCTGACGTATTATGCTTACTTTATCGCATAATTTTTCAACTTCGGACAGGATATGACTTGATAAGAATATACTTTTTCCTTCTTGCTTCGCTTCCCTGACACATTCCTGAAAAACATTCTCCATTAAAGGATCGAGACCTGATGTAGGTTCGTCAAGTATATATAAATCTGCGTCTGACGCAAAGGCTGCAATCAGTGCAACCTTTTGCCTGTTGCCTTTTGAATAGGTTCTGCATTTTCTGGACGGATCAAGGTCAAATCTCTCTATAAGCTCGTCACGCCGGCTTTTATTATTGGAACCGCGTAATTTTACAAATAAGTCTATTGTTTCACCGCCGGTAAGATTAGGCCAGAGGTTTACTTCACCGGGAACATATGCTACTTTTTTATGTATTTCCACAGCATCCTTCCATGCATCCAATCCAAAGATTTCTGCTTTTCCTCCGGTTGCTTTCAGAATACCAAGCATTATACGGATTGTAGTGGTTTTTCCTGCTCCGTTTGGTCCGATAAATCCATAAATTTCGCCTCTGTTTACTTCCAGGTTTATTCTGTCTAAGGCGGTGAACTTGCCATACTTTTTTCTCAAATTACTTACTTTTACAATGGACATGTCAAACCTCCAGCAAATTATTTCATTTAAGAAGATTATATCGGATATTTACCGGGATTTTGTATTATTCGTTAGCTGCACTTGGCTGGACGGCATCCGATAAGGTAACAACAGCACTTACCAGTCTCCGGTCTTTAATTTTTGTGACCTTTATTACTAATCCATATTCCTCAAGTTCAGGAGTACTGCCATCGTCAGGAATATTACCCAAAACCCCGAATACAAGACCGCCAAAAGTATCATAGTCATCATAGGGAAGCGAAACATTGAGTTCTTCTGATACTTCACTGAGAGGTGCAGTGCCTTTTATGCGCCATGTTTTTGAATCAATACGTTCAATGGCCGGTGTTTCAGTCGGTATAGATATATCATCTTCAAGGTCGCCTACCAGTTCTTCCAGTAAATCGTTAATTGTGATAATTCCGCTCATACCACCGTATTCATCCACGACAACAGCGAAATGATTCCGTGTTTTTTTCATATTACGAAACAGAACATCGGCCCGCACGGTTTCAGGGACAAAATAGGCCGGTTTAACGGCTTTTTTCATTACTTCTTCACGGGTTCTGTCCTTAAGTCTGAAATAATCTTTTGCACGTAGCACTCCTACAATATTATCAGGGCTGTTATGGCATATTGGATAGAAGGAGTGAGCGCTCTCATAAATGGTTTGTTCCCATTGCTCATCTGTTTCATCAAGCCAAAGCAGAGAAACCTCTGTTCTATGAGTCATGATTTCTTCTGCAGAAATATCATCAAATTCAAATATGTTCTTTATCATATTCTGCTCGTCTGGCAGTATTGTCCCTTTTTGTTTGCCGACATCCAAAATCATAAGGATTTCTTCTTCCACGTTTTCTTCATCTTCAGAGTTCGGATCCACCCCAAACAATCGTAAAAGTCCATTGGTAGAGACCGTAAAAAGCCAGACCGCAGGAGTGAATAATTTTGAGACTGTGAATATGAGTCCGGACATGCTAAGTGCTATCTTTTCAGCATTTTTCAATGCCAGCCGTTTTGGAATGAGTTCACCAAGAAGTACAGTAAAGTAGGTCAGCACAATTGTGATTAATGCCACTGAAAGGACATTAACTACATACACGGGGATATTAATACCAATGCTTCCAATCAAATCTGCCAATCTGTCAGAAAAGTTCTCTGTAGCAACAGCACTGCTTAAAAGGTTTACCAAGGTAATTCCCACCTGGATTGTTGCAAGAAAACTTGCAGGTTGCTCAGTAAGTCTGGTAAGGCGCAAGGCACGTTTGTCACCAGCCGCAGAAAGCTTAGCCAGTTTATTTTCATTTGTTTTAATGACTGCTATCTCCGCACAGGCAAAGATGGCATTGAGAAAAATAAAAGCAAATTGAATTAAAAATAACCACAATATAGGATTGCCGTCCAAATTATAACCTCCTAGAAAAACTGAATATATGTTAGTAATGTCTATTTAAAGTTTACTTTGGGAAGAACAACGGATGGGTAATAATGACAAGGTTTATAGCAACAAAAAAACACATAACAAAAAAGACAATACAGGATTGCCCATTGTTATGTGTGAACTATATTTACAGATAATTTTTGAAAGGTTATCAGTTAAAATCGTTTTGTTACGCTGTCGAGTGGGAGATTCTGAATCAGAATCAGCAGAATCTTTCACTTTAATTTTCACATCCTTTTGATTAAATTATATTAAGTGGTTTATTTACTGTCAACCTAATCTTTTTAGTTAAAAAAATTCATTTCCCTTTTATGATGAAAATTGTTCTATTTTGTGCTATAATACTGTCTGTCATTAAAATAAGATATTTCTTAAATATCGTTTCCTTAACCGGAGCATTCTTTATTAAAAATGTAACCTGCAGATAATAGAAGAGGGTGCAGAAAAATCAGTGTAAATAATGCTCCTTCTTGGCAAGTTTTATAGCAGCATTTGCTGAGAAGGAGTTATTAATGTCAGCCTAAAGAGCAATCCAAGGTTAGCTCTTCAAAAAGGGTTTGAGGAAGACGTGATTATCTATTCTCCTCACCCGTTCTAAAGTTATTTAATTAGACGGGGATAGTCCCGTAAATAGTTTCAAAATCGAACATTTTCCGATATGTTTGTATATGCCTAACTATTGCCGATTTTATCCTTAATTGTAATACATTAAATAAAATTGGTCAAATAAACAATTCTGAAAAATTACATGAAGCTATAAACACTGGCAGAAATTCGGAAAATATTTTACATATTTTAGAATTCGTGTATTTTTATATCAATACAATGGTCTTTTATCCTAAATTGTCTGCAATATACAGGTGGAACTGGAAGGAAATAAATTTCCTAAAAAATAGAAAAGTGAGGGATGAAATGAAAAAGAGAATTAATCAGGCCGGTAAATGGGAGAAGTTTTGCTGGACGGTTTATCAAAAGGTTGATCTTTCCATGGAGGCACGAAAAGCCCGAAAGGGGTGCCGGCAACAGCTTTCAATTCTTAACGGCGGATACAGGGGAAGCAAAGAGCTTTTTAAATCACAGGTGCTTTCATTCTGGAGCAAATATGGTATTAAGCCTGAAAAAATGTGGTATGACCTGTATTGTTACAAGGATGGGAAATATGATCCGCGTTATATTCCCCAGGATATTTATTGGCAGAAAATCTATCCGGCATTTAACAGACAAAATTTTCGTCAGGCATATACCGACAAATGTTTTTATCAGCAACTGTTTCCCTATTTGAAACAGCCGCGTACTATTGTCAGAAACACCAATAATTGTTTTTATGACGGATTTGGACAGATCATCAGTTTTGAACAAGCAATATCATTGTTGGAGACTGAGAAAAGTTTTGTTATTAAACCCTCAATATATAGTGGTGAGGGTGTAGATATCTTTTTCTACGAAAAAGATAAGCATCATAATATGAATATTCAGGAACTGTTAAAGTCGTATGGCACTGATTACATCGTTCAGGGAGTTGTATCCCAGCATAAGATTCTGTCTTCCATACATCCTGAATCAATTAATACAATACGGGTGATTTCATTTTTGTTCCGTGGTGAAGTGCATATTTCTTCGGCTATCCTGCGTATGGGAGTGGCAGGTTCACGGCTGGATAACTTTTCTGCCGGTGGTATTGCCTGTCCGATTCTTCCTGATGGAAGGCTTGAGGAAAGGGCATTGAACAATGAATTGCAGTGGATAACAAGTCATCCCAATGGGGCGGTTTTTGCCGAAATTAAAATACCTTCATATAACCGGGTACTTGAAGCAGTCCGCAGGGCTCATAAAACTGTTCCTCATTTTCGCATTATTGGCTGGGATTTTGCTGTTGACGAAATAGGAGAGCCAGTATTGATTGAATACAATGGTGGCCCTGGAATGAATCAGGTCACATGCGGTCCGCTTTTTGGAGACCTTACCGAAAAAGTATTGGATACAATTTTCCTGAATGAACCCGAATTTGCTGATGAATCAAATTATTACTATAAAGAAAGGATGATAGTATGAAGATATCAATTTTAGGAGCCGGAAATGGTGGTACAGCAGTAGCTGCAGAATTGAGCTTGAAAGGTCACGAAGTGACGCTGATTAAAACATCCAATGCCATGCATGATGAAAATTTCAATCATCTTGTTGAAAATGGCGGTACAGTCAATCTTATTGAAAATGTCAAAACAGTAACTGCCAAAATTAAACATGTAACAAGGGACATTTCGCTGATAAATGATAGCGAGGTTGTAATTGTCTACATACAGACCAATTATCATGAGGATTTAATAAAACGCATAAAACCCTATCTGCGTGATGGTCAGATTCTTTTGTTGAATCCGGGCTATCTTTCAACTGCCTATGTACTTAAGCATTGTTCAGATATAGATATTACTGTTTGTGAAGCTCAGAGCTCTTTCCTGGATTGCAGAATTATTGAACCCGGCACAATAAAGATTGGCTTTCGCAATGTACGTAATCCGCTGGGGATTTATCCTGCAAGCCGTACAAAAAAGAGTAAGGAGATACTTGACCAGTTAGGTTTTCCGTTTACCTATCTTCCCTCTGTAATAGAAGCTGCGCTTCACAATCCTAACTTGATTGTCCATACTGTTGGAGCTATTATGAGTATTCCACGCATAGAAAAGACCAATGGTGATTACTGCATGTACCATGAAGTTTTCACCCCCAGTGTCTGGCGCATACTTGAAGCACTTGACAAGGAAAAAATGGATGTAATGGAGAAATTGGGCTGCAAACGCGTTCCCTATGTGGAAGCATGTAAGTTCCGCAATACACTGGACGACAGTCGCGATGCAAAAGAAGTATTCTTCTGGTATGCAGGTATGGATACCCGTGCGAAAGGACCTGTGAAGGTTGATTCGAGATACATCTCCGAGGACGTGCCACAGGGGCTTGTTCTCCTTGAAACATTGGGAGCCAGATATAATGTGCCAACCCCTGTTTGTACTGCATTGATCGAGATTGCTATAGCGGCGTTAGGCCGGGATCTCAGGGCTGAAGGCAGGAGCATAGAACGGTTAGGGGAGGATATTCTGGATCGTATAATTCAGGATAAAAAAGAGCATATGGCTGAGTCCATATTTTAATGCTTTGTACATTGATATAACCGGGTTTAGCCATTCCATCTGCATGATTTGAAAGGATTCCTCCAGTTGAGGATACAGATAAAACATGGTCTGCAGGGGTCAGGAAAAACCCTGCTGACCATGTTTTTTATATTTTTATACATTAATTATCCTGTAAAGTTGAGGAATACAATAATTTTTAATTATATTTCTGATAACAGGATTGAATGGTATAATTGAGAGGTGTAATCTGCTGTCGGGCATTTATCACTGTCATGCCGACTTATAATAATAAAATGCAGAGGAAGGGATAATTTGGTTAAGCTAGGTAATGACTGGGATGAACTATTAAAAGACGAATTTAGAAAAGACTACTATTTAAAATTAAGACAATTTCTGATAAGGGAGTACAGGACAAAAACCATTTACCCCGACATGTACAAGATTTATGAAGCCTTGAAGCTGACTTCATACGAGGATACCAAAGTGGTAATCTTGGGACAGGATCCCTATCATGGTGTAAATCAAGCTCATGGGCTGGCCTTTTCAGTACAGCCTGGAGTACAGATACCACCTTCTTTGATAAATATTTTCAAAGAATTATCTGATGATTTGGGCTGTTACATACCTAATAACGGATACCTCGTACCCTGGGCAGAACAGGGTGTGCTCCTTCTTAATACGAGCCTGACTGTTGTGGCTAATAGTCCTAATTCACACAGAAATAAAGGGTGGGAGATTCTCACTGATACAATAATACAAATATTAAATAGGAAGGATGCTCCTGTGGCTTATTTACTGTGGGGTAACAATGCCAAAGAAAAGGCAAAATATCTGACAAATCCAAGGCATCTGGTTTTAACTGCCGCACATCCAAGTCCATTGTCTGCAAACAGAGGATTTTTCGGCTGCAGACATTTTTCAAAAGTCAACAAATATTTAAGAGCCAATGGACTGGCTGAAATAGAATGGCAAATACCAAATATATGATAACGAATATCGATGTATGCATTTTTTCAATATGTCCGGATAAAACCTTAAATGGCAGGATAATATAATTCTGAGCTATCACTCATAAAAAATATATGAGACAAAATTTAATATGCCTTTTTGTTGGGTATATTGGTATTAAGAAACTAATCAAGTTATAAAAAGTATGATTATTTTTTAAGGAGTGGATTAGCCTTGGAAAAGAATAAGATATTAGCCATTGTAGGTTCACTGCGGAAAGGATCGTTAAATCGTCAGCTGGCTCTTATAGTCAAGGAAATAATAGGTGATCGGGCAGATTTTGAACTGCTTGAATACGATGATGTACCATTGATGAACGAGGATATTGAATTTCCTGCCCCGGAACCTGTGAAACGTGTTCGTGAAAAAGTTAAGAGTGCCGATGCAATATGGTTTTTTACCCCTGAACACAATCATTTCTTCCCGAGCGCGCTTAAAAATGTAATTGACTGGCTGTCGCGGCCAACAGGTGAAGAAGAACCTCCGATACTTGCAAAGAAGCCTGCTTGTTTCAGTGGAGTATCCCTTGGTATGGCAGGCACATCACTGGCTCAGGATCACCTGGTTACACTTTTGAGCTTTCTCGACATGGATATCATGAATTTCCCGCGAGTTACCATACCAAATGCCATGCAGCTTATGGACGACCAGGGTAAGCTTACATTGAATGAAACAAGCTATTCTTTTGTGAAAGACCAGGTAGAAGCTTTCCTCGAGTTCGTTAAAAATCGCGTTAATAAATAAGCTGGAAAAGTCTATACGGTAAAAGTGGTGGTTAGTTGCAGTTAAAAACATTTCTACTTACAGGATTGGGCTTTTTCTTTCTGGGTCTTGGAGTAATTGGTTTGCTGCTTCCAGTATGGCCTACTACTCCTTTTGTTCTGCTTTCGGTGGCATGTTTCTCCTCAGCACCCCGCATTAAAGCGAGGATAATGAAAGTATCCTTTTTCAGG
>JAAYMA010000003.1 GCA_012521615.1 Clostridiaceae bacterium | reverse complement strand
CCGCTTTTTATTATTTACGATATTATTGTTATGTGTATTAAACAGCATCGCGTTCAAGTTCATCTATATATTTCTCAATTAAGCCAATCCTTGAATTTGAGTAAAGTACGCTTTTCATTCCAATCTTTATTGCACCTTCCACATTTTCGGCTGTGTCATCGAAAAAGACGCATTTCTGGGGTTGGGCCCCGATTCTTCTGCAGGTTTCAAGGTAAATCTCGGGCTCAGGTTTATGATATCCCATTTCATAGGATAAGAAATTCTCATCACACAAACTGAAGAGCTCTGGCATTCTTATCTCAGCAGCTTTTCTGTGAACCTCTGCCAAATTGCTCAGCATATAGACTTTCCGTCCTTTATTTTTAAGGCGCTCGAGCAGATTTAAGGTCAGGGGATTTGGGTTAAAATTCTCTGCGTAGATATCTATAAGCTCGCTATAGGTTAAATTGGGCATTATCTTACGGACATGATTTGTGAAAAACTCTTGGCTTGAGATTCTCCCGGTTTCTACAGCGTACAGACCTTGAGGACTGAACAGTCTCTTTATAGCTTCATAATCCCCATTAGTACGATTGCAGAACGTATCAACCAGTTTTTCAGTGCTAAAGTTAATCAACACCCCACCCAAATCGAAAATGTAATTATACATTTAGAACCTCCATTTAACCTTACTCAAAAATTCTTAATCTAAGATAATCTTTCTTGACAAAATCATATCTGACAATTTTCTCAAGAGCCTCATTCATGGATTTTTCAAGAGCCTTATGCGTCAGAAGAACAATGGGAACAAAATTATCCTTTCCATGACTCTCAAGCTGAACCATAGAGGCTATGGAGATATTATGTTCGGCCAGTACCCCGGAAATCATGGACAGTACACCGGGTTCGTCCTTGGTTGTAAACCGCAGGTAAAAGCGGTTTTCAATATCCTCAACGGGTATAAGCCTGACATCCTGAGTAAGGCTGATAGCCCTGTTGCAATACTTTTCGCCCTCTTTTAGAAGCAAATCCCTGGAAAGATCAACAATGTCACTTACAATGGCGCTTGCGGTAGGACGTTCACCTGCACCGGGCCCATAGAACATTGTGTTTCCGACAAAATCACCTTTAACAAAAACAGCATTCAGTTCATTGCCAACTGCAGCCAACAGATGGGAATTATCAATTAATGTAGGATGGACACGTAAATCAACGCCATCATTATATCTTTTATATATAGCCAGGAGTTTGATGGTCATACCGAAAGACTGGGCAAAGTTCATATCCATTTTAGTAATCCCTGTAATACCCTCTACGTATATCTTGTCAAAGGGAATAAAGGAGTTGGATGCTATTGTACTTAATATGGCAAGCTTATGGGCAGCATCCCCGCCACTTATATCAAGAGTGGGATCAGCTTCTGCAAAGCCCTTTTCCTGAGCCATCTTCAAAGCATCATCAAAATCCAGATCCTCCTGATGCATTTTTGTAAGTATATAGTTGGTTGTACCGTTCAGTATGCCATATATGCTTTCAAACCTGTTTGCCACAAGACCTTCCCTTAGTCCTTTAATTATAGGGATACCCCCGCCCACACTTGCCTCGAACAGTAAATCGACGTCATTCTCCTGAGCAATTTTGTACAGCTCCATACCTTTTGTGGCAATCAGGGCCTTGTTGGCAGTTACGACATGCTTGCGGTTTTTTAAGGCCTTGCTTATGAAGCTGAAAGCAGGTTCATAACCTCCTATGGTTTCAACTACAATATTAATTTCAGGGTCATCCAAAAGCTCATGAGCATTTGTGGTACAGTTTACACAGGACAGGTCAAGATCGCGTTCTTTGCTCCAGTCCAGTTCTGCAATTGTTTTTAAGTTAAAGTTTAAACCTGAGCGTGTTTCTAATAAATCTTTCTGTTCCAGAAGTATACGTGCCACGCCTGTTCCCACAGTTCCCAATCCAATTATTCCTATATTTACTTGACGGTTTTCCATATTATACTCCTTTGTTTTAACTTTATTTGCATAAAAGTTTACAGCAACTTAAAAACATTGTGTTTTTATGGCTATTATATATATTGTACGCTTAGAATTCAATAATAAAGAAGAACTCATTGGAAAATCCTGTTCAGATATTAAACCCTTCAAGCCCCTTTGCAAGTAGGTGATATAGATTTTTACCGGCTTTCTTAGTTCATTTTTTGGGGTATTTATACATGTCTGTGGGATTGTATTACTTTTCCAATAACGATAACATGAGTATAACATATCACAAACGGCTCTGTTAACTTAGTATGAAAGAAATGAGACCTGAAAGACCTCTGGTAGGTTTAAAAAAGGAAAAAACCTACAAATGGAAACGACTAAGTGTAAGATAACACGAAAAAAAGATACGTGCAAGCCT
>JAAYMA010000031.1 GCA_012521615.1 Clostridiaceae bacterium | reverse complement strand
CTCCTTTCAAAATGGGACTTGCAATTTCATTTTACTTGAGATTTCAACTCCATGCTCTGTTTTTTTATAAAAAAATGTTGGAGTACCGGAATTTTTCTTCGGCACCCCAACATTTATTATAGAACCCTTTTTTATAGGTTCTGTAAGACAAGAGGCGGTTCTGTGCAAAGCATCAAAAATAACATTAGTGTTTTATTGTCTTTCCTGCCTCAATTTCATTTATTCTTGCCCTGGAATAGTTGGCAAATACTGAATTTGGCCATTTGGAGATTATGGTCTCAAAACAGTTTATTGCTTCGGCCTCTGCCTGTTCCTTGCTTGGATACTGGGACAGGGCAATGGCTTTTCCGCCGTAATAATAAATTTCTACCACATAGGCAGATGTGTCCTCTGTCTCCTCAATTATACTAATTGCCATTCTGTATTCATCAGCAGCCTGTCTATATACATCAGGATCCCTTTTTTTTGAATTCGAACTGTATATACTTCTGGCAGTTTCGTAAAATTGAAGTATTGATCTGGGTTTGGCTTCATTACTTAATGCAGTTATTTCTTCTTTAATAGTTGGTGGAATTTCAAGTCCAGCAAAATTTCTTTCTACTTCCAATACCAGTTCCCTGTATTTGCCCTGATAATAGAGGATGTCCAGCTCCCTCAAATTTTTGCTCCAGGCAATAATCTGATCCATTTGGTCCTGAAGCTGTTTTTCATTTTTTCTTGCTGCCTCCAGGAAATTCTGGGCTTCTTTAAGGCGGTCATTGAGTTCGTCAATGTGTCCTTCAAGTTCTTCTATTCTTTTCAGTTCTTGTGTCGGTTTTGCAAAAAGATTTGATAAGTCGATATTTACCTTATTATTCGGAACTGCAATCCAAATAAGACAAGTTATTAATACCCCGATTATAAAAACAATTATGTACCTGACAAAAACCATTTTATCATCTTTGGGAATGAGACCATTCATTGTCCATCTGGAAATATTTGAAATCTTGTTGGAAAACTTTTTAGTTTTACTTGTCTGTGAGCTTTCAAAATCGTCAGAAACATCACCATCTAATCTCTTAATATAACGGGCAGCCCTCAGGCTGTTATCGTCCATCTGGATGACTCTATTAAAAACCTCCCGGGCATTTTCTTCCTGTCCAATGGCGATATAACACAGCCCCATCAGGTTCATTGCCTCGTAGAATTCGGGATAAATGGAAATTGCTTTTTTAAGTGCTATTATTGCTATATCTTCATTTCTGTTATTTATTTCGTTTAATGCTTTATTATATAATTCCATTGCATTTTTCATGTCATCAGGTATTGCGCCAATTTTTTGTTCAATGTTTTCCAGATCAACAGGCTTAAAGTTGGATAATTCTTCACTGATATTAAACATAATACTCCTCCGACACAAAGTTTTTATCAATAACAGAAAACATAGCTGCAGCAAATTCCGATTTTTATGATTAATTTGAGAATATTGTCATTATTTCTTTTATTGTATCACACTATATATTATTAAACCACAGATGTGGCAATTACAAACTTTAAAAAAATAAACTCCAGAGAACTTTTATCTAAAAACGGCATTAAAAATACACCTGATATCAGTATACAGGTGTATTTTTAATTTCCCTATTTCCTGGTAATTTCTTTAATTTTCAAAACTTAATTAGCTCCGCAACATTTTTTATACTTTTTACCACTGCCGCATGGACAAGGTTCATTACGCCCTACTTTAGCAGCTTCACGTTTTATGGGTTTTCTTTCTTTTTGTTCGCCATGGGTTGCTTCCAAAGGCTTTGCTACTTGCTCCCTTTTTACTGATATATGTTCCTTGCGTATATGGAGAAGCATTTTTACAGTATCCTGTTGAATATTCCTTATCATCTCTTCAAACATTTCAAAACCTTCACGTTTGTATTCAACAACAGGATCATGCTGACCGTAAGCTCTAAGACCAATACCATATTTAAGCTGTTCCATATTGTCAATGTGATCCATCCACTTTTCATCAACAGTTCTGAGCAGTATGCGTCTTTCAAGCTCACGCATTACCTCTTCGCCAAATTCCTCCTCTTTTTGTTTATAAATTGAATAAGCATTCTGGCGAAGAATATTCTTAAGTTCCTCAGATGTTATATTTTCAACATCAATTTTGGATAAATCCAGGATCCCTTTGGGGAACATTATAGATTCGGCATACTTTTGCATGCCTTTTAAATCCCAGTCTACTGAGTTGTTACTTTCACTGCAGAAAAGATCAACAATGCTGTCCGAAACAGTGTCAATCATCTTTTCAATATAGCCTTTGATGTTTTCGCCTTCTAAGACCATATCCCGCTGCGAATAAATAACTTCACGCTGCTTATTCATCACATCGTCATATTGAAGGACATTTTTACGTCTCTGGAAGTTAATACCTTCTATTTTTTTCTGTGCATTTTCTATGGCATTAGACAGCATTTTTGCCTCTATAGGCTGATTTTCATCAAGTCCGAGGGCATCCACCATTCGCTCCAGCCGCTCCGATCCGAACAAACGCATAAGATCGTCTTCAAGTGAAATATAGAAGCGGGATTCACCCGGATCTCCCTGACGACCGGATCTGCCTCGCAGCTGATTGTCAATACGGCGGGATTCATGCCTTTCGGTACCTATTATTTTAAGACCCCCGGCTTTTATTACCAGTTCTTTTTCTTTATCGGTCTCTTTTTTGAATTTATCATGTAACTCTCTGAATATCTTTCTGGCCTTTAAAACTTCTTCATCTTCTGTTTCATTAAAACCTGATGCGGCAACTATAAGGGCATCATCCATGCCCATTTTGCGCATTTCCTGCTTTGCAAGGAATTCAGGGTTTCCGCCAAGTTTGATGTCCGTACCACGTCCGGCCATGTTTGTGGATATGGTAACAGCACCATATTTTCCTGCCTGGGCAATAATCTCGGCTTCTTTTTCATGATATTTGGCATTAAGAACATTATGCTTTATGCCATGTTTCTTAAGAAGCGAGCTTAACATCTCAGAAGTTTCAATTGAAATTGTGCCCACGAGTACAGGCTGACCTTTTTGATGACTTTCAATTATATCTTTTATAACTGCATTGAATTTGCCTCTCTTGTTTCTGTAAACCACATCCTCGTGATCTATCCGGATTACAGGGAGATTTGTGGGAATGGGTATAACGTCCAGTTTATAGATAGCTCTGAATTCCTGTTCTTCAGTCTGTGCTGTACCGGTCATTCCGGCAAGTTTTTTGTACAGTCTGAAATAATTCTGGAATGTTATTGTTGCCAGGGTTTTGCTTTCATGCTCCACCTTTACTCCTTCTTTAGCTTCAATTGCCTGATGAAGTCCATCGGAGTATCTTCTTCCATACATTAATCTTCCGGTAAATTCATCGACAATTATAACTTCGCCGTCTTTAACCACATAGTCAACATCCCTTTTCATTAAACCATGGGCTTTCAGTGCCTGGTTAATGTGATGGGAAAGAGCCATGTTCTCTACATCCGAAAGATTTTCAACACCAAAGTATTTCTCTGCCTTTTCAATTCCCTTAGCTGTCAAAGTTGCTGTATGGGCTTTTTCATCTACAATATAATCAGTATCAGTTTCGTCGACAAATTCTTTATCATCAGTTTCCTTGTACACAGTTTTAGAAAGCCTTCTTACAAATGCATCGGCCTTTTCATAAAGGTCTGTGGACTTTTCTCCCTGTCCTGAGATAATC
Source organism: Clostridiaceae bacterium (assembly GCA_012521615.1). Classification (GTDB taxonomy): domain Bacteria; phylum Bacillota; class Clostridia; order DSM-8532; family DSM-8532; genus DTU059. The sequence continues at coordinate 10,774 of JAAYMA010000031.1, read as the reverse complement.
AGGGGTGTCCTTGCTTCGTCTATCAAAATTGAGTCAACTTCGTCTACTATGGCATAATTGAGTTCTCTTTGAACCTTTTCTTCCTTGTACACTACCATGTTGTCACGGAGATAATCAAAGCCGAACTCATTGTTCGTACCGTAGGTAATATCGCAGGCATAGGCTTCTTTTCTCTGTCTGTTGTCCAGGCCATGAATAATGACGCCTACAGACATGCCCAGAAAATTATAGATTTTCCCCATAAGTTCAGCCTGATATTTGGCAAGATAATCATTAACCGTAACCAGATGAACACCCTTTCCTGTAAGGGCATTAAGATATAATGGAAGTGTAGCTGTCAGGGTTTTACCTTCCCCGGTTTTCATTTCAGCAATCCGGCCCTGATGAAGAATAACTCCGCCTATGAGCTGAACCCTGTAGTGCCTTTCTCCAAGAACTCTTGTAGAAGCTTCACGTACTACGGCATAAGCTTCAGGCAAAATATCATCAAGGGTTTCTCCTGCAGACAGCCTTTTTTTGAATTCAAAGTTTTTTTCTTTAAGCTCACTATCTGAAAGTTTCGCTATTTCAGGACCCAATGCTTCTATTCTGTCAACAATCGGGGTAACCTTTTTAAGTTCTCTGTCGGCATAGCTTCCGAAAATTTTCTCCAGTAATTTCATGAGTTCGACTCCTTCTTCTTTAAGCGTTCAAGTATAAGTTTGTATCCGTCCGCACCATAATGCAATGCCCTGTTAACTCTGCTTATTGTCGCCTCGCTGGCACCTGTTTTTTCATGTATTTCTTTGTATGTCTTTTTTTCCATAAGCATGCTTGCAACAGCAAACCTTTGTGCAAAGGCCTTAATCTCAGAAATTGTGCCTAAATCCTCAAAAAAACTGTAACATTCCTCTATGGTCTCCAATGACAGTATTGCCCTGAAAAGATTATCTGTATTTTCATCCTTAAGCTTACTGCTCATTTTATCAACTCCGATGATTGTTATAATATTTTAAATCCTTTTTCTAAAAAGATACAAACAATCTAATATATTATACATTATTTCTTGAAAGTATCAAAGCTCTGTCACAATTAAGCAAAATACAAGAAAATAATCACGTCCCTAAAACTGCATGGCTTTGGTTAAAACTTCTTGAATGTTCTCAGTTATTTCATTAAAATAAAAATATTATGGAGGATGAATATATGAACAGAACAGGTGTTACAGCCCCAATAGGGTTTAAAGCCGCAGGTGTTTCATGCGGACTTAAAAAAAATGACAGGAAAGACCTGGCTTTATTGGTATCCGATATCGATGCAAACGCTGCCGGTATCTTTACCACAAATATAGTAAAAGGCCATTCACTTATGTGGACCCGGGAAAAAATAAAGAATGGAACGGCAAAAGCTGTTGTTATCAATAGCGGATGCGCCAATGCCTGTGTCGGCATCCGGGGCGACAAAGATGCCGAAGAAATGGCTAAATTTGCAGCAATGCTGGCAGGATGCGAACCTGAAAAAGTCATGCTGGGTTCTACAGGGGTAATTGGATATCCTCTGGATATGGAAAAAATCAAAACCGGAATAAAAAAGGCTTTTGATCAGCTTTCTGCTGACGGCGCAGCTGATTGTGCCCAGGCCATAATGACAACAGATACTTTTCCGAAGCAAGCCTCCAAGACATTTGAATTGGGCGGAAAGACTGTAACCATCGGCGGTATGGCTAAAGGTTCGGGCATGATTCATCCAAATATGGCAACAATGATTTCAGTTCTCACAACCGATGCAGGTATATCCGTCGAGTTATTGCAAAGGGCACTTAGGACTGTTGCGGATAAATCTTTTAACAGAATATCAGTGGACGGGGATACAAGTGTTTGTGATAAAGTTTTAATTCTGGCCAATGGTATGGCAGGCAATACCCCTATAACCTGGGAAGGAACTGAATACAGCATTTTTGTAAATGCCCTTCTTGAAGTTTCGGTTGCTTTATCAAAAATGCTTGCCAGAGATGGCGAGGGAGCAACTAAATTAATCGAGATCAGGGTTGAAAACTGCTCAGATAAAAAAAATGCACACCTTATTTTAAATGCTGTAGCAAAATCCCCTCTGGTAAAGACCGCGGTTTTCGGAAAAGATGCGAACTGGGGCAGAATATTTACTGCTGCCGGCTATTCGGGCGCGGTATTTGATCCAAATAAAACTGATATTTATCTTGGTGATATCCTGGTATGCAAAAATGGTACAGCTTATCCATTTGACGAGGAAAAAGCCCTTGAAATACTGAACAGGGATGAAGTGACCATTGTTATTGACCTGAAGGATGGAAAGGTCTGTGACCGTATGTGGACTTGCGACCTGACCTATGATTATATTAAAATTAATGGCTCATACAGAACTTAGCCATGAAAAGACATGAAATAAGTAAAAATTGTTATTTTAATATCAGATTAGGGTAATTATTATTGAGAAAGGTAATGGGAGGTATCGCCATGGCAACACAACAACTGGTTAAATTCCAAATAGGTGATCAGGCTTTTGGAATTGGTATAACTGATATTTTTCAAATAATAAAACCTCAGGAAATTTTCAAAGTACCAAACACTCCGCCTTTTATTGAAGGTTTGTTGAATCTCAGAGGCAAAGTGCTGACGGTCTTCAATCTCAGAAAGCGCTTCAATATGCCTGATAAGGAAAATGACGAAAACACAAAAATACTAATTGTAAATTCCAACGATATGCTCTTGGGATTCATTGTTGATAATGTAAAAGAAATTGTAAGGGTTCCCGAAGAAGATATCAGTCCTGTCCCCGAAACTCTTAAAAGTTTTGACAGAAGATTTTTGTCGGGTGTAGCCAAACTAGATGAAAAACTCATCTTGCTTTTGGATCTGGAAAAGGTTCTCACTCCCGATGAGGAACAAAAAGTCAAAGACATAATGGATCAGCATGCAGTAGAAGTAATTAATCAATCTTAAAAATAAGAATACATACGCATTTATTATACTCGGCATATCTTTCGGCAAGATATGCTTTTATTCTGTCCAAAAATTAAATAGAAAGTCCCACTATTATACCCGGGCTTTAGCTACACAAACAATATTCCTGCCTCTTTTTTTCGCTTCATACAGGGCATCGTCAGCTGTTTTCATAAGTTCGTTAGGACTTCCGGCCGTTACCGGAAAAGATGAGACTCCTAAACTTATATTGACAGAAGCAGTAACAATCTGATCAGTTATTAAGAGCTCAGCAACACCTTTTCTTAAGTCATCAGCTTTTTCCTTTGCCTGTTGAAGAGTGGTATGAGGCATAAGAATAACAAACTCTTCGCCGCCATATCGCGCGAATACATCTTCTTTTCTGAGGTTTTTCGAAATAAATACTGAGATGTTCCTGAGTACCTTGTCTCCAAAGAGATGGCCATATGTATCATTAAACTTTTTGAAATGATCTATGTCAAAAATAATCAGCGATAAATCATAACCGGCAGTCTTGGCCTTTTTAAACTCTTCTTCAAGCTTGTCCTGAAAATAAAGTCTGTTGTATGCCCCGGTAAGTCCGTCCATTGTGGCAAGATCATGCATTTGCTGATACAGCCTGGCGTTCTCTATGGCGATACTTACCTGCTGGCAAATAATTTCAAGAAGTCTGACATTCTCATTGTTAAATGCATTTCTTATACTATGCTCAATAAGAACTATACCCAAAGGGTTCCCTTTGGCCAGGAATGGGACACAGATCAAAGATTTTATATTGCGCCCTTTTGTAAAAGGATAATAACCGGGGTCAACATCATTGTCTATCATTGAATGGCCTTCCCTGATACAAGGATATAAAACATCACTGTTCAAATAATCCGATACAATAGCCAGTTCCTTTTTGTCAGAAATACTGGAGACCTGGACTTTCAATTTATTGTGCTGTCCATAGCAGAGGGCTATCGTAGAATGATACGCCCCCATGACACCGAGAATAACGTCATTTACAAACTTCAGAAGTTCATTAACGTTGAATATGGAAGTAATGGCCTGGGAAATTTGCTGGAGTGTATAAAATTCGGCTATGCTTGAAGTAAGTTTTTCATTGGTCTCTTCCAGTTTCTCGTAGGTTTTTCGCATTTTTTCATAGTTTTCCTGGATTTCTTTTTTGGCCTGCTCCAGCTGTACATACTTGTCGCCCAGTTTGTCAATTAAAACCTTGTTTTCTTCTTCGCTGCGCATATATTCGTTGTATATGGTGCCACACAGATATACAAACGCCCATATTATCACGTATTCACAAACTATAACCAGAAGCTGAATTATGAAGCTGTTCGCTTCATTATACGTATGGTTATGCCATAAAGTCATAATGAACTGGGTGGAAATTTGGGAAAACAGGCCTAAAAACAGATATCTCTTAGCATTATTGAAACCTCTCGAAATACTTTCCAAAGTAACAGGCAAAAGTGTAATAAAATACAAATATTCAGAAAAATTCAGTGTGCTTATGAATGAAGTAATAAACAAAATTTCAAGCGTTTTTGCAATTTTATACTGTTCCGGAATCTCTGTTTGTCCAATCAGTAATTTGTGTTTTCTCTGGGTAGCTGCAAAATACAGGACACCTAAAAGTATTTGTACCAGAACGATACTGATGTCTATTTTTTGATTATAACGGTGCAACCTTGAAAAAACATCAATCAGTAACAACCCAAGGGAAAAAATCCATCCGAACCTTGCAGTGTTACCGTCGTATCTTCTGAAATTATCAAACATACCTGTTCTCATAGTTTTTTTAATCGGTTCCAAAAAAGCTACCTCCAGCACATTTTAAAACTATTCTTCCCAGTATATATCGATTACATCGCCAGATCCAATTGCATCTGTAAAGCCTGCCTCCCTGCCGTTTAATCTGAGCTGAACAACTCCTTTTGGCGATGTTAAATCAAAATCTATATGATTAAATATGTCTATAAAAATGTATCCTGTCGGTTTTGGAGGTAATGTTATGAGTTTTCCGTTCACTTTTACAGTAATCCCGTCGCGGGCAGCCAATTTTTGCCCCACTTCATCCAACAGGGATTTTATATCACTTATACCGGTAGCAGCAGATTCATCTAAAGCTTCAACTCTGTTGTCTGCAAAACTCATTTCTTTAAAGTCATGTTCATTATCTGAAACTCCACTTTCCGGAGAGTTATCAGAATATATTTCTACATTCGGGCTGATACTATTTTCAATTGCCCCGGAAAGTTTTCCTATAAAATTCTCTTCATTTTTTCCGGCACTGTCCTTAACATTTCTCAATTTCCCCTCTAAACAATCTCCCGGTCCGACAAAAGTGTTTTCATCCGCAGGTAAACCATTGAGAGTAAATTCATAAACCTCTGAATCAATTTCAAACAATTCCTGAATCTGTTTAACAGAATACTCCTTAATGATTTCTATCCGGTCGTTGTTTTGGACAGGTGTATCAGGTAAAACTTCCTCGCCGTTTATAAGGATTCGGGGATAGATATCTCGAGTGTTCCCGTTATATGTAAAACGAACAGGCTCGATACCCTCTATAAGTTCACAGGCATTTATGCTGCCATCCCGGCCATCTTCGGCGGGAATTACTTTAATTTCATCTCCCGGCGAAATAGCATTGTTTAGCCTCGAAACTACATTATTTACATAAATTTTTGCAGGTGTTCCAAATCCTCCACGAACGCTTCTCTCCTCACCATTTACATAGAATCTCAAAGTACGGCCGGATTTGCATAATAACTCCTCGGGTTTTATTCCTGCAAGTATCAGTGCATCTGAGACATTCATTTTACGACTGTTGAAAATACGCACTTTCTCGCCGTTTACTGTAACATAGAAGAAATCCTTACTGTTCGCCATTGCCGATGTAACAAGGATGCCAAGTGGCGTGATTCCTTCAGGCCCTTTTAAAGTATCCTCATCGATAATTACACTTTTGGCCATTTTACGATCCCGTACTGCCACTCTTGACTCGGGAAGCCCTGAAAGATTTGCAATTTCCTTGCACAGGTTTCCGGACAGACTTCCTCCTCCTATCAGAAAGATGGCATTGGGAGATTTACCGCCGTTATACTCACGGATTTTTTCAACAATCGTACCAGCCAACTTTTCAACAATTGGAGAGATTACACTGTTCACTTCTTCCGGTGTAACAGTAATTTCATTATCAAGTATGTCGCAAAACGTAACAGGTTTATTTTCAGAGCTTATAGAAATCTTAATTTTCTCAGCTGTATTAAAATCAACAAGATAATTTTGTGCTATAGCCTCTGTAATCTCGTCCCCTGCCATCGGAACCATGGAATAAGCAACAATTGTCCCTGATTTTGTAATCGCAATATCAGAGGTCCCTGCCCCGACATCGATCAGCGCCAGATTAAGAAGGCGCAGATCGGGAGGAATGGCAAGGTTTAGTGCAGCAATAGGTTCCAGGGTAATATGTTCAACTTCCATACCTGCTCTTTGAATAACAGTATATAAGCTGTCTACCACTGTTTGTGGCAGAAATGTAGCCAGTATTTCCACCCCGGCTTTTTTGCCCTTGTGACCAATAAGACTCGTTATTGCAAAGTCGTTTAAATAATAATTGACTACACTGTACCCCACACAATAGAATTGTTCATTTTCTCCTGCTTCGTAAGTGTCGATATTTAACTGGGCCTTTTGTATCCCTTCCATTTCAAGAGCACTTATTAACTGCTGGTCTATTTCCTGACCTTCTTCAATTTCACGGGATACTGTAACCCGGCTTGTCTTAAGCACACGGCCTGCTGCAGCTATGGCTGCTTTATGAAGTTTAAAGCCGAGCTTTTTTTCCAGTGATTCTTTAACTGTTTTTACACTATGTACAACCTTTTCTATATCATGAATTTGACCATCGACCATTGCGCGACTCTGATGGGAAATAATTTCTGCTTCATGCACTATAAAGTGTTCATCTTTTTGAACGCCCACCAGGCCTATAACTGTACGGGTACCTATATCCAGTGCAAATATATGATCATCGGGCATTAAGTCCAAGGTTTTTTTATCAGGTAAAACCATTTTTATCCCTCACTACTTATTGCCATTATTTTATCTTTTTTTTGCCATAATCGCAATATGCCAATATAGTACAAATTTCACACTTGGGTTTTCTGGCATTGCAAACATTGCGCCCATGAAAGACCAGATAATGTGAAAACATTGACCACTGGCTTTTAGGAACTATTTTCATCAGGTCTTTTTCTATAATATTCGGGTTTTTTGATTTGGTAAGACCAATTCTTCCTGCCAGTCTTGAACAATGGGTATCAACTATAATCCCCGGTTTTCCATAAATTGTCGATAATATGACATTTGCTGTTTTTCTGCCAACACCAGGAAGTGTCAAAAGTTCTTCCATTGTATCCGGCACTTTTCCGTCAAAATCTGTTATTAATTTTATACAGCATTCTTTAATATTTTTTGCCTTGTTCCGGAAAAACCCGGTAGGCCTTATATCCTGTTCCAGCTCCTGAAGATCAGCACCGGCATAATCCTCTACAGTTCTGTACTTTTTGAACAAATCCTTTGTTACTATGTTAACTCTTGCATCAGTACACTGGGCTGCCAGCTGAGTTGCAACCAAAAGTTCCAGGGCATTGGTAAAATCAAGTGAACATCCTGCATCTGGATATAAAGCACTTAATTCATCTAATATTGCCTTGACTTTATCCTTCCTTTTCAATAAGTAACTTCCTTCCTTTTCTTTTCGTCCTTTATTTTACTACAGCTTCTTAATATGACAGCATCCTGCTTTAAAATCATTATAATTATAATAACAAACTATTATAGCAGGTGTGAATATCATTCTGACAGATCCCATGTAACGGGCAAACAAATGAACCTCTATCTTGATTTTACCATGCTATTGATATTATTAAACACGGAATGGTGATAAACGAAAACAAAAAAGGGGCTGTTACTAAATTCAACCCCTTCGCAAATCTTATTTGGATTTTCCTGATTTTTGCTGTTCTATCAGAACATCCTTGCGGGACAGATTAATTCTTCCCTGTTTGTCAATATCAATAACTTTTACCGTTATATCATCGCCCACATTTACCACATCTTCAACCCTGTTGACGCGTTTTGTGTCAAGTTTTGAAATATGAACCATACCTTCTTTTCCTGGCAGGAATTCAACAAAAGCACCGAAATTCATTATTCTTGTAACCTTTCCGGTATATACTGAACCCGGTTCCACATCTCCAACTATACCTTCAATTATCTGAATAGCTTTTTTACCTGCTTCTTCATCATTGGTCGCCACAAATATTGTGCCGTCATCATCAATATCAATCTTTACACCTGTTTCTGCAATAATCTTATTGATAACCTTACCTCTTGGTCCTATAACTTCGCTGATTTTGTCAATCTCAATTTTGGTCTGATATATCTTGGGAGCATATGGCGACAGCGATTTTCTCGGCTCTGGAATAACAGGAAGCATGCACTCATCAAGTATCTGAATGCGTCCTTTTCTGGTTATTTCAAATGCCTGTTCGATTATTTCATAAGTTAAGCCGTCGACCTTAATATCCACCTGTATTGCTGTAATTCCATTTTTAGTGCCGGCTACTTTAAAGTCCATATCACCAAAGAAGTCCTCTATTCCCTGAATATCCATAAACGTAACAAACCTCTCGGGATTTTCTTCATCGACAACAAGCCCTGAGGAAATACCTGCAACAGGTGCTTTTATGGGAACACCGGCATCCATCAATGCAAGAGTACTTGCGCATACACTTCCCTGGGATGTGGATCCGTTGGACATAAGGACCTCTGAAACAAGTCTTATTGCATACGGGAATTCTTCCTCGCTCGGAATAACAGGTTCCAGTGCCCTTTCTGCCAAAGCGCCATGACCGATTTCACGCCGACCCGGGCCTCTTAAGGGTCTGGCCTCGCCTACTGAATATGGCGGGAAATTATAATGATGTATATAACGTTTCTGTTCCTCCAAGTCAACCCCATCCAGCATTTGAACATCACTCATGGAGCCAAGGGTAACACTGGTCATAACCTGGGTCTGACCACGCTGGAAGAGAGCAGAACCATGTGCTCTTGGCAATAGTCCAACTTCGGCAGATAAAGGACGGATTTCCATAAGTGAACGTCCATCTACACGCTTATTCTCATTAATTATCATGCTTCTGACAATTTTTCTCTGAAGCATGTAAAGAGCTTCTGCAATCTTTCCTCTTTGTTCCGGGAATGTTTCTGCCAGGGCATCCTGAACTTTTTCACATACTTCTTCAACCTGGCTTTCCCGAACAGCCTTGTCGGCATTCTCAATTGCTTTTCTCATATCCTCTTCAGCCATTTCATAAACAGCCGACACTATCTCCTCAGGCACTGCGCCAGATACATATTCAAATTTCGGTTTTCCAACTTCTTTAACAATGCCGTCAATAAAATCAATGAGCCGAATAATTTCCTTATGGCCTTTTTTAATAGCGTCCATCATGACTTCATCAGGAACCTGATTGGCTCCGGCTTCAATCATAACTATCTTTTCCCTGTCAGCAGAGAGAGTGACATACATATCACTTTTTGCCCTCTGCTCAGTAGTTGGATTAATAACAACTTCTCCATCCACAAGTCCCAGAATTACGCCTGCTATTGGGCCGTTGAAGGGAATGTCAGATATGCATAATGAAATAGCTGTACCCAAAATTGCAGCGAATTCAGGTGAATTATCCTGTTCAACTGACAAGACAGTATTTGCAATGGTCACGTCATTGCGCAGATCTTTCGGAAAGCGAGGTCGCATTTGTCTGTCAATGACACGAGCAGTCAGTATTGCTTTTTCAGTTGGCTTTCCTTCACGTTTAATAAATCCGCCAGGAATTTTACCAACGGCGTAGAGCTTCTCTTCGTAATCCACACTTAACGGAAAAAAATCAATTCCTTCTCTGGGTTCTTTTGATGCTGTAACTGTAGTCAACACAACAGTATCTCCATAGCGAACAAGTGCTGAACCATTAGCAAATTGCGCCAATTGCCCTATTTCAACAGAAACAGGTCTGCCAGCAACATCAATAGTATACACTTTTTTCATATATCGTAACTCCTTTTCTCCCGGTTCCTGTAGTTATTTTGCCTCAGATATAAAAAAATCCGAAAGCAAAAACTACCAGGTCAGGACAAAAGATCAGGGAACAGGAAACCTTTACGGCATCCTCTTCGCTGAACTTCTGTTGACCATGACCTACAGGAACGGGATTATTTTTTATTTTGTTTTAATAACTTGAAAGGGCGGAAAACCGCCCTAACACTTTACTTTCTAAGCTCAAGCTTTGAAATGATTTCACGATATCTTTCGATATCTTTCTTCATAAGATAATTTAGAAGACCTCTTCTTGCACCAACCATTTTCAAAAGACCACGACGTGAATGATGGTCCTTTTTATGAACTTTAAGGTGCTCAGTAAGGCGATTGATACGCTCCGTCAAAAGTGCGATCTGCACCTCAGGAGAACCTGTATCACCTTCATGAATTGCATACTTTTGTATAATTTCTTGTTTCTTTGCCTTGTCCATAGTACTACTCCTTTCTCTAAATTGCCAAATGCCCAGTAAGTGGCCGGAGTAACCAGTAACCGCGCATTTGGTTCAAATACTAAATTATTTTAGCACAGAAATAATTTCATGTAAAGCAATTAAAAGTATTGTTTTCTTATTTGTTCGATAACCTCATTCGAAAAAGTAAATTCCACCCCTAAGAAGGTTAGTGTGGAAATTACTTTTGCAAATCAGAT
>JAAYMA010000002.1 GCA_012521615.1 Clostridiaceae bacterium | reverse complement strand
TCTTAAAACTATTGGATGGTATTATTTACCATTAGGTAGAAAATTATAGCTTCACTATTACTGAGAAAGAATCAAGTGGATATTCTCCAATTTTAGGGGGTCAGCCCGCCATATAACCGTTTAGAACTAAGTTTCTAAGCGGTTTTTCTTTTGTCTTATTCAAAATAAACCTGCTTTCAGTAACTTAAGATTATTCACAGGAATATAATTATAGTGTCGACAAATATATGATTTAAGCGTGAAATGTCATTTAAAAAGGTAAGGTGTAGCCGTTATGTATAATATTATTGAAGAACAATATAACTGGAAGCCCGGAGCAAAATTTGTACTGCAAACTCCCGATACAATTGTAGTACACCATGCTGTCTGCAGGAGCTGCAGTGCGCAGGATGTGCATAAATGGCATCTTGACAGGGGATGGCTGGGTATAGGGTACCATTTCTTCATCCGCAAAAATGGATTAATTTATAGGGGCAGACCTGAACAGTTTGTAGGAGGTCATCTGCTTTCAGAGGAAAACAATAATACTTTGGGAATTTGCCTGGAGGGATGTTATACAGATTATATAAATGAAAGAGGGCAGGTATTAACCGAAAAGGAAGTTCCGCAGACGCAGCTTGATGCACTTGTCTGGCTGTGCCTTTATTGTAAATCAAAATGGCCTGTACGTACCATTAATGGACACCTGGATTACGATTCTGCAAAAAAGGCGGAAAAAGATTGTCCCGGCAAGTATTTTCCCTGGGATAAATTCTGGCAGATGCTGAAACGCGAGGAAAACAAAAAATTAATCCAGACTTTTGTCGGATTTCATAACCCTCAGGGGGTCTGGGATGCAATAGAAAAACACCATCCATATCCTGATGCCTGGTATCAGCAATGGGCAGACAGCTATAAAAAAACCTGCAGTTAAGGTCTTATTTAGTTGTGTAATCTTTCCGGGATATAACCTGTTTTGCAGCACAGGCAATATGCTGTGATGAATAAGCATGTAATAATAAGGAGAATATAAATTTGTCCTGAGGAATATTTTAATGAATTCAAGAGGTTAATATATTGAATACCAGAGATAAATTCAGCAATATGCCCAGAAATCCGGAAAAGTTTTTTGTTTATGTTTTAGCTGCATTTTTGATTTTTGTTTTAACATCATCTTTAATAGTACGTGCAGAATACTGCGCTTATAAATACAGAGATAATCCTGCATGGGTGAGACAGGATTTTTTTTCGCTTATTATTTTCGCTGTTTTGCTGCTGTCTTTTTATTTGTTAATGAACCTGGTATGCCACAGACTGGATAGGTTTCAACGGGAAAATATAGTATTTTGGGTTCTTTTTTGTTCAGCTTTGCTTCAGACTATATTCGTACTGGTTTTACCTGTAAAGCAATTTGCTGATCAGGATGCTGTCAATATAATTGCAATGAATGTTATAAATAATGATTTCAGTCATTTTCAAAAAGGTGGCTATTTATACGTATTCCCGAATAATGTAGGGATAACCTTGTTTTTGTCTTTGCTGTACAGAATATTATCATATCCCCTTCTGCTGCCAAAACTTTTAAATGTATGTTGTTCTGTAATTACATCCTACCTTACTTTCAGAATTTATGAAGAGGCAGTTGACAGAGAAAATAGAAGACAATCAGGAAGTTATGCTGTATTAGTTTTTTCAGCCTTTTTTATCCCGGCAATTCTATTGAATAATCTTGTTTACAATGACGTATATTCGACAACACTATTCGCGGGAGCAGTCTTAAATGCTATTAAATATATCAATAACAGAAAAAACAAATACTTAATATATACAGGCATCTTAATTTCAGCAGGGGATTTTTTAAGGCAGTTAGGTGCTATTTTTCTGCTTGCAGTAACAATATATTTTATAGTTAAAAAAGTTCGGCTGACCAAAGCATTTGCTTTTCTTTTGACTGTTGTTCTGTGTCTAAGGCTGCCTTTGTCGGCTATAAATACATTTTATCTGGCTTCCGGTAAAATATCTGAGCCTCTTGGCAAAAATTCAATTCCTATATATATGTGGATTAACATTGGTATGAGTCCAAGAAAATTCGGGTATTGGGATGATTCTTTTTCATATAATATTTATTTTTATGAAGGGGAATGGGATAAAGAAAAAAGCAGCGAAATATACAAGTCTCTTATCAAAGAAAAAATCAGATCAGATGGTATTTCAGGAATTGCCAATACTTATTTGAAGAAAAATATATGGCTCTGGACTGAAGGAACTTATCAGGCCGAATATTATGGCTTTGGATCGTGGGGGTATCTGTATCCTACTGCTGCAACACGGATGGTTGAAAATAACAGGTTTTTGCGGGATCAGACAAGATGGGTGCTTCATGAATCAAATTTCTTAATTCTTTTTCTTTCATTTACAGGACTGATTGCATCGATTTTACGAAGACAGTCCTATCCTCTGCTGCTGCCTGTAATTACGATCCTGGGCTTTATAGGTTTTTATACTATTTGGGAAATAAAACCCCGCTATATCTTTCCATGTTATCCTTACCTAATTCTTCTGTCATGTTATGGTTTAACAGTGTTGTACAGTATTATACAGAAAGCCTTTGACAAAGTATTTTCAAGACAAACTTATCTTAAAGATGCATTTTTAAATGAGAATAACCCTTAAAATATCACCCGCCATAACAGGACAGGCATAATATATCTATAAAAAAGGCTGTCTATCAAATTCCTGGAATTGATACGACAGCCTCATATAATTTAAAGAGTGTTTATTTCTTAAATTATAAGTTATTAACTATTTCATACTGTTCTTTTACTTCTGTAAGCCATGTGCCATATTCAGCATTTACTTTTTCTTCTTTCAGAGCCTCTTCAACCAAATTCCTGCTATTTTCAAGAGTTGCTTCCTGAGCTTCTTTTCTGTCGGTTACTTTTATTATGTGATAACCGAATTGGGTTTTGACAGGATCGCTTATTTCTCCAATTGCAAGAGAAAATGCTGCGGCTTCAAATTCTTCAACCATTTCGCCTCTGCCGAAATAACCCAAATCTCCACCATACTGAGCTGCTCCGTCGGTTGAATAATCTTTGGCTAGTGTGGCAAAGTCGCCGCCTTCATCTAAAAGCCTTTTTACTTCTTTGGCGGTTTCCTCGTCTTCGACCAGAATGTGACTGGCCTGGACTTGTTCCTCCTGATCAAAATCAGCTTTGTTTTCTTCAAAATAAGAAACTATTTCTTCTTCGGTTATCTTTATGCGGGGCTCAATTAGTTTAACCACTTTTAAATATCTTTCAATATCTTTCTCAACGTCTTCCAATGTAAGACCTGTATATGCAAGCTGGAAATTGAACATTTCTTCGCCGCCTGATTGCTGTATAAGTTTATCCATCTCTTTTTG
>JAAYMA010000030.1 GCA_012521615.1 Clostridiaceae bacterium | reverse complement strand
GCATAAAATATTATATTCTTGGAAATAATATTATTGAACGATGATACTTTGATAACATTTTGCCCAAAATCATTAACCAGAAATGAGTTAATTTTCTTTTCGTACACAAAAATTTTTACACTACCATTCAAGCTACCGAATACACTCACTTATAACCGTAAACATCTGACCTGCTTCATAGACTTTGCTGTTCTCTAAACCAAATATATCTTTGTTTGTCAGGAATGGAATGCTCATTTGTTTTTCGCTATCCTCAAAGAAAACAACAAAATCTCTGCCATTATTTATATCAACTATAACTGGTCGGTTTTTTATATTATAGTTTTGTTCAATAAGCTCCATAAGAGCTGCTTTGTCGAACATGGTTTCCAGGTTGCTGATTTCCGGGCTTTCATATGTCGATACAAAATACATCTTATCGTTGAAATTATATATTTTTTCGTTACCGGATGCAGAAACAACAGTATTGGCATCATTAATATCTGCAACTCTTAAAAAGGCTTTCAAAGTTCCCTTATTATCATTCAGCGGCAGAGCCCAGTATCCTTCATCGCTTAAAATATTCCGGTAGCTTTCAGTGTTCTGCAAAGCATCTGCATCAACACCTTCTTCAATAAGTGTGTTAACCTGTAAAATATTTACTTCGTCCAATACATAATCAACTTTATTATCGGAATTAAAAGTGCTTGCTATGTATCTGAAAGCTTCCTGATGCTCATAAGTATCGTTCATATCACTAGTACGAACAGGATAGGATCTAAGTACATGGAAATCATCAGTTTCTTCTGTAAAGGAAAAATATTTGATTTCAAGTTTTTCATTCAAGGTACTCTCCGGAGAAGCAACCTCTGGAGCACTGCTGCCGGCTTTGTCTTCAAAAGCTGTGAATTTATCATCTGCTCTAGTATCTGAGCTCCGGGCAATACCATATGCAGAACTTTGAGGCTCGGTCTCTTTAGTTGCTTTGTATCTGAAAAAGATATTGTCATAATTCAGTATAAGTAAAAGCACTAAAGCACAGGCTGCTATAGGTGCGCCAAGTCTGTAAGCCCATTGATAAGGCTTACTCCTTTTATAATTCACCTTATTTTCTGATAATAATTCAGTGTTGCATCTTTCTATAGTATTGGCTATTAATTTTTCAGAAGGTTTTATATCCTTAAGCCCTGACTTCAGAGCTTCCTTTATTAGATCTTCATTAATCAAATCCTTTTTATTATTATTAAACTTAGCCACGAGCCTCACCTCCCATCATGCCGTGCAATAAATTTCTGGCTTTATAAAGTCTGCTTTTTACAGTACCCTGTGGTATTCTTAACATTTTGGCTATTTCCTTTATACTTAAATCCTGGTAATAGTACAAAACTATTACTTCCCTGAATTTATCAGACAGACACATAATTGCCTTCATGAGCTCTTCTCTTTCGCTGCGCTTCTCTATAACATCTTCAGTATTATTGTCCGAGGAATATGTAGGAAATTCATCAGTTACAACAACACGCCTTTTCCAGCTACTTCTCATATAATCCCTGCAAAGGTTTACAGCTATGCTTATAATCCAGGTTTTTTCACTGCTTTCGCCACGGTACGCAGAATATGAGCGACATACCCTCAGAAAAGTTTCCTGAAAGATGTCCTCTGCCAATTCTTTGGATTTTAAAATTGCAAAGGCTACTCTGTATACATCATCGCCATATTGTTCTATTAATTCTGTTATCTTTTGTGACATATCATCAGGAGTCAATTTTTTTGCCTCCCACCTTTACTTATTTGACGAAACTCAAACATTTCAGGTTCATCATAGTTATAAACAAATTATACAATATTGTATTTTTTATTACTACTTATATCACAAACAGACGTGTACATCCATAAATATATGATAAATTCCTATCACGTTATGGCAGAATAATGTATAATTAAGAAAGTTGGTATATACTTATAAGGCGTAATAAAAATACAACGGAAGGAAGATAGTTTTATGCAACGTGAGGTAAGAACCCGCTTTGCTCCAAGTCCTACGGGTTATATGCATATTGGAAATTTAAGAACAGCTCTGTATGAGTATCTGGTTGCCAAATCCCAGAACGGGAAATTTATTCTTCGTATTGAAGATACCGATCAGGAAAGACTGGTCGAAGGCGCAATTGATGTTATTTATAAAGCTCTTGAACTTTGCGGGCTTAAACATGACGAAGGCCCTGATATAGGAGGTCCTTATGCTCCCTATGTTCAAAGCGAGCGAAAAGGCACATATCTGCCTTATGCAGAAGAATTAATAAGAAAAGGTCATGCATATTATTGTTTCTGTTCCAAAGAAAGACTTGACAACTTAAGAAAAGAGTGTGAAAGCAAGAACCAGACCTTTATGTATGACAGGCATTGTCTCAGTCTTTCAGAAGAAGAAATCCAGGAAAAACTCAGAAACAATGTTCCGTATGTTATTCGTCAGAAAATGCCGCGTGAAGGTTCCACAACCTTTGAAGACGCTGTTTTCGGACATATTACAATAGAAAACAACATGCTGGAAGATCAAATATTAATCAAAAGTGACGGGCTGCCTACCTACAATTTTGCAAATGTAATAGATGATCATCTCATGGGTATAACCCATGTTGTGCGGGGCAGTGAATATTTGACCTCCACTCCCAAATATAATCTTTTGTATGAAGCCTTTGGCTGGGAAATTCCTGTATATATTCATCTTCCCCTTATAGTTAAGGAAGATGGCTCTAAGATATCAAAACGAAAAGGCGATGCAGGTTTTGAAGATCTGATTGAGATGGGCTACCTTCCTGAGGCAATAATTAATTATATTGCGCTTTTGGGATGGTCTCCCGATTCAAATCAGGAAATCTTCAGCCTTGAAGAGCTTGTAAAAGCATTTAATGTGCGGAACATCAGCAAGTCTCCCTCAGTTTTTGATATTAATAAATTAAAATGGTTCAATGGTCAGTACATCAGAGCCATGAGCCTTGAAGAGTTCCATAAGCACGCCGAGCCCTATTTGTCAAAGGCAATAACCAATAAAAACATAGATCTGCTTAAAGTCAGCAAACTCCTTCAGGCCAGGACGGAAGTCCTGTCTGAGATACCTGAGAAAGTCGGTTTTTTGAATGAACTTACAGATTATGACCTTAACATATATGTTCATAAAAAAATGAAGACTGACCTGGAGATTTCGTTACAAAGTCTTAAGGCTGCGCTCCCTGTTCTTGAGGCCATTGGCACATGGAACGAGGAAACCATCCATGAAAAGCTTATCGGGCTTGCCAAGGAAATGGGAATAAAGAACGGGCAAATGCTGTGGCCTGTACGTACAGCTGTTACAGGCTGGCAGGTAACACCAGGTGGTGCCATAGAAATTTGTGACTTGCTGGGTAAGGAAGAAACTCTAAGGAGAATCAGAATAGGTATTGAACGGCTCGAAAAAGCGGTCTAAGTATTAAAGGCGGGTATCACCCGCCTTTGTTATTTATATATTTAACAATTCATTAAACCTTTCACTTTCATATCCCCCTGCTTCAAGATATTTTTCAGCCAGACTTATCCCCTGCTGACGTATCTCGTCCATATAAAAATCTCCGGCAATACGGCCGTACTTTAAGATAATTGCACGATCCAGCATATTTTCAATTTCGTCAACCAGATGAGTTGCAATCAAAATTGTTTCATCGGTTCTTAAACTTGTATTTATCAGCTTTAAAAACTCCTTCCTTGTCACCATGTCCTTCCCCGAAAATGGTTCATCCATAAGTATTATATCTGCACCTTTTGAAAAACCTGCAGCAGTTTCAACTTTGGCTTTCTGACCTTTCGACATGGTACGGATCTTTGCCTTGCTGTCAATCCTGAAAAAATCCAGAAGCTTATGATATTTTGCTTGATCAAATCTGTCAAAGAATTCGGATAAGAACTCCCCGTACTCTTCAGGCGTCATCCAGGGAAAGAAGCTGCCTTCTTCAGTAATGAAAGACAGCCTTTCATATTGTTCTTTTGCTGGTTTACCATCAATAAAGACAGTTCCGGAATTCAGCTCACACAGCCCCATGATTGACTTTAAAAGAGTAGTCTTACCAGAACCGTTCTGGCCAAAAATCCCTATAATCTGCCCACCTTCAATATTAAAATTTATATCATAAAGTCCAAGGCTTTTTCTTCCGTAATACTTTGTAAGATTTTTTATCTCAATCAAAATATTCAACTCCCATGTTATCCTAATAATTTGATTTTTTAATATTAAAAATGTCAAAATGTCTTATGGTGTAAGTATGCTTTACATGGTATGGAACACTTAAAATTTCATAGTCATCCTTCATGTCAGTTAATAGTCTTCCCTGATATTTCAGCTCTCCGGATTTGTCAAAAATGTTTATTTGTATCTCAGGGGCATGACTGTATATATCATCAGCGTTAATACCAATTTCATAAACACCATTGATAATAATAAGCTTATCATCAACAGACTCTACTGCGAAAAATTCCTGGTTTCTTCCGCTTTTTGTCCTGAAATTTATCAGGGTATGGTTAAGTTTAAGCTTTTCTTCAACTGAAAGAGAAACTATGGAAAAATTATCTGATATCAGTTTACTCTCGCTGTTTATGACAATATGAGCATTTTTGCCGTTGATGAAGCAAAAATATGAATTGCCGTACTGGCCATCTCCCCGTACCTCAGGAATGTCCGGTTTTAGTTCATCAAGAAAATTCCCGTCAGTATCATATAGCTGAACAACAAGTTTATTATTATCAATGAGTAAAAGCAAAAGTTTGTCCGAAACTGGTTCAAGACCAATAACCTTAAGTTTACCGCCTTTTAAATCCACATCCACTATTTTTGTCACTTTTCCGACCAGATCTTTTTCATAATTAAAGTGTTCAAACCCGTCAATCCTGTAAATTCCGCCTGAACCTATGCAAAACTCATTCGTAGTGATGGTTACATAATATTTCTCACCTATTTTTACAACCTTCGGGTATATTTTATGGTTGTATGCACTTGCACCACCTTGAGATGAATAGATAGGTATCATCTCATTCTCTTTTTTTATATAGACCCTTTCTTCTTCAAACATAAATTCTTTCCTGTCACTTTTTCTTGATATACCTGTTTTAAATATTGCTTTTTTAAATAAATCATCAAACAAACTTATATTACAATAGTAATCAACCTCATCTGCGTAAATGGTAGTTTTCAGGATAACATCCTCACCGTATTCGCTAAACTCACCTGTATTGAATTCTTGTTTCTGAACAATAGTCTCGGCAGTGTCTGATATACGGTCTGTGATACTGGCTAAAACTTCGGTATTTTTATTGTCTATCAATGACCAGTTATATGGATAATATCGGATTTGATCCAAATAATCACTGTAAGTGTCATAGACTATTGTTCGCGTTGAAATTTTGCCGTCTTCCAGTGAAAATTCAAGGCTGTGTCCTGTATCATGAAGAGAACCGGTAATACAAATTCCGTTAATATAGTCTCTTTGACCAAATAAATCTTCCAGAGCGAATGAAGCCGCCTTAATACTGTTTTGTAGCCACAGCATTAATACTACCAACAAAATTATATTTACCAACAGAACTATGGCAGCACTGTGCTTTTTCATAAATTTCGCCATAAACTTTTCCCCTTATGAGATACTGTTTTTATTGAATAATTTAATGCTCATTGTCACTATAAGCACAAATAATACTGACATCAGTGCCAATACCGGAGTTTTTGCAAAGGTCTCAATTCTCTGGCTGATGCCAAGAACAGTTAAGAATATTGAAAATCCGCTTAATATAAGATTTTTATATCTTAAACCTCTTTCACTTATGACACTGAAGAGAATAACGGCAGGAATCAATAAAAAGGTCAAAACAAGAAAAAGCCTGCCGTTGAAGGTTAAAGGAAAAATAACCCTAAAAATTCCAGAGCGCACAAAAGCAAGAAACAACCCGTTGTTCAGTATATACATTTCACCCATATAGATATTTTTCAATTCAGAAACATATAAAATATAGGTTAAGTAAACAGTTACAAAATTAATAAGATAGAACAGCATAAGTCCAAGATAAAAAGAGACAAGCATTACCAGATATATCTTTATACGGTCTGCAGGCAAAGTCAAAAGAGTATATATGCTTTTACTTCCCCAGTAATGTTTATAGAAAGCTGTCACAAAAAGTCCTGTAACTGCAAGCAAGCATATTGTAAACAAAATCATGCAGCCTGAGGAAGCATAGAAATATTCAAATCTGGAGGCTAAGACTTCAAAATCCTTGGCTTTTATTTTAATAAGCAGAAGCTGCCCTATAGTATTAAACAGGCAGATTAATGTCAGCGGCTTTAATAATTGACGAAACTCTTCATTTAAAAGATAATAAAGTTTTCTCACAGTAACCCAACCTCTCATCATACTTTATCTTCATCCCACATCCTGCTTAATAGCGTAATAACCCGTTCATAAGAAAGAGCGGATTCTTTGGCAGAT
This sequence comes from Clostridiaceae bacterium, assembly GCA_012521615.1. Classification (GTDB taxonomy): domain Bacteria; phylum Bacillota; class Clostridia; order DSM-8532; family DSM-8532; genus DTU059. The sequence continues at coordinate 3,717 of JAAYMA010000030.1, read as the reverse complement.
TGGATAAAATCCTGAACTAACGAAACTGTCAGTTCATTTTCAATTTTTGCATAGATTTCATCATTAATCTGTATGACGCTCCGCACATTATTGCCTGTTTTTATAAACCCTTCATCCTCCATCTGCTTATATGCTTTCTGTACAGTATTAGGATTTATATCAAGTATAAAGGCAAGCTCTCTCCGCGACGGAAGTTCATCCCCGTCAACCGCATTCTTTTTAATAATCTCTCTTTTTACGAAATCTACAATTTGCTGATATATCGGTTCTTTATTATTAAACTTAAGTTTAGAAAAATCTATCATATTATAATTAGTTCCTCCAAGTGTATTATATGACTAATACACTTTTTGGTCAATAAAAATTTTACATTTCTTAGGAAAGAATTTTTAAGACTGGCTGATTAATTGAAAAAAAGATCATTAAATGTAAATGATCTTTAGTAATAGAGGTGGAAAAGGTATAGCAGTTTCTCAGTTTATATTAAAGTTTTATATAGCTTTATATACCCTCATTTATTTCTTCTCTTATCAAGCCATTCTTTTATCCTTGCCTCATAGCCGTTACTGGTGGGATTATAATACAATGTGCCTTTCATCTCCTCCGGCATATATTCTACTCCGGAAACAATATTTCCCGGATAATCATGGGGATACTTATATCCAACACCATATCCCAGAGTTTCCATACCTTTTACAGCAGCATTCCTGAGATGCATGGGCACTTCACCAGTATTTTTTGTTTCCACATCTTGCAGAGCCTTATTAATGGCCATATAGGATGCATTGGATTTTGGGCTTGTAGCAACCATAACGGCCGCATGGGCCAATATTATCCTGGCCTCCGGCATACCAATCATTTTTACAGCCTGTGCAGCAGCTACAGCCACTGTAAGAGCATTGGGATTTGCCATGCCCACATCTTCAGACGCACAGATTATTATACGCCTTGCCAGAAACTCCGGATCTTCTCCGGCATATAAAGCACGGGCAAGATAAAATACAGCAGCGTCGGGATCACTTCCCCGCATGGATTTAATAAAAGCACTTATATTGTCGTAATGTTGTTCTGACGACTTATCAAATCTTACGGGTTTCTTTTGAATGCAATCCATTATAACCTCTGGGGTAATAACATAGCATCCGTTTTCATCCATATCAGTTGTAAGTACTGCCAATTCAAGGGCATTCAAAGCTATACGTGCATCCCCGCTTGCCATTTCACACAATAAATTCAATGCATCGTCATTCAGGTCAATTTTTAGCTTTCCGAAACCCCGTTCTTCGTCATTGACTGCATTTATTATTATTTTCTTAATATCTTCATTTGTCAGAGGTTTCAGCATAAATACAGTTGATCTTGATATCAAAGCCTTATTGACTTCAAAATATGGATTTTCGGTAGTGGCTCCGATTAAAACAATAGTTCCATCTTCTACATAAGGCAGAAGTGCATCCTGCTGTGCTTTATTGAAACGGTGGATTTCATCTATAAAAAGAACTGACTTGCCTTTAGGATTAAAAAAAGTATTTTTGGTGTCCTCAACTACCTGCTTAATATCCTTAACCCCTGCAGTTACAGCATTGAGCTTGTAGAAAGCCGCTTTTGTAGTGTTGGCAATAATTCTGGCTATTGAAGTCTTTCCTGTTCCGGGAGGACCAAAAAGTATAATGGATGATATCCGGTCAGCCTTTATCATCCTGTTCAATAACTTATTTTTGCCTATTATATGTTCCTGCCCTACAAACTCATCAAGGGTTTTCGGGGACATCCTGTATGCCAGAGGTTCCTTGTTCAACTTTGTTTTCACCACTCTTTTTTCTCTTTCTCCGTTTTTTAGGTAAAAGCCCGTAAGCCTCCAAAACTTTTTCCTCGTTTTCTTTCAGGTATTTTTCATACATATCCGGACGTTTTTTCTTGGTTCTTTCCAGCATCTGCAAATAACGCCATTTTTCTATATTGGCATGATGTCCTGACAACAACACATCAGGAACATGCAAACCCATAAATTCCTGCGGTCTTGTATACTGGGGATATTCCAGAAGACCATTATAATGGGATTCATTGGAGTAGGCCTCATCGGAACTTAGTACACCGTCCACCAGACGGCTCACACAATCAATAAGAACCATGGCAGGAAGCTCCCCGCCGGTAAGTACATAATCACCTATTGAAATTTCTTCATCAACAATGGTCTCTATTATGCGTTCATCCATTCCTTCATAATGTCCGCAGATAATAATGAGGTTTTCTTCATCCTTGAGTCTTTGCGCTATATCCTGCGTCAAAAGAGTTCCCTGCGGACTCATATAAATAGTCCTGGGCTTTTTCGGAAAAGTGTTGACTACATGCTGCCACGCATCAAAAACAGGCTGTGGTGTCATAACCATGCCTGAGCCTCCGCCGTAAGGGTAGTCATCAACTTTTCTGTGTTTATCCTTGGAGAAATCACGTATATTGTAAGTATTGATTGTTATAAGCCCTTTTTTTCTGGCTCTTCCTATAATGCTTTCATTAAGAAAATTGTCTATGCTGTCAGGAAACAGAGTAAGTACATCAAATCTCATCCAATCCCTCCGGCAGTTTTACCTTCATCCGTTTATTCTCGAGATTTACTTCTAAAATAACTGATTTCAGAGCCGGCAGGAGAATTTCTTTCCTGTTTTCTTTATTTTCTACAACATACACGTCATTACTGCCCGTATGAAGAACATCAGTTATAACTCCAAGGAAAACATCATCTTCAAAAACTTCAAGACCAATAATATCGCAAATAAAATATTCATCTTCTTCAAGTTTTCTTGCGTGTTTTCTTTCAACCAGCAGCTCCTGTCCTTTTATTTTTTCGGCATCATCCCTTGTGTCAATGCCTTTTAGTTTCATAAGGACAAGGTTTTTATGAAGGCGGGCACTGGTAACCCTGAATTCTTTAAGCTCGCCTTCCCAATTTGTAGTTACGTAAAGAAGATAATCAAAACGTGATAAATCAGATGTCAAAGGCAAAACTCTAAGTTCTCCTTTTACTCCGTGAGGGCTGGTTACTTTTCCTACAGCCAGATAGTCTTTCATGGAAAATTACCTCGCAGAAACTTTTTTTAATTATATTGAAAATCCCCGGTTATGCCGGGGATCAGTTTTTTATGCTTCAATAGGTTTAATAACATCTTTAATTGCCCATTTTTTAATGGTGATCTTGGTGCGTTCAATGCTTGTTTCAAAAGTTATTTCATCATCTTTAATATTTACAATTTTTCCGGTCATACCACCAATAGTGATAATCTGATCACCCACAATAGCGCTATTAATCTTTTCTCTCTGTTTCTTCTCTTTCCTGCGCTGAGGAACTATTAAAATTACATACATAAGAGCAAGTGGAAGGATCCATATCAACAAGGTAAGCCAACTGCCTGCACCCTGTAGTTCTGGACCTGTAGCATTTGGATCAACTGCAGCTGCTTCAGCCAAAGCAGGAAGAATAAAGTGTAAGAATCTCATAAGGAACCTCCGTATTCATTTGCTAATTTTTTACTTCATAATTCTTGTACAACGGTATTATACAGTATTTAATACCTGTCCGCAATTAAATAAATTAATTAATTTGATTTTAATTTTATTCCCTCATTCGAAAAAGTAAATTCCACCCCTCAGAAGGTTGGTGTGGAAATTACTTTTGCAAATCAGATAAAAGTTTGTGCTGGAATTTAGTTATTCAAAAGG
>JAAYMA010000029.1 GCA_012521615.1 Clostridiaceae bacterium | reverse complement strand
CAATATGTTTTGGTTTTGTCACTTAAAACATTATCAGAGGTTCTGATTTGAGTCACTTCTTTTTTATCATGTTTGGGCAATTAATTTTACAACTTACCCCTTAAAATCGAACCTAAATAAAAACTGGCAGATAACCTTATATTATCATCTGCCAGTAAATCATATACTGTTTCAATTTACAGTTCAGTACTTACTTTGACGTGGGTACTAATTACCAAAGAAATTGATATATCCCTGAATAAGTACTACCAAAATAATTACAGGCAATACCCATGTTAGATAGCCTTTTAAGAAACGAGGCATTTTTATGCCTTCTCCGGCATTTACTTCTTCCAAGAAATTATCAAATCCCCAACCATATCGGGTTACGCAGAACAGCAGGTATACCAGCGAACCTATGGGAAGCAGATTATAGCTGATTATGAAATCTTCCAAATCCAGGATATTGGAGCCTTCTCCCAGGGGCTGTATAAATTTTAAGACATTAAAACCCAATATACATGGCATCGAAAGTACAATCATAAGAAAAGTATTGATTATTGACGATTTTTTTCTGCTCCAGCCCCACAGGTCCATACCAAAGGAGATTATATTTTCAAAAACTGCAATGACTGTGGAGAAAGCAGCAAAGGACATGAAGATAAAGAACAATGAGCCCCAGATTCTGCCTCCTGCCATTGAGTTGAAAATATTGGGCAATGTTACAAATACCAGACCCGGTCCTTCACCAGGATCAACATTGAATGCAAAGCATGCTGGAAAAATTATCAGACCGGCAATAATGGAAATTGCGGTGTCGAGGACTGCAATATTTAAGGATTCACCCAGCAGACTGCGTTCTTTTCCTAAATAGCTTCCGAATATGGCAAGGGAACCTATTCCGATACTCAATGTAAAGAATGCCTGGCTCATGGCAGCAAATATAGTTTCCCAAAGACCGAGTTCTTTAATACGAGCCACGTCAGGCATCAAATAGAAACGAAGACCTTCATTTGCATTTGGAAGTGTCAGGGATTTGACCGCCAGAACAAGAATGATGGCTAGCAAAAGAACCATCATGACCTTGGTGACTCTTTCCACACCTTCCTGTAAGCCGAGAGAACATATTGCGAAACAGACCACAGTTGTTATAATCATCCATATAGTCATCTCGACAGGATTGGAAGTAAGTTCAGTAAAAACCTGACCCACCTGTTGAGTATCCAGTCCATCAAATATGCCTGATGCCATTTTGAAGAAATAGCCAAGCATCCAACCGGCAATTGTGGTATAGAACATCATAAGAATATAGTTACCGGCAATTCCGGCATATCCCATCCAATGCCATTTCTGCCCTTTTTTCTGCAGGACATTGAATGAAGTGGCAATACTTTTCTGGCTGGCACGTCCTACAGCAAGCTCCATAGACATGATAGGCAAACCCAGCAGGAAAATAAATACAAGATAGATAAGAACAAATATTCCTCCGCCGTATCGGCCTGTAATGTACGGGAAACGCCATACATCACCCAAACCTATTGCACAGCCGGCAGATATCAGGATAAATCCCAGACGAGAAGCGAATTTCTCCCTTTTCTTCATTTTTTCAACCCTTCACAGTCACATAAATCAATCGCCTTAAGGATTAATTTATGTATGGAAATGTTATAACTATCGCTAAACATGCGTTTGATTATAATATACTTTTGTAAAACAATCAATCAAGTTTTTTGAATGATAAGGTTCTATAAGCCGTTATTTCATGATATACTTAATTTTAATTATACTGCATATTTATACAACTGATTAATTACCAGATGTCTACATATAAATTGTGATTAAGTAGTTTTATTGCCAATATGGCACATTTATGGTTATATAACCGGGTTTTAAATTGACAGGAGGTGTATTTATGTCTGTTGAATTAATGGCACAAAAGGCCAAAAAAGCTGCCATTGTTCTTTCCGGGCTGGATGCCGGGAAAAAAAATAGGGCTCTGGATTTGATTGCAAAGAAATTGGATGAAAATAAAGAAGAAATCTTTAAGGCCAATATACAGGATATTGAAAGAAGTACAGGTGAAAACCTGGCTGAACCTTTAATAAAGCGCTTAAAATTTGATGAAAAAAAGCTTGAGGATCTGCTTGACGGTATAAAGAGTCTGATTGATATGGAGGATCCCATAGGAAAAACATTGCTTTCTACAGAGCTGGACAATGAACTGGAATTATATAAAGTAAGCTGCCCGATTGGAATTATAGGCATCATTTTTGAATCAAGACCGGATGCTTTGGTTCAGATCTCCGCACTTTGTCTTAAAAGCGGTAATGCTGTACTTCTTAAAGGCGGCAGAGAAGCTTCTTTAACAAATAAAATCCTTTATGAAACCATATTGGCTGCTACCAGGGAGGCAGGAATTCCTGACAACTGGATTAATCTGCTGGAGAGCAGGGATGAGGTTTCAGAGCTTCTAAAACTTGATCAGTACGTGGATCTTATAATTCCCCGCGGATCCAATGAATTTGTCCGTTATATAATGGACAATTCCAGAATCCCTGTTATGGGTCATGCAGATGGTATTTGTCACTGCTATATTGATGAGGATGCAGATATAGAAAGGGCAGTTTCTATTGTTGTAGATTCAAAAACCCAGTATGTCTCGGTATGTAATGCTCTTGAAACTTTACTTATTCATGAAAAAGTGGCAGATACAATTCTTCCTTTATTAAAGGAGAAGTTTGATGAAAGAAACGTTGAGTTAAGGGGCTGCGACAAAACAAGAGGGATAATTTCATGCAGCGCAGCAACAGAGGAAGACTGGAAAACAGAATATCTGGATTATATCCTTTCGGTTAAGGTGGTAGAAAGTATTGATCAGGCCATAGAACATATAAATACATATGGTTCCGGTCATACTGATGCTATTGTTTCCGAAAATAAAGCCAATATAGAAAAATTCATGAATTATGTTGATTCAGGCAATGTATTTGCCAATTGTTCAACCCGTTTCAGTGACGGTTTCAGATACGGGTTCGGAGCGGAAGTGGGAATAAGCACCAATAAACTTCATGCAAGAGGTCCTGTTGGTTTAGACGGACTTGTAACTTATAAGTACAAGGTTGTTGGCAAGGGACATATAGTTGCTGATTATGCGGAGAAAAGAAGGAAATTTACACATAAACCCATTGATGAAAAATTCTCAGTATAGTTTATGCAGAATACAAATTTAGTACCGGAGGCGTCGTCCAAGACAGGAGAGAATGGTACATATCATTAATCTGGATTGTAAGCGCTGAAATGATTGGAGCTCGATGTTTGAGGCAAACCCTTAAAATTGGGTTTGCCTTTATTTATGCAAGTTAAGTTTAATCTCTTATTTTTAGGTTTTAGGGAATTACCACTTTATTTAGAACAGGGTGGTTCTTAGCTTCTTCTTTTATCCTGACCAGTATGCTGTGATCATCCCAAAAATGCATGGGGTAAGCAGTCTTTACATTTACATTTTCTAGGAAATAAATCATGCCCCACAACTCCGCTTTTTCCTGCCTTGGATCTGCAGGCAGGAAAGCTATATCAATAGAATATTCTTTAATGAGGGAAACTTCGTTTTTAAATTGTGCTTCCATATTTTTATTCCATTCATCAGGTTCTCCGAACCAGTGCCACCAGTGTAAATCGCCCGCATGATACAGCACAAGACCTTCATAGTCAACAAGAAAGGCAACACCTTCATCAGTAGATTTGAATGCTCTTATAACAAGATCGCCGAAATCATATTCTCGATGAGGACTGATATAGTGGATCTGGTCGATATTAAAGTGCTTAAGTTTTTTTGAAATATCATAGGATGAGATATCATGGGATAAAAAGTACTGAGCTTGCGGCAACACTTTTTGCCATGAAAAAATGACAGGATTAAAATGATCATGGTGCTTATGGGAGGCAAAGACATATATTTTATCCTTATCTTTTAAGTTCTCTGGAGCAAAAACCGGATTTTCTGTATTTTGTTTTTTCGGGTTTTCATCTTTGTAGTAATCGAATATGAAAGCAGTATTATTGACTTCAACCAGAAAACAACTGTGATGTAGATGCCGGACCTGAACTTTGTGCATTTTTCTCCTCCAGGATAATTATTGCAATTCAAATAGTTTTCAAGAATGCTGTATTAGATATAAATGATCATTATAAATTAAAGTATATGATTTAAACCATCTTATGAAAATTGCAGCGGCTTTAATATTGTATAGTTTATTTCAAAGTAGAAAAACAAGAAGATCGCTATTGTTATTATTATGCATAGGATTAAATCTTTTATATTCCTCTTGGTTATAGTGTATATAATTGTTCCAGCATGAAAGACAAATCCAATGATACCTGTAAAAGCATTGAAATCAGGAACTGGACTTATAACAAAGATCTCATATGAATGAAACAGCCTTGCCAGCATGGGGGAAGCAGTAATCCATGCAATCAGAAACAAAAAAGCAGGGAGGATGAAATCAAAATAGACAAGTACTTTCCAGCCTCTATCAATCTTAATATCATGTAGACTCATTTAAACACCCCAATCCTGTTATTCTTTTCCGGTGGCACCGCCCAGATTTTTCATCATTTCTTTTATTTGTGGAGTAGTTTTAATTGTCCCATCTTTGAATATCCATACAACGTCAATACCAAATTTTTCGGCAAGTTCAAATCCCTCTTCAAAAGGAGTTAAGAACAATGTTGTAGACATGAAATCAGAAAACCCTGAATTTTCATCCACAACTACAACTGCGCTGAAATATTCTGCTGGCATAAGAGTTTCAGAGTCTATAAGATGATGATATTTCCTGCCGTCTACCGTATATGTGCGGTGATAGTCCCCACTGGTTACAACCGATTTATTGTTTACATATATAATATCAAGGGAGGGTTCGTCCGGATCATAAACATTGCCTTTGGGATCCTGGATACCGACACCCCATTTATTTCGTCCGCTTGTTTGAGGCCTTCCTGTTACTCTGACATTGCCGCCTGAGCTTATTGCAAAATTATCATATCCTTTTTCCAGTAATTCTGTAACTACAAGTTCAGTCGAATAGCCTTTTGCCACAGCTCCTACATCCAGGTTCATATTTTTTTCTTCCAGAAAAACAGTGCTGTTTTCCTCATCGATTATTACTTTATCAATATCAGTATATTTTGCAGCTTCCTGTAGTTTGGACAGAGGAGGGAGTTGAGCTTGCTCAGGGTTTTGTATACCGGCATTTCGGTATTCATGCCAGATACTGAGAACTGACCCCATTGCTACATTACACTTTCCATTCGTTTTATAGTACCATTCCTTGCATAACAGCAGAAGCTCTATAATTTCTTTTTGTACTTTAACAGGTTTAATACCAGCATTTTCATTTATAGTTTTTACATTATTGACACCATCATAATCATTGTATATGTCAAAGAGCTTGTGCAGTTCCATAAGCCGATTGTAAGCATAATCGGACATGATTTCAAAGTCTTCCTTGCTTTTGGAATAACCTATAATTTGAATGGTAGTGTCAAAAGCGCCTATGAATTCATAGGTATACTTACTGTAACTTTCATTGTTGCATCCTGATAATAAAGCTGTTAATAAAATGAAAACCAAAAGAAGGTATTTAAACTTCATCATATTCCCCGTCTCTAAGATGTTTTAAGTTTATTAATTATTCTATTTTAAAAAAACCCCTTCAGTCAAGAAGGGGTTCTTTCTTCTCCTACCTATGTAGGATTTATTTTGCATTCTCAAATGCTTCGGTTACTGCTGCCTGATAATCTTGAACAGAAATAGTAACCTTTGATTTTAAATCGGCTTCATCTGGTACTGCAGGATGTGCATCATCTTTTTTAACAACCTTCATGGAATTTACCTGCTCTACAGTTTTACCAATCATCCACTTTTCAAGTTCAGCAATCTGTTCATACCATTCTCTTCCGATACCGGATTGCTTAATCATACCGTAGGCGTCACCAAGTTCAACTTTTGTTTCAAACTCTTTATTTTTGTCAGTGGTTATTTTACCGTTCTGGTCAAAATTAACTCTGACCTGAGCGGTATCAATTTTTACACCAAGGATTTTTCCGGCTTGATCAAATGTTACAGCAGCCATAACTGTGTCTACTTGTGCAAGACCTTCAGCATCAGCTGTTGCATCTTTCGAACTGCCGATAGAGATTACATGACCCAATCCGGTCTTGACAGAGCCGGCAGCACCACATCCTGCAAGCAGTACTGCTATTAAAGTAAATACAATCAATTTTTTCATAATTGATTACCCTCCTAATTTTCTATATTTCAATGAAAGAAACAGTGAATCTTTATAACCAATCCACTATTTCTTCCAATGCTGCAGTAAATTTAGTATTTGGTATACTTTGAAGATATTTTTTACATTTATTAATGTATTTATTTTTAATTCTTTCAGCATCTTTTACACCGCCGGAAGAAATTATATGTTTAACTAACTCCTTAATGTCGCCCTCTCCATTAAAAATTTCATTAACCTGGGTTTCCAATGCTTTGTTATTTCTTATAGAAAGAATAACAGGCAGAGTGGCAATTCCTTCTCTTAAGTCATTGAGTACAGGTTTACCTTCTGTTTTCTGATCCGAAAGTATATCCAAAAGATCATCCCTGATTTGGAAAGCTGCACCAAAGCTGGTCCCAAATCTTCCGAAAATCCTTGTTACAGAATCAGACAAATTTGCAGTCTTTGCCCCCAGCATAAGCGTAGCTGAAAACAGAATACCTGTTTTTCCGATAATTCTTTTTAGATACCTGCCTAAACTTGCAACTTGATACTTTCCGATATACTGGTCTATTTCGCTTTCACATAGCAGAGATACAGACCTGGAAAGAATATCAAGATTATCAGGTTCGAGACCTGTTTCAAGAAGCAGGCGCAGTGCTTTTGTGAGAAGGTAGTCTCCTGTGTACACCGCAAGATTAATATTATGCTTTTCAGAAATTGTCAGGTGTCCTCGCCTTGTTTTGGCGTTATCTATAATATCATCATGAATTAGTGTTGCAGTATGAAGAACTTCAACAGCTGCAGCTGCGGGAAAAACTCGTTCCCGATTATAATCTCCATGCAGCGCAGCAATGATGGTAAAGGCAGGGCGCAGCCTTTTACCGCCTGACAACACTACATTCTTGCTTGCAGTATCCAAAAATTTTATTCTTGATGATAGCTTGGACTCCAGGTATTCTTCGAAAGCTGAAAGTTCCTCTTTAATATAGGGGAAATTATCCCACAAAATGTTCGACCTCCCACGTCAACGGCTTTGTAAAATAAGGAGTATACAAATATTATTCAAACCTGTCAAGACTGCGCCTGAAAAAGAGTCTGAATTTTCTGTTTTTCCAGTAATACTCCCATACATTGTTCAGGTAAGGAATCAGGTAGTAGTCAAGTCCAAATGCACGGCCGGCGCCACCCATTGTGGCGATTGATGCAAATATCATCCACCAGCTTTTTTCATACAGGCCTGTAGATGTTATGAACATAGCCATTAATCCCAGGGAGATAAGCGAACCTACAAATGTTAATGCGCCGCCTATAAGCATGAGTCCTATCAGGACTTCAAGAATTACAACCAGTACCTGGAAGAACATAGCTATTCCATCATTGGCCAAAACAACGTTTTGTAAAAACCAAGGAATCAGATTAAAATCTCCAAATTTAAATAAATCTATTTTGGCAAAGTTCTGAGCACTGATAGAGACTCCTTCCACAAGCCGAGATTCAGTTCCAATCAGAAAGTTAATAATTCCGGTCTTTATCGTGAAAATTTCGTCAATTCGGGTTACATAAGCACCAGATCCTGTTGCCGCACTGGTGGCGTCGGATGCCATACCTAAGAAAGCAGCAAGTTTTGGAGAGGTGAGCCATCCATCAAAAATCTTGACAATACCTTCATAAAGCCACATGCCTCCAAGAAAAACACGAAGCGGTGTAAGCCACCATGCTTGAATCCGGGTTGACCAGTGCTTTTCAACAAAGATTTTTCTTTGTCTGCGCTCAAGAACTTCATGGTACAGATATCTGGACACACCTCTGAAACCAGCAATTTCCCATAGATAATGAATGTTTACGAGAAATTTCATTACAATAGAAAGCCAGACAGGGAGGTTTTTACCCATGATTTCAGAAACACAGAAGTAGTTGCCGACACTCACCATGGTGCCATGGAATTTTACGTCGACCTTTTTAAGTTCTTTGCCGCGTATATGGTTGAGAATATTCATTGCGGCGCCGCGACCGGTCTGTATGGCGTTTTCGACCATGGCTGCATGAGGACGGCCTTCTTCGTCGGTTAAACCGCCAAGGTCACCAACTGCAAACACGTTCTTATATCCAACAGCTCTGCAGAATTCATCAACTTTAATTCTTCCTGACCTGTTAAATCTGTCGACGGGAATATCATCAGAACTGTCAGAAGCCTTTATGCCTGCTGCCCAGATTACGGTTCTTGTCTCAATTTCTCCGCCGTCATATTTAAGGCTTGTTTCGGTAGCTTCGGTAATCCGGGTATCGAGCATAACTTCAACATTCAGTTTCTTTTCAAGATACTTATGTGCCTTTTTAGCATTTTCCTCTTTTAAAGTACCCAAAATCCTTGGGAGCATGTCTACTATTACGAGACGCACATCTTTACGATTTATGTCATGTTCTTTACACAGAGATTTGACCCAGATGGCCAATTCCCCAATCATCTCGACTCCTGTAAAACCTGCGCCAGCCACAACAAAGGTTAACAGACGCCTGCGCTCGACCTCATCTTTTTCCTGACTGGCAAGTATGAAGCATTTTTTAATGTGCTCCCGGATTTTTATGGCATCCTCATAACTCCAGAGTGAAAAAGTATGTTCTTTGAGACCTGGTATCCCAAAATCATTAGGAGAGCTTCCCATGGCAAGTATCAGATAATCATATTCATATTCATTTCTTGCGGATGATACTTTATTGTTTTCAAGATCAAAAGAAGTAATTTCATCCATTACAAGATTTACATCGGTATACTTAAAAATGCTCTTTAAATCAACACGTATTCCTTCTTCCGGTATACGGTTGCCCGCCACTTCATGAAGCTCTGTTAAGAGTGTATGATAATTATTTTTGTCAATAAGCGTTATATCTATATTGTTCTTTTTTTTTTTTATTAAGCGTCAAAGCAGCTTCAATACCTGCGTAGCCTGCTCCGATGATCAAAACTTTCTTTGACATTGCGTTTCTTCTTTCTGTATGTAACAAAAAATTATATTTTATTTAAGCAGTCCTGCAATAGTAGTTTTTTCGAAAGTTGAAAAAAGATACACAGAAATGAATGCTGTTAAAAATCCTGTGACAATTCCTGCAAATAACAATAACGGCAAATATGCAAAAACTGCTGTGGTTTTCATCATGATTGCAGCTATCATAATCTGTCCTGTATTATGTGCGGCAGCGCCCCCCATGCTGATACCGATTATAGAAAATAATTTATCGAATCCTGATTTAAGCAGTGTCATGGTGATTAGCGCAAAGAGCGCACCGGCCAAAGAATACATCAAAGAAGACATTCCACCAAAAAACAGGGATGACAGTATGCATCTTGACACTGTAATAACCAAAGCCGATGAAAATCCAAGATAAAACAGTGCAAACATGGTAACAATGTTTGCGAAACCCAATTTTATACCGGGAAAGGGTATAACCAGGTTTACAGGTATGAATCTCTCTATTAACGAAAGTATTATAGCCAATGATGTCAGGAGGCCGTTAAATGCGATCTTTCTCATTCAATCACCATTTCTGTAGTTAATTCTAATATCTAAAAATATTTTTACCCCATTTTAGAAAATTGTGCATAGTAAATACCCGGGGCTAAAAAATTAACCCTGCTGATATCTATTATAGGGGTAGGGATTTAAACTTTTGGTGATTTAAATCACTTGTTAAATTTTTTTGTGTAATGAATTCTGTTAAGATATTAACAAAGTAATCCATAAAATCCTGTTTTGATTTAAGAGGAGTTTATTTTGTCAAGGTCCTGAAGTGTGAATTTTGAAATTATAATTGTTATTTTACTATTAAATCAAAGTCAGGATTTTCACCTTCAATTTTTATAATCACTCCGGCAGGGAGACAAACAGCTATCTGGCCAGGTTTGGAAATCCAGCCTGTCCTGACACACACCTTATCAGGACAATCGGCAGAGTTAAACCGGATGCTTCCGTTTTTTACTTCGATAATCCCTGGGTATTTTCCTTCATATTTTACGTATACTACCTCTGTTAGCTGGTCCAGATTAATACGCTCAAGAACTTCATTGTTTTGTATTATAACAGCTATCTTTGCAGAACTGTCGACCTTATGAAAATTAAGGGTCACCAGGATAGCCACGGCTATTATAGCTGTTAAAACAAAAAAATCGCCAAATTTAAATTTAAGACGCAAAATTAAGCTCCTTCCGCATATTAAAGGCACAGCTAACTTTATGAGGTTATTATACATTCAGATAAATCATATTGCAAACCTTTTTTCTACAAATTTTAAAAAATTACAATAAAGAAATGATTACAATATTGATATAATCATATTATTACAGTTCGGTTAGAATTGATGCAGTAAGAACCGGGCGGTACATTCACAAACATATAAACACCTTCTTTATTTGTTCGGGTATAGGCAACAGGAATTTTTTCATCGTTTTGACCTGTACGGAAAAGTACCACGTCTGCATCAGATATGGGCTGAGCCTGGTCATCTGTGATTACCCCGGCTATAATTCCTTTGGAAGCTTTAAGATCTTTCTTTAAAGTTATTGTAACAGGTATAATTTCATTCATTTGTCTAATCTCTACCGGATAATATTCACTGAAGTATCCCTGTGCATTGATTTTAAGCAAATAAGAATCTATATTGAGTTTACTTAGGATAAACTGGCCAATCTCATTGGAAAAAGTAAGAGTAATTGGTATTTGATAATTATCCTCTTTTTTATACAATTCAATGGAAGCAGTCGCGACAGGCAAATTATCGAAATTTTGAACTGTTCCTATTATTACTGCTGAAGCCTCATCCGAATCGTTTTGGAGGCAAAAGTCCATTTCCAGTGTTTCAAGTGCTTTAACCGCCAGTATACCCGGCTCTGAAAGCTTGTATCCCGGTGCTTTGGCATATGCAAAATATTTTGTACCTGCCTCTAATGTGGGAATTGTATATACACCATTGTTCTCAGTCAGAGTATTAGCAATAATTTCGTAATTTTCGTTGAATATAACGACATTGGCGTTCACAACGGGTTTTCCTGTTTCGTCCTTAACTTTTCCTGTTATTCTTCCTGAATTGATATATGGATTGTGTTTTAAAGACAGGTCAAGACGGATAGAGTTTGCCACACCCGATAATTCTTTAAACTGTGATTGCCTCAATAAATACTCTTCCTTAATTTTGCGCATGGCCGGGCCCCCATAATTCGAAATAGAAATGGATATATCAGTATATGCTCAAAATATGGTTTCTGTGAATCAAATTAACCATTTTCACAATATGCCGGGTATTCACATATACTGTTTTAGTAGGGAATGTGAGGAGGATATGCGTGAGTAAAACAGTATTACCAACTCCACCTCAGAAGGTCATTATAACAGAAGGTAAAGAAGATCTCATACAAAATCTTGTACTCAGCGATATGACCTTTGACGAAAATACTATAATGGGGCATGTGTGTGACAAAATAACCGGAAAGCCTGTTGAAGGTGCCTGCATAAAGATATGCGACTGCGAATACGGCCCTATTGTATATAATTTTACTGATGTAGACGGAAACTTCACCTTACATGGTAATTTCAGTCCAAATATCAGATTGGTAGCAAATAAAAAAGGGTATGAAATATTTTCAAGTGAAGCATTTCCAACTTCCAGCCTGGAAAAGAAAGCTATAAATATAGAACTTGTGCCATCCATTAATGGTGGAATGGTTTTTTATGGAAATGTAAGAGATATAGATCAAAAACCGATTAAAGGGATAAAAATAACATTATTTAAAAGTTACAGCCTGAACCCGTATGACTTTACTTTCTCCAATGAAGAAGGCTTATATCTGTTCGACAATATTGAACCGGGGATTTATAGAATAGCTTTTCAGTCCCAGTATTACGCAGAAAAAATTGTAAATTTAGAGGTAGCAGCGCATCAACCTGTAGTTACACTTGAGACAGTCTACTTACAAAGAAAAGCACTGAAAGGAACAATACACGGAATAATTACAGACAGCCAGGGCTTGCCAGTAGAAAAGGCACTGGTTGTTTTGTTAAACTCAAATAACATTCCTGTTCAGGTAACCCATACAAATCAGGATGGTGTCTATATGTTTTATGGATTGGATCCGGGTACTTATTCAATAATGGCCAAATAATTATCGAATTACTATCCGTAAAAAGTATTGTTAACCTAACATGAATTTTAGGTTGACAATACTTTTTTTTTCTGCTTAAATTAACATAAAATCACTCGTACATTGTTATCAATAAGGAGGATACCAATGAAGAACACTATTAAAAGTATGGCTTTAATTTCGCTTTTCGCGGCGCTTACTACGGTAGGGGCATATCTTAAAGTACCAGTTCCTGTAGTTCCATTTACATTCCAGGTTTTTTTTGTAAGTATTTCAGGAATACTGCTGGGACCGAAAAACGGAGCATTTGCCCAGCTTCTTTATGCTATTTTAGGGCTTATAGGTATTCCAGTTTTTACACAGGGTGGAGGCATTTCCTATATATTCAATCCTACATTTGGGTATATTATAGGGTTCATAGGGGGAGCTTACTTGACAGGTTTCCTGTTTCAAAAATTAAAGAAAAAGACTATCGGCGGTATTTTTTTAGCTATTCTTGGAGGGTTAGCTGTAATTTATTCTTTAGGTGTAGTACATTTATATGTAATACAAAAATTTTACCTGGCTAATTCTTTTACCCTGTGGAATGCAATTTATTATGGATTTATTCTATGTATTGGCGGCGATATTCTTTCAAGCTATCTGG
This sequence comes from Clostridiaceae bacterium, assembly GCA_012521615.1. Classification (GTDB taxonomy): domain Bacteria; phylum Bacillota; class Clostridia; order DSM-8532; family DSM-8532; genus DTU059. Next base: position 13,774 of record JAAYMA010000029.1, on the reverse strand, counting down.
CAGCAGTTTTGTGCAAAAAATTATTTAGTATACAGGGGTTAAAACTTCCTGCTATAACTGACTGAAATAATACTATTTTGTTTCTGTCTTGATGCATCTCATCAATTTAAAATTGTTTAACAAATAAGGAGCAGCTCTTTTGTAAAATTAAAAAGCGGCTCCTTTTTCTATTCTACACAATTGTATAAAATGCCATCATAGTTAATGCAAAAGAAAAGCATATTAAATTTATAAATGTTTTATTTTAGATAAGTTTCTTTTAATTTTGAATTCTTTTAAGATGGCAAGGTTTTAAATATTTTATCTTTGACGGGGAAAGTTGCATAATTTAAAGCCAGACACTATTTTACAGAGATTTTACAAAAGTATGCATCTTACTTTAACATGATTGCTTTAACATTTATATTGTCACAGAAACATTTATTCATAGAAAAAGGAGAGAAAGATTATGAAAATAGCAGCACGAATAATAGCAATCATTATGATTTTGGCACTTTTAGTTACAGGCTGTACGAAAAAAGGAGGAAATGAAATAGTAGTTGTTTCCCGTGAAGATGGCTCTGGTACAAGAGGAGCTTTTATTGAACTTTTTGGGATTGAGGATAAGGATGAGAATGGAAATAAAGTTGATTATACAACAGAAGAAGCAACCATTGTTAACAGTACTTCAGTGGTAATGACAACTGTTGCAGGGAACAAATATGCTATCGGATATATTTCTCTGGGTTCTTTAAATGACAGTGTAAAAGCTTTAAGAATTGACGGTGTGGAAGCAAGTGTTGAAAACATTAAAAACAAATCTTATAAGGTATTCAGACCTTTCAATATTGCCACCAGAGATGATATAGGTGAGCTGGCTGAGGACTTTATCAGCTTTATTCTCAGCAGTGACGGGCAGAAGGTTGTAGAAGAAAGTGGATATATCTCAGCTACAGAAGAAGGACCATACACCGGCAATAAGCCATCAGGAAAAATAGTAGTGTCCGGCTCTTCATCAGTGACGCCCGTAATGGAAAAACTGAAGGAAGCTTATCTGAAAGTAAATACTGGAGCGGAAATAGAAATACAGCTCAGTGATTCTACAACCGGTATGTTGTCGACCATAGAAGGAACATGTGATATTGGTATGGCCTCAAGAGAGCTGAAAGAAAGTGAGCTTGAAAAACTTAACGCAACTGTTATCGCACTGGATGGTCTTGCAGTCATAGTTAATAACGAAAATCCGGTAAACAATATTACAAGTCAGCTGGTCAATAAAATATTCAAAGGTGAAGTCACATCCTGGGATGAAATATCAGAAGAATTTTCGGGCAAGTAAAATAATTTGAAGCAAATGATGGCTTAACAGCCTGATAGGCTAATTAGTTCAGGCGGTAATTGCAGAAGTTTTTAAGGTGAAAGTAAATGAAGAATTTTAAAGAAAACATCATGAAAATAATATTTTTCATGGCGGCCAGTACCTCCATACTGGCTGTCGCACTTATTTGCTTGTTCCTGTTTATAAATGGTGTTCCGGCTATGGCTAAAATAGGATTTTTTGAGTTTCTTCTTGGAGTAAACTGGAAACCAGGTAATACGCCACCTTCATATGGAATTTTTCCTATGATATTGGGAAGTATTTATGTGACAGCGGGAGCTATTCTTATTGGAGTACCTACCGGGGTTTTGACTGCAGTATTCATGGCGAGGTATTGCCCTAAAAGGTTATATCGTATTTTAAAGCCTGCCGTAGACTTGCTTGCGGGTATACCTTCAGTTGTTTACGGATTTTTCGGACTTGTAGTAATAGTACCTTTTATACGTGATACTTTTGGAGGCACAGGAAGCAGCATGCTTACAGCATCAATCCTCCTTGGGATAATGATACTGCCGACTATCATAGGGGTGAGCGAATCGGCAATAAGAGCGGTACCTCGAAACTATTATGAAGGTGGGGTTGCGCTTGGAGCAAGTCATGAAAGGAGTATTTTCTTTGTTGAGCTTCCAGCAGCAAAATCAGGTATAATGGCCGCTGTAGTCCTTGGAATAGGCAGAGCCATAGGAGAGACAATGGCAGTAATTATGGTTGCAGGAAATCAGGCAAGAATGCCAAAAGGGCTTTTGAAAGGAGTCAGAACTCTTACTGCAAATATTGTAATCGAAATGGGATATGCTGCCGACTTGCACAGGGAAGCTTTGATTGCTACAGCAGTTGTACTTTTTGTATTTATTCTTCTTATAAATCTACTCCTGTCCATAGTTAAGAGGAGGGCCAGATGATGGAATATATCAATACTAGAACTTTAAGACAAAAACTAAAATCCTATAAAAGAAGTCCGCTGTCATTGGTCCTTTTTGCTTTAGTTATCGTATCTGCAATAGTGACTGTTGGGATTCTGCTATTTCTGATTGGCTATATAGTAATCAAGGGCATACCCAATATAAGACCGGAACTTTTCGAGTGGAATTATACTACTTTGAATGTATCTTTACTGCCTGCTCTGATAAATACGGTAATAATGACTTTTATATCAATTCTGATTGCAGGTCCAATAGGTGTTTTTTCAGCCATCTACCTTGTTGAATATGCAAAAAGAGGTAACAAGTTCGTAAATATAATCAGGATTACAGCTGAAACACTTTCAGGTATTCCTTCAATAGTTTATGGTTTTTTTGGTATGTTGTTCTTTGTAACAGCTCTTGGCTGGGGGATGTCCCTTCTTGCAGGCGCCTTTACACTATCAATAATGATTTTACCGCTGATTATGCGGACATCAGAGGAAGCATTAAAATCAGTCCCCGACTCATACCGGGAAGGCAGTTACGGACTTGGTGCCGGCAAACTCAGAACAGTTTTTAAAATTGTCCTGCCTTCAGCAATGCCGGGTATATTAGCCGGAGTAATTTTAGGAATTGGAAGAATTGTGGGGGAGACAGCGGCTTTGATATATACAGCAGGAACTGTAGCTGAAATACCCTCAGGGAAGGATTTTTTGTTTGATTCTACCCGTACACTGTCGGTTCACATGTATGCCTTAGCCAGTGAAGGCTTGTATGTAGACCAGTCATATGCAACTGCTGTTGTGCTTTTGTTAATTGTTATATTAATAAACTGGTTTTCGGCTTTTATAGCAAGAAAACTTACTAAAATTTAAGTAAGATGGAAAGGGTTCTAAATGGTCAAAATAAGAATTAAGAATTTGGATTTATATTATGGCGATTTTCAGGCTTTAAAAAATATTAATCTGGATATAAAGGCAAATGAAATTACAGCATTTATCGGTCCGTCAGGTTGCGGAAAGTCAACCTTGCTTAAATCTTTAAATCGTATGAATGACCTTGTTGAAGGATGCCGCATTACCGGTGAGATCTTGTTGGACAATGAAAATATTTATGGGGACATGGATATAAACCTGCTCAGAAAACGGGTTGGAATGGTTTTTCAAAAGCCTAATCCTTTTCCCATGAGTGTTTATGATAATGTTGTTTTTGGACCTCGTACACATGGAGTACGATCAAAGATCAAACTGGATGATATTGTTGAAAAATCTCTCCGGCAGGCTGCTATTTGGGATGAATTAAAAGATCGCCTCAAAAAAAGCGCGTTGGAACTTTCCGGTGGTCAGCAGCAGAGGCTTTGTATAGCAAGGGCTCTGGCTGTCCAGCCCGAAGTTCTGCTGATGGATGAGCCTACATCTGCTCTTGATCCCATATCAACCGCCAAGATTGAGGAACTTGTTGTTGACTTGAAAAAAAATTATACCATTATTATAGTTACACATAACATGCAGCAGGCGGTACGGATTGCTGATTCAACAGCTTTTTTCCTGCACGGTGAAGTAATAGAATATAACAAGTCAGAGGAGTTGTTCAGTATACCTAAGGATAAGCGCACCGAGGATTATATAACCGGGAGGTTTGGATAATGAGAATTAGATTTGATGAGCAGCTGGAATATTTAAAAACGCAGATGATACAGATGGGCGCACTTATAGAGGGAGCCATAGCCAAAGCTGTAAAAGCACTGATTAGCGGGGATAGGGAACTTGCCAGAATGGCTGTCGCTGCAGATGAAGAAATAGATCAAAAGGAAAGGGAGATCGAAAGCCTGTGTTTGAAGTTGTTACTCCAGCAGCAGCCTGTTGCCCGGGATCTTCGGCAAATCTCATCAGCCTTAAAAATGATAACAGATATGGAGCGGATAGGGGATCAGGCTGCAGATATATCGGAGATAACTTTATTAGGGAATATAAAGCCTGAACAGAATACCAGTCATATCAGTGATATGGCAATAGCTACCATTAAAATGGTTTCAGACAGCATTGATGCCTATGTTCGACAGGATCTGGAGCTGGCAAAAGCTGTGATTGAATATGATGATATTGTTGATGAATTGTTCAATGATGTCAAACATGATATGATAAAATTAATACATGAGGATCCTGACAATGGAGAGTCTGCTATTGACCTTATGATGATTGCCAAATATTTTGAGAGAATTGGCGATCATGCAACAAACATAGCTGAATGGGTCGAGTTTTCCATTACAGGAAAGCACAGAGATGGTGCGAACAGATGATATATTGCGTGGAAGATGACAGCAGTATCCGAGAATTAATTATCTATGCTTTAAAAACCGATGGCTTTGATGCTGTGGGTTTCAGTGAAAGCAAATCTTTTTATAAGGCACTGGAAGAAAAACTGCCTTTACTTGTTTTGCTTGATATTATGCTACCCGGGGAAGATGATGGGATTGAAATATTGAAAAATCTAAAGAGTTCCTCAAAAACAAGGAATATTCCGGTAATTATGATTAGTGCCAGGGGCTCGGAATATGACAAGGTTCTGGGACTTGATACCGGAGCAGATGATTATATTACAAAACCATTTGGTATTATGGAATTTCTGTCCCGTGTAAAGGCTGTGTTAAGAAGGGCAAATGTGTCGGAAAAGCCTAAGGAACTAACTGTCGGCCAAGTTACAATGAATGTTGATAAGCATTATGTTCTTGTTGATGGTAAGGAAGTAGTTTTAACTTTAAAAGAATTTGAGCTCTTAAGATACTTGCTTGAAAATATCGGTATTGTCTTTTCCAGGGACAAACTTCTTAAAGAGGTTTGGGGTTATGATTTTGAAGGTGAAACCCGCACGGTGGATGTTCATATCCGAAGTTTGCGGCAAAAATTAGGGGATTCAGGCTCATGTATTGAAACTGTGCGGGGTGTGGGGTATAGAATCGGAGAGAAAAAATGAAAAAGCGCATCTATAGAAGCATGTTACTTTTGATTATTTTATCTATTCTGTCTACTGCATTTCTTATTACCGGCTTTATTTATGGGGAATTTTATGCTCGAATGAAGCAGGAAGTACGCAATGAGGCCCATTTTGTTTCAGTGGGATTTAATCTGAACGGTGAAAAGATTTTCTCTGAACTTGCTGATCAGAATTTTTCCAGCAGGATCACATGGATTGCAAGTGACGGAACTGTATTGTTTGACAGCAGTGCTGACCCAGGTAGTATGGAAAATCATCTTGACAGACCTGAAATATCTGATGCTCTCAATAATGGTTCCGGTGAAGCAGTTCATCTTTCCAGAACCTTTGGTACCCAGACTTTCTATCATGCTATACGTCTTCAGGACGGCACTGTTGTCAGAGTTTCAGCGAGGGTAAACAGTGTTTTTAAATCTGTTTTAAATTTCATACCATACATAACTGTAATTTCGGTATTAGTCATCATATTGACAATGATTATCGCTAATCTGCTGACAAAAAAAATTATTGTTCCCCTGAATAATCTGAATTTGGAAGATCCTCTGTCAAATGATGTTTATGATGAGCTATCACCGCTATTGTCCCGTATGGCAAAGCAGAATGAACAAATAGAACTGCAGTTCCAAAAACTCAGGGAAAAGCAGGAGGAGTTTAATGCAATAACTGAGAATGTTGATGAAGGTATAATAATATTGAACAGCAAAGGACAGATATTATCCATCAACAGAAAAGCTGCTTTTATATTTGGTACTGAACTGAAAGACAACATCAATAAACATATACTCCAGCTCAACAGGAGTATTCCACTTCAGAATGCCGTAGAAGCTGCAATGAAGGGAGAAACATACGAGGATACTTTTGTTAAGGGTGATAATACTTTCAATATCCTGGCAAGTCCGGTAAAAGGGCAAAAGCCTGCTGAGGGTATTATTCTTTTCATTTTGGATATTACAGAAAGGCAAACTGCAGAAAAATTGCGCCGTGAATTTTCTGCAAATGTGTCCCATGAGCTTAAAACCCCTCTTACATCAATTTCAGGCTATGCAGAGTTAATGATGAACGGACTGGTGAAACATGAGGATATTTCAGTATTTTCTGAGCGTATTTATAATGAAACAAGACATCTTATAAGGCTTGTGGATGATATTATTCAGATATCAAAACTGGATGAGAAAAATATAAATTTTGAATTTGAAAAAGTTGACCTGTTTGAAGTCGTGAAGGAAACCGCCGAGAAATTGACATTACAGGCTTTACAAAAGGGAATAGACTTTTCAGTAAAAGGCCAGAAGGCTGTAATTTCAGGTGTAAGACAAATTTTGCAGGAAATAGTTTTTAATTTATGTGACAATGCAATTAAATATAATTATGAAAAGGGAATTGTGGAGGTAATTGTCCGCAAATCTGACGAAAATGTGATATTAACTGTTAAAGACAATGGCCCTGGTATTCCAAAGGAACATCAAAGTCGTATATTTGAACGTTTTTACAGGGTAGACAAATCTCATTCAAGGGATACCGGCGGAACAGGTCTGGGGCTTTCCATTGTAAAACATGGTGTAGAGTTTCATAAAGGAAAGATAAATTTATCAAGTGAACCGGGAAAGGGAACAACTGTTGAGGTTGTTTTTAAAGACATTCAAACAACAGATAAATTAGATACATGATGGCCTCAATTGCCTCCTGCGGAGCACATTAGTATAAAAAGGACATGGCTGGATAACCTTTGCCATGTCCTTTAAAGTATTCAGTATTTTTAGGAGAAGACTTGTGCCCGCTTTTATTCGCTTTCCTGATTCTTTTCGGGTATTCTGCCAAGCAGTGTAACAACTATATAGAAAAGTATTAGAACAGCAAATACACCAAGAAGGCCGTACAACATAACTTCAAGACCCTGATAAAAAGTTGGTTTAATAACTTCCCAATTCATAATTAAGACCTCCTATTATAAACCTATAATACGTCCTACAAGGACCAGAATCATACTTCCTGCCACAACTGAACCCAATTGACCTGCAACATTGGCCGCAACTGACTGCATAAGAACAAAGTTCATAGGATCCTCTTCCTTAGCCATTTTCTGTATGACACGGGCTGACATGGGGAAAGCAGAGATACCAGCGGCACCAACCATCGGGTTAATCTTTTGCTTTCTGAACAGGTTAAGGAATTTAGCGAAAAGAACACCGCCTGCAGTATCAAATATAAATGCCACAAGTCCCATTACCATAATCAATAGTGTTTTCCAGTTAAGGAAGGCATCAGCCTGCATGGTCGTTCCTATGGTAATACCCAAAAGTAATGTAACAAGATTTGACAATACATTTGATGCAGTCTCTGACAATCTGTTAAGAACACCGCATTCCCGGATCAGATTACCGAACATAAGAGCACCAATTAAAGCAACACTTTCAGGAGCAATAAGTCCTGCAATAACCGTTACAACAATTGGAAACAGAATTTTTGCCAACTTGCTGACATTTCTCTGTTTGAATTCCATTCTGATTTTTCTTTCTTCCTTGGTTGTAAGTGCTTTAATGACAGGTGGCTGAATTATAGGTACCAGAGACATATATGAATAAGCTGCCACTGAAAGAGGTCCAATCAGTTCTTTTAATTTAAATGCATTTGCAACATATATAGTTGTAGGACCGTCAGCAGCTCCTATTACACCAATCGCTCCTGCTTCAGAAAGACTGAACCCAAGAAGAATTGCTACAAGCATGGTGGCAAAAATACCAAATTGGGCAGCCGCTCCGAAGAATAACATGGAAGGAGTTTGGAAAAGAGGCGTAAAGTCAATCATTGCACCTACTGCTATAAAAATAAGTACTGGAAACAACTCATTTGCAATGGTTGTTTCGTAAAGGAAACCGAAAACACCTAATTCTCCGGTTTCCGGATGTGTAACAATACTTGTGAAAGGTATGTTACAGATAATTGCACCAAATCCTATGGGCAAGAGCAAAGCCGGCTCATAATCTTTTTTAATTGCCAGATAAATAAGTATACCGCCTATGATGAACATAATAATCATCTGAAGGAAATCAATTCCGATTGCAGATGCTGTTGCAGTATCGCCGTTCATCAGGGCTGAGATAAGGTCATTGATCATACTTACCATTTTGAAGAAATCCTCCCAGTATTTTGTGTTAATTAGTCAAAAACCGCATTAATTATACACTTAAAATTGTGTATCAACAATATTTTTTATGAAAATTAAGTTATAAAATCAGCAAAACAGCAGAAACATTAATCTGCTGTTTTAAGTTTAAGATAATATATGCCGCCAATTTTCATGTTGGAGCATTCTATTTCTTCGCTGACTTGTGTAAACTTGTTATCATAAAGTTTTTTTGCAAGTTTTCCATATTCGCCGGCCTTTTCGCCGCTGTCTACGCTTGTAATGACATATGAATTCAAATCATTGAATATGGTAATAATCTTGCCGATATTTTTCAGGTTAAGATGCTGATCTATAAAGGCCTTAACAAAAGTGATCTGGTTTTTTTTACGTTCTATATCACCAATACTTTTATATTTGCCCTTTTCATCAATGCCCTGCCTGTAGCGCACAAATCCTTCTGCTTTTTCGCCGTCAAGTTTCTGGAGACCTTTCGGTATATTAATATATAAATTTTGGGTAGGGTCACTGTATTTCATCAGATAGGGAACATCTATTTCAACTCCGCCAAAGTAATCCACAACCCGTCTTAAGCTTGAAGGTTTCAGATAAAGAAAATCATCTATATATATACCGAAAATTTCTTCCAAAAGGTCGCAGGTAAAGTCGAACTCAGGATTTTTGAACCTGCCTTCGCCGCCTTTGTAGTTAATCCGTTTCCCCAGTGTGTGTGCGGCGTTAATTTTGAAAATACCCTTTGATGAGCTGTAGGATGGCCAAACTTTTTTAAGCTGGTTTTTCATCTCATCACTGTAATCTACATATATATCCCTTGGAAGATTTATAAATTTTACAACATTGTTTTCATCGTCAATACTGGCAATCAGCATTGTATCGTAATTTGTCCCGCTTTCATCCGGGCCGATTAAAAGTAGATTTATATTATTTTTATCAACAAGACTTTTGTAATATTTCTGTCCATTTGTGATATTATAAGGTTTCTGGGTATCTGTTCTCCGCTTACGGATAGTATCACCAGCGTCTTCAGAGCTTATAATACGGCCTATAAATCTGATTGTCTCGTTTTCCTCAATAGCATCACGATATAAATATTTTATTCCGGCAATTATAAGAACAGTAACAATAATTGCAAATATAAAACTCCATTTATTTACTTTTTTATTTTTTCTCTTTTTTTTCTTTGCCATTCCGTTCACCTTAATCTGTTTTATAGTAACTGCATAATGACTAAGATATTCTTGCACAACTCATTGATTAAGTCAATTAAATTCACAAAACGTTTACAACTGTTCAAAGGATTGTAATATTATATTTCAATATTTTACCTGTTTTTTTGGCGTTTATTACTGTAACATGAAATTGGGCATTTGAGCACACTATGAACATTATAACTAAATTGGAATGAAATGCGCAAATTATGGGTTAGGTCAGTCAGAAAAATAAAAGGGGTATGGACAAAATGCGAAAATTTATAGATGAGTTTAAAAAATTTGCAATAAAGGGCAATATGTTTGATCTTGCCATAGGGGTAATTATAGGGGCTGCCTTCAGTAAAATAGTTACATCCTTAGTCGATGATGTTATAATGCCAGTTTTGAGTGTTGTTATTGGCAGGATAAATATTGCAGAAGCAGGAATTCCTTTGATTAAGAATCCTGATGGAGAGCAGATCATCTTAAAATACGGAGCATTTATAAATAATATTATTGATTTTCTTCTCATTTCTTTAAGTATTTTTATTTTTATCCGCCTAATCAACAAATTTAAGAGAAAAGAAGAAATTAAAGAAGAAAAAGAGGAAAAGAAAGAGAAATCTGAAGAGATACAATTACTGGAAGAAATCAGGGATTTGTTGAAAGAAAAACATAATTAGGGGCAATTAGTATTTATGTTTTTATGACTGAATAATATGTTTGCATGACTTTTTATGGCACAGTCTCTCAAAAAACTTTATAATTAAGTTAGGTAAAGATGATAAATATAAAGATACAGAGGCTGTTTTAATGATACGAAAAATATATGCTTCATTTAATAGGCTCAGTATATTCGGTAAAATCCTTTTTGCTTTTATTGCTATAATAGTTGTTCCTGCAATTTTTTCATTGATTATTTCTTTTAGTATTACTGAAAAGCTTATAGTTTCTCAGACCTATAAAGACGCCTTATAAGTAATTCTGAAATAGTGTCCATCAGTATATCAAACGCAATAAATGAAATAAAAAATGCTACCTTGTATTTATCCAACAACGAGACAACAATGGATTATTTCACTATTTTGAATAAAAGAAAGGAAGAACTGGACGGCAAGGAATTAGTCAGTCTGCTGGAACATCTCAGAAAGTTGAACGGCATATGTGACAGTATATCCTTTACTCGTGGAATAGATACTAAATTTACTCTCTTATCTGTATCCGGCAATATTGCATATACAAATCTTAATGCATCTGATGATCACTTTAAAAAATATCTCGAGAAATATGATTCGCATTTTATCAGGAATATTGACAGCTTATTTCAATTTATTGGAATAGAAGAAGTAAAAGGCAACAAGAATGAATCGAATTATTTTCTGACCTGGGTAAGACAGTAGACAGCAAGTATCTGCCTGAAACTTCCGGCATAATCATAGTCAATTTACCGGTTGATGAAGTTATAAAACTGATGAAAACAGAAAGTGTTCCTTCTACAAGAGTTCTGCTGGACAAAAATATGAAAATCATCGCTTCAACCGAACCTCAGTGGCTTACTAAATCTTTTAAATCTGTATTTAATGCCGATATCCCGGAAAATGGACAGGTAACACTTGATTATTCTGATAAAAGATATTTGCTGACAAATAAAACAATTGCTGATGAAGAGTTTGCTGTTGTTGATATTAAGCCGTTGACTGATATCTCAGTTCAATTTAAAGATGTCTCCAAAAATCTTTTATTATTTAATTTTGGTATTATTACAATATTCATTCTGGTATCTGTTAGAATAGCGAGAGGTATTTCCATTCCTTTAAAGAGATTATCAATAGCCATGCAGAATACAGATCTCAGAGTAAAAGGGAAAAAGGCTGATAAATCAACAAGGAACGAAGTGGAATTACTTGAGCAAAACTTTGATAAAATGAAACAAAACATTCAGCAGCTTCTGAAAGAGAATCTGGACAAGGAAAAAGAAAAAAGGGAGGCAGAACTAAAAGCACTGTATGCTCAGATAAGTCCCCACTTTCTGTTTAATACCCTGAATTCTGTCAGACGCGCAGTGGAATTGAACAAAAAGGAAAAAGCTTCAGAAATAATTCTTGCTTTGATTAACCTGTTAAAGATTACACTGAAAAGCAAGAACATGATCCCACTCAGCCTGGAAATTGAAAATCTGAAAAACTACATTAAAATACTTCAAATGAGGCATGGAACATCTTTCAGTGTTGAATTCAACATCCCGGAAATACTGTCAGATTATGAGATACCGAAACTATTACTGCAGCCTATTGTGGAAAATTCAATAATTCATGCTTTTGAAGGATTGAACCGTGAAGGTTTAATATCCATAAATGCTGAAATGGAACCTGATAAAGTAATAATTTATATTTATGATAACGGTAAAGGTTTGGTTACAGATCCATTGAAACAGGACCATGACGATAAGAATATCAGATTTTCTTCGATAGGTGTAAAAAACGTAAATCAAAGAATAAAAGCTCATTATGGAGAGGAATACGGTATAAAATATGAAAGCATTCCAGGGGTAAGCACAACGGCTATTATTACTTTACCTGCTTTTATGGAGGGGGAGAGTGAAAAATATGATAAAGACAATTATAGTTGACGATGATATTGAAATGCTCGACTGGCTTGAACAAGTTGTGCCTTGGGAGGAGAATGGTTTCAAGATTACAGGGCGGGCTAAAAATGGTGCCGAGGCCTGTGAACTGTGCAGTAAAAATATGCCGGATCTTGTGATAACCGATATTACTATGCCTGTTTTGGACGGGTTGGAGTTTGTATACAAAATCAAAGAGATAAAACCTGATGTAAGATGCATTATGCTCACATGTCATGAGGATTTTAAATTTGCACAGGAGGCTTTAAAAATAGATGTTGATGATTATATATTAAAATATTCACTCACTTCTGAGAGCATGGTGGAAGTACTTAAAAAAATAAAAACTAAAATAGAAGAAGACAAATCTAAGAAAGAAAGTGAAAGGCTGCTTAAATCAGAGCTTTTAAAAAACAGAATCGTTCTGTTGGAGAAATTCATCACTGATATTATGGAAGGTACCTTAAACAAAAATGACGATATTTTAAAAAGTGCAGAAACCTTGAATGTCGATTTGCCTTTATCCCCCTTCAGAGTGGTATGCAGCTTTATTGATAACTATAATAAAACTATTGAAAGAAGCTCTCTAAGCGGTAATTTGCTTAAATTCAGTATAATGAACGTTGCTGAAGAAGTTATGAATGAAAAAGGAATAATAGTTTGTCTGCCATATATGATGGACAGGATTGTTATGATTGTTTCGCACAATTACATTTCTCTTGTCCAACATAAACTGAAGGAGTTCCACAGGCTTATAAAAAAGTACTTAGATGTTGATATTTCTTCATGTATCAGCAGTGAATATAAAGATTACAGCAAAATAAAGGTTGGTCTCAGGGAAGCTGAAGAATTGAGGGACAGTTATTTTTATTATGGAAGTGGAGCTGTAGTTACAAATAAAGAAACTGATTTTTATAATGTAGAAGAAAGAATGACTGAACTTATAAAGAAATTCCAGTTATCAATTGATGTAAACGAGTCAACAGATAGTGAAAAGATTCTTCAGCAGATTTTATCACAGGCAGAAACTTTAAAATTCAATCCGAAAAAAATAAGGCAAATATTTATGAGAATTGCATTTGAGTTACAGTTGAAAGCAAATTTTGGTGACGATTTGATTTACTCCATGAGTCAGAATATGGATACTTTTGTTTCTCTGAAAAATAATTTACTGAAAGCTTTTCAATTATATGTTCAAAACCTGAACAAGATGAGGATTACCACTTCGCGAAAAGAAATCAATACAGTCCTTGAATATATTGATAAACACCTCGATGAAAATATTACCTGTGAATCCATGGCAAATATGGTCAATATGAATTGCAGTTATTTCAGCAGGCTATTTAAAAAAGAGGTTGGACTGAGTTTTACTGATTATATGATACAGCAAAGAATAAACAAAGCTACTGATTTTCTTACCAAAACAGATATGCCCATTGAAGAAATAACAAAGTATGTAGGGCTTCAACAACCAAGCTATTTTTATAAAATATATAAGAAAGTTACGGGCAAAACCCCCGGTGAAGTCAGAAATAACAGTGAATTTCTGAATCGCCCTGTCAT